>NZ_JALJRJ010000020.1:0-125269 GCF_024519755.1 Micromonospora sp. Mcm103
CCACCTCAGCGATGAGGTGGCCCGCCGTTCGCGTACTCACTTGTTGAAGGCGTCCTTGACGTCGCGGCCCGCCTGCTTGGCGTGCTCCCCGGCCTGCCGGGCCCGCGCCGTGCTCTGCTCGGAGGCGCCCTCGGCCCGCAACCGCTCGTTGTCGGTCACGTCGCCGATCCGCTCCTTGGCCATGCCGCTCATCTCCTGGGCCTTGTTCTTCGCCTTGTCGGTGAAGCTCATGTCGCCCTCCCTCGTCCGGCTGCGCCTTGCCCTTGTCGCGTCCCCGGTGCGTGTCGTGTCAAACGCCGTTGACCGGCGCACATCGCGTAGGGCGTCCTAGGATAATAGGTTGAAAGTGTGTGCCTACCGGTTCAGGTCGCGGACGCGGTGAGGGCGGGCGCCGGTGGCGTGCCCCGGGTGACAGCCACCAGGCGGCGCCGGAGAGCGGTCTCGGCGATGCCCCGCACCGCCAGCGCCGGGTCGTCCCCGGGCAGGGCCAGCGCCGGCATCAGGGCGACCGCCGCCCCGGCCCGGACCAGCTCCAGCTGCACGTCCGCGTCGCTGGACCGGTGCCGCAGGTCCGGTTCGTAGCCGCCGAGACGGCGGCACGTCCCGACCACCATGGCGTGGTGCCCGGTGCCCTCGGCGGAGGCCGTCCACACCTCGGACCGCAGGTCGGCGACCGCGACGTGTCCCCCGGTCCCGGCGAGGGGATGCGCGGCGGGAAGCACGAGCCGCAAGGGCTCCTCGAGCAGGAGCGTGAAACGGAGCCCCGCCGGGCGGGGGCGGGGCTGACTGTCGTACTCGTCGCCGATGACCAGGTCGACGGCGCCCAGCCGCAGGCCCGGCAGGGACTGTTCGAGTTCCAGCTCGAAGATCTCCACCCGCACCCGCGGGTGCTCGGCTCTCATCCGGGCCACGGCCGGCACGAGCAGGCGGCGCGCCGCCGATTGCAGGCCGCCCGCCCGTACGCTCCCCCGGACGTCACCGTCGAGCGCGGCCAGGTCGGCCTCCGCCGCCTCCGCCGCCGACAGCAGCACCCGGGCGTGCCGGGCGAGCACGTGCCCGGCCTCGGTGAGCCGTACGCCGCGGCCCGCCCGGCCCAGCAGCCGGACACCCGCCTCCTTCTCCAGCAGGGCCAGCTGCTGCGACACAGTCGACGGGCTGTAGCCCAGAGCCGCGGCGACAGCGGCCATCGTGCCGCGCTCCTCGAACTCCCGCAGGAAACGCAACCGCCGCAGGTCCAGCTCGATCATGCGGGAATCCTAATGATTCACCTGCGGAATTCATCGCTGGACCCGAGCAGTCGGCACCGGTGATCCTTGGCGCGTGGGTGCCGCGCTGTGTCTCCTGTCCGCCGCCTGTTTCGGCGCGATGGCCGTCTTCGGCAAGCTCGCGTACGACGCCGGTGTCTCCCCGACGGCTCTGCTGCTGGTGCGTTTCGGCCTGGCCGCCGTACTGCTCGGGCTCGTCCTGCTCACCCGGCCGGCCCGGCGCCGCGCGGCGCCGGGCGACGACGGCGGTGTGCGGCCGGCGACGAGGCGCGGGCGGGTGGTGGCCGTCGCCCTCGGGCTGGGCGCGATCGGGTACGCCACACAGGCGAGCCTGTACTTCTCCGCGCTCGAACTGATGGACGCGTCCCTGCTGGCGCTGATCCTCTACACGTACCCGGTCCTGGTGACGGTGGCGGCGGTCCTGCTCGGCCGGGACCGGCTCAGCCCCAGACGCGGTGCGGCGCTGGTGGCCGCCTCGGGTGGAACGCTGCTGGTCCTGCTCGGCGCCGGTGGCGCGGGCTTCCATCCGCTCGGGGCGCTGCTGGCCTTCGCCGCCGCCGTCACCTACACGGTCTACATCCTGGTCTCCGACACCGTCGTGCACCGGCTGGCACCCGTGGCGCTGTCGGCGCTGGTGATGACGGGTGCCGCCGGCACCCTCGGCGCTCGCGCCCTGGTCACCGGCGGCGTCGACCTGAGCTTCGGGTGGCGGGGATGGTTCTGGCTGGCCGCCATCGCCGTGATCTCCACGGTCGTGGCGATGCTGGCGTTCTTCGCCGGGCTGAAGCGGACCGGTCCGTCGACCGCGGCCATCCTGTCCACCTTCGAACCGGTGGTCACCGCCGCGCTGGCCACGCTCACCCTCGGCGAGGCCCTGACCCCCGCGCAGCTCGCCGGCGGCGCGCTGGTGCTGGCCTCCGTCGCGGTCCTGCAACTGCGCCCCGGCGACGCACGCGCCCGGGAACGGGCGTCCGGCCGGCCGGTCCCGGCACGCGACGGCCTGACCGAACCCACGCCGGCGGCCCGCTAGCGCCCGCTTCCCCGGTTAACCGTCGGCGGCGGGCCGGGCCCGCCCCGGCGTGGTTGACTGGGCCGGTGAACGAGATCCTGCTGATCCGGCACGGCGAGACCAGCTGGAGCGCCGCCCACCGGCACACCTCGTACACCGATCTGGACCTGACCCCCGACGGCGAACGGCAGGCCGGCGCGCTGGCCCCGCTGCTCGCCGGCCGGCGCTTCGCCCGGGTGCTGTCCAGCCCCCGGCAGCGGGCCACCCGCACCGCCGCCCTGGCCGGGCTCACCGTCGACGCGATCGAGCCGGACCTGGCCGAGTGGAACTACGGCGAGTACGAGGGCCGCACCACCGCGGACATCCAGGCCGACCGGCCCGGCTGGTCGATCTGGACCGACGGCGGCCCCGGCGGCGAGTCACCGGAGCAGGTGGGCGACCGCCTGGACCGCGTGCTGGACCGGATCGCGCCGCTGCTGGAACAGGGCGACGTCGCGCTCGTCGGGCACGGGCACAGCCTGCGCGTGCTCGGGGCGCGCTGGATCGGGCTGCCGCCCTCGGCCGGGGCGCTGCTGCGGCTGGACACCGCCACGCTCAGCGTGCTCGGGCACGAGCACGGCCGGCGGGTGCTCAGGCGGTGGAACCTGCCGGCTCCGCCGACGGGCGGGGACGACCCCGGCCGGTCAGCTCGCCACTGATCTTCGGCGGCCGGTTCTCGTACGGCGTGGACAACACCACTGTCGTGCGCGTGGTGACGTTCGCGGCGGTACGGATCTCCTGCAGCACCCGCTCCAGGTCGGCCGGGCCGGCCACCCGCACCAGCAGGAGATAGAAGTCCTCCCCCGCCACCGAGTAGCACGAGTCGATCTCGGGCAGGTGCGCCAGCCGCTCCGGCGCGTCGTCCGGCTGGGACGGGTCGAACGGCCGGATCGCCACGAACGCGGTCAGCGGCAGGTCCAGCGCCTCGAACGACACCCGCGCGGCGTACCCCTTGATCACCCCGCGTTGCTCCAGCCGGCGGACCCGCTGGTGCACGGCCGACACCGACAGGCCCACCCGCTCGGCCAGATCCGTGTACGACAGCCGACCGTCCCCGGTCAGCGCGGCGACGATGGCACGGTCGATCTCCTCCACGCGCTGCACAGTAGCCGGAAAAGCGCTCCCACGCCGTACCCGGCCCGCCGTGGTGACGCTCAGCGCGCCGTCCGGTCGCGCACCGCGTCCGCGGCGTAGTTCAGCACCTCCGCGATGTCCTCCTCGTCCAGGAACGGCAGGTCGGTGAGGATGTCCGTGACGGACATGCCCTCGGCCATCATGGCCAGCAGGGTGGCCACGGGGATGCGCGACTGCCGGACGCAGGGCGCACCCCCCATGACGTCGGGGTCCACGGTGATCCGGGGGAAGGTCACCGCGACAGGCTAGCCCTTCGCCAGCGCACGCGAGATGACCAGACGCTGGATCTGGTTGGTGCCCTCGACGATCTGGAGCACCTTGGCCTCCCGCATGTACCGCTCGACCGGGTGGTCGGCGACGTACCCGGCGCCGCCGAGCACCTGCACCGCGTCGGTGGTCACCCGCATCGCCACGTCAGTGGCGAACAGCTTCGCCTTGGCCGCCTCGATCGAGTACGGGCGGCCGGCGTCGCGCAGCCGCGCGGCGGCGAGCGTGAGCGCCCGCGCGGCGGAGATCTGGGTGGCGGCGTCGGCCAGGTTGAACCCGAGCCCCTGGAAGTCGATGATCGCGCGGCCGAACTGGCGGCGCTCCCGGGCGTAGCCGACCGCGTAGTCCAGCGCGCCCTGGGCCAGGCCCACCGCGCACGCGGCGATGCCCAGGCGGCCGGAGTCCAGCGCGGACATCGCGATGGTGAACCCGGCGCCCTCGCCGCCGATCAGCCGCTCCGCCGGCACCCGGGCGTCGTCGAAGGCGATCTGCGCGATCGGCGAGGCGTGCAGGCCCATGGTGCGCTCGGCGGCCTGCGGGTGGATGCCCGCCGTCGACCGGTCGGCCAGCAGGCAGGAGATGCCCTTCGGGCCGGGACCGCCGGTGCGGCAGAAGATGTTGTAGAAGTCGGCCACCCGGGCGTGGGTGATCCACGCCTTGGTGCCGGTCACCACATACGCGTCGCCGTCGCGCACCGCCCGCGTGGTCAGGGCCGCCGCGTCCGAGCCACCCTGCGGCTCGGAGAGGCAGTACGCACCGAGCAGCTCCCCGCCGATCATGTCCGGCAGCAGTTTGCGCTGCTCGTCCGTGCCGAACTGGGCCAAGGGGTAGCAGGACAGCGTGTGCACGCTGACCGCCTCGGCCACTGCCAGCCACCGGCTGGCGAGGATCTCCAGAACCTGGAGGTACACCTCGTACGGCTGCGCCGCGCCGCCGTGCTCCTCCGCGTACGGCAGGCCGAGCAGGCCGGCCCGGCCCAGGGTGCGCAGCACCTCCCGGGGGAACTCGGCGCGGGCCTCGAAACCGGCGGCGGCCGGAGCCAGCTCCCGGTCGGCGAGTTCGGTGGCGAGGTCCAGCAGGTCGTGGGCCTCGTCGGTGGGCAGGATCCGGTCGACGTTCATAGCGCGATGAGCTCCGTGGGGGTGGTGTTGAGCCGTTGCCCGCCGTCCGTCGTGCAGACGACGATGTCCTCGATCCGGGCTCCGTGCCGCCCGGCGAGGTAGATCCCGGGTTCGACCGAGAAAGCCATGCCGGCCTGAAGCGGCCGGGGGTTACCGGTCACCACGTACGGCTCCTCGTGGCCGTCGAGGCCGATGCCGTGACCGGTGCGGTGCAGGAAGGCGTCGCCGAAACCGGCGGCGGCGATGACGTCGCGGGCGACCGCGTCGAGGGCCTCGGCGGTCACACCCGGCGCGACGGCGGCCACGGCGGCGCGCTGCGCCTCCCACAGCACCGCGTAGTAGTCCACGAACTCGGCCGGGGCGGGACCGCCGGCGACGTACGTGCGGGTGCAGTCGGAGCGGTAGCCCGACGGCATCGTGCCGCCGATGTCGACCACCACCGGCTCGCCGGCGCCGATCGGGCGGTCCGAGATGCCGTGGTGCGGGCTCGCGCCGTTCGGCCCGGCCGCGACGATGACGAAGTCGACGGCGGCGTGCCCGGCCGCCCGGATCGCGGCGGCGAGGTCGGCGGCGACCTCGCGCTCGGTGCGGCCGGGGCGCAGCCACTCCCCCATCCGCAGGTGCACCGCGTCGATCGCGGCGCCCGCCTCGGCCAGCGCCGCCACCTCGGCCGGCGACTTGCGGATCCGCATCTCCCGCAGCACGTCGGAGGCGAGCCGCTGGGCCGCGCCGGGCAGCGCGTCGCGCAGCGCGAGGACCTGCTGCGCCCACATCCGGTCGGCCAGCCCGACGGCGCGGACCGGGCCGGGCAGCGCCGCGCGCACCAGCGGCCACGGGTCGGTGCCGTCGGCGTGGTCGACGATCCGGTACCCGGTGCCGGGCGCGGCCTCGGCGTCCGGCCGCTCCAGCACCGGCACGATCAGCGTCGGCTCGCCCTCGGCGGGCAGCACCAGGCAGGTCAGCCGCTCCCCCTCGCGGGCGTCGTAGCCGGTCAGGTAGCGCAGGTCGGAACCCGGGGTGAGCAGCAGCGCGTCCAGGCCCGCCGCGGCGGTGGCGCGCTGGGCCGCGACGAGACGCCCAGCGGGGTACAGTTCCTCGATTCCCACACCCCGAAGCTTAACGGTCGTTTGGGTCCGGACGGGAGTCCGGGCGATGCTCGCAGACGCCGGCCATCCGGTCCGCCTCGATCTTGGTCATGCCCGATGCCCGGAGCAACTCGCCGACCACGATGAGCAGCTGCGAGGCCACGATCGTGCCGGAGAAACCCAGACCGGCGGCACGCGCCCGGCCGGCCTCCCGCGCGGCGTCCCGCGCCCGCGCCCGCGCGATGTCCGGCGGCCGCCCGGCCAGGAAGTCCCGGTGCAGCAGCCGCAGCGACTGCCCGAACGCCTCGACCCCGGCCGGCAGGGCCGCCGGAACCGGCTCCCCGGCCTCCAGCAACGCCACCACCCGGCGCACCATGCTGCGGCTGTTCGTGTACGCCAACTCCAGGTGGGCGCCCGCGTTCTCGTAGCGGCGCAACTGGGCCCGTCGCCGCCACCGCCACGGTGACAGCGACGTCACCTCGCGGGCCGCCGCGACGATCTCGGTGGTCTGTTTCCGCTCGACCTCGGCCGCCTCCAGGCGACGCAGCGCCCCCTCGGCCTCCCCGGCGTCCCGGGCGGTGAGCGCGTTCGCCGTGGCCGTCAGCTCGTTGGCGAACAGGTCCAGCGTGGGCCCGGCCGCGCGGTGCACCACCCGGACCGGGTTCAACGGCAACAGCAGCAGCGCCACCACCACCGCCACCGCGCCGCCCACCAGCGCGTTCGCGGTACGCGGCACGGCCAGGTCGGGCGCGTTGGGCTCCACGGTGCCCAGCAGCACAGCGGTGCTGCCGGCCTGCACCATCACGGCGCCGTTGCCCCGGATCACCACCGCCAGCGAGATCGCCAGCGCGACCACCAGGCCGGTCTGCACCGGACCGGCCCCGATCAGCTTGATGATCAGGTCGCCGACCAGCACGCCGACGATCACACCGCCGAGCAGTTCGGCGGTACGGCGGATCCGGTTGCCGATCGCCGCGGCGATGGTGCCCACCGCAGCCGCCGGCGCGAACAGCGGCTGCGGGTTCTTGAGCAGCGTGCTCGCCACGTACCAGGCCAGACCGGCGGCCAGACCGGCCTGGAGAGCCACGATGAAGTACCGGCGCAGCCGCTCGTACGCCTCCCGGATCTCGCGGCGCGCCGCCGGAGCCACGGGGGTCACCGCACCGCCCGCCTGCCCGGGCACCACAGGCACGAGGGCTCGGGCTCGATCACGCCCTCCTCTACCCGGCACTCACGCCGGTATTCCCACGCCGCCACGCGCTTGCGGACGCGAGGGATCATCGAGTGGTGATCCGCTTTCTGCTGAACCTGCTGTGGCTCGTCTTCGGCGGCGGCTTCGTCCTGGCCCTGGGCTACGGCATCGCCGCCCTGATCTGCTTCGTCCTCGTCGTCACCATCCCCTTCGGCGTGGCCTCGCTGCGGCTCGCGTCGTACTCGCTGTGGCCGTTCGGCCGCACGATCGTGCGCAAGCCGGGCGCCGGGCTGCCCTCCGGCCTGGCGAACGTGCTCTGGGTGGTGCTGGCCGGCTGGTGGCTGGCCCTGTCGCACATCCTCGCCGGCATCGCGCTCTGCGTGACGATCATCGGCATCCCGTTCGGGGTGGCGAACTTCAAGCTGGTCCCGGCGGCGCTGTGGCCGCTCGGCCAGGAGGTCGTCGAAACGCCGTAACCGCGTAGGCGGTCCGGCCGCCTCGCCGTTCCGGCTGACCGCTGGCGGTCGGCAGGGCTGACCGTCAGCAATAGGCGCGGCTGACCGTCAACAGTCGACGTGGCCGACGGGCCGACCGTCGGCGCGGCCGTTCCCCTGCGCCCGTCCACCTCTCCCCGCCACGGGGGATTCACCGGCCACTGGCACGCCATGGGTGTCTCCGGCCCTGTTTGGCACCCATGGCGTTCCAGTCGCACCACGGTCGCACGGCGACTTGACGTTCGCGGCCGAGGACGACCCGCCACGATCTCGGCCACCGGGACCAGTGTCCCGCGACGCGGGACGGCATGAAGATCTTGGTACGAAGTGGCCCCCCTGAGGGCCTTTTCGTACCAAGATCGCGCAGGTCCCGAGCGCGAGCCCGGAGGCGCGCGTCTGAAGCGCGAACGTCAGCGCCGCAGCCGCAATGAGGCCCCAGCTGGCCGCGAGACCAGCCCCCTTCCCGTGGTGGCGGCCAGCTCCCTGTTCGCCGTGAGCGACCGGCCTCGCCACCCTTACGGCATCCTAGGAGGATGGGGTGATCGCCCCACCTCGGCGGCGGGAAGGATGCGAATGCGGCTCGCACCAGCGCGGCGCTGGCTAGCGTCGAGGGGTGCGGGACGGGGTGATCGAGGCGCTCAAGGCGGACCCGGCGATGTCCGGTCTGCGCCGGTCGCTGGACTTCTATCACGGCGACCCGGCACGCGAGGCCGCCCTCGACGCGTTCTACGCCCCGCTGGTCCGCGCCGGCGACCTGGTCTTCGACGTGGGCGCGCACGTGGGCGACCGGCTGGGCAGCTTCCGCCGTCTCGGTGCGCGCGTGGTGGCGGTCGAGCCGCAGCCGCTGTGCGCCCGGGTACTGCGCGAGATGCACGCGGGCGACGACGGCGTGACAGTGGTGGAGGCGGCCTGCGGGCGTACCGCCGGGCCGGTGCGACTGCACGTGAACTCGGCCAACCCGACGGTCTCCACCGCCTCCCCCGGGTTCGTCCGCGCCGCCGACGGGGCGCCCGGCTGGGCGGGCGAGACCTGGGACGCGCAGATCGTGGTGCCCGGCACCACGCTGGACGTACTCGTGGCCGCGTACGGCGTTCCGGCGTTCGTGAAGATCGACGTGGAGGGCTTCGAGGACGCCGTACTGGCCGGGCTGAGCCGGCCGGTCCCGGCGCTGTCGTTCGAGTTCACCACCATCGCGCGGGTGGCGGCGGCGCGCTGCCTGGACCGGCTCACCGCGCTCGGCTTCACCCGGTTCACCGTGGCGATCGGTGACGAGATGGAGTTCGCGCTGCCCGGCTGGCGTCAGGCCGCCGCTGTGGCCGCGTACCTGCGCACGCTGCCGGACGAGGCCAACTCCGGGGACGTGTACGCCCGCCCCTGAGCGTCCATTTCGGACTGCCGTCGACGGAGAACCAAGGCATCGACCCTGCTCATCGCCGTAATCGGCGGAGACGCAGCCCGGGCACTTTTTTCAAGGCTCGAACTTAGCAGTACATCGTTACTCATCTGTGATTGACGTGAGCCGCGCCACTTGGATTGACTGCCACGGAACCGCTTCCGCAACCGGTTCCGAAACACCCCGCTCATCCCTGCGACCCGGGAGCGTCACGTGCCGATCACCATCGCCGACGTCGCCACCCGCGCCGGGGTGAGCAAGACGACGGTCTCCCGGGTGCTGAACGGCAAGGGCGAGGTGCACATGCGCACCGCCGACCGGGTCCGCGCCGTGATCAGCGACCTCGGGTACGTGCCGAGCGCCCGCGCGGTCGGGCTGGCCCGAGGCCGTACCCGGGTGGTCGGGATGCTGGTCCCGGCGCTGACCTGGCCCTGGATGGGCGAGGTGCTCCAGGGCGCGGCCGACGTGGTCGAGGCCGCCGGCTACGGCATGCTGCTGTTCACCTGCACCCACGGCGACGAGTCGATGCGCCGGTTCGCCTCCCAGGTCTCGGCCAAGTCGTTCGACGGCCTGCTCGTGGTCGAACCCGAGGGGACGCTCGACTACATCACCGATCTGCACCGGCGCGGCCTGCCGGTGATCCTCATCGACGACCGGGGCCACCAGCCCGGCTTCCCGTCGGTGCGGACCACGAACGAGGCGGGCGCGCGGGCCGCCGCCACGCACCTGCTGGCACTCGGCCGGCGCCGGCCGCTCGTCGTCACCGGCCTGCGCCGCTTCGGCTGCACCCGGGAACGGCTCGCCGGGTTCGCCGGCGCCTACGCCGACGCGGGCGTGCCGGTCGAGCCGGACCGGGTGGTGGAGGGCGACTTCACCTTCGAGTGCGGGCGCGCGGCGGTGCGGCGGCTGCTCGCCGACGGCGTACCGTTCGACGCCGTCTTCGCACACAACGACCTGTCGGCGGCCGGGGCGTTGCAGGCGCTGCGCGACGCCGGGCGGCGCGTCCCGCAGGACGTGGCGGTGGTCGGCTTCGACGACCTTCCGCTGGCCGGGCACACCCACCCTCCGCTGAGCTCCGTGCGCCAACCGCTGCGGGAGATGGGTACGGCCGCGGCCCGCCTGCTCATCGGCCACCTCGCCGGCACGCCGCTGCCGGACACCCCGACCGTCATCCCCACCGGCTTCACCGCCCGCGACTCGACGACCACAAGCGACCCGACCGCACCGGACTCGACAGACGCGCGGGAGCCGACGGGCACCCGCGACACCTGACCCCACCCCCCGCCGTACCGGCGACCACGCCGGCGGGCCCGCCCGCCGGTGGCACCACCGCACACCCTCCATCCACCACATCCCGCCCGACGAATGCGGGACCACCGAGGGAGACCTCCATGAGAAGACGGCAACTCCTCGCCCTCGCGCTGGCCGGCGCGATGGTCACCGGCGCCGCCGCCTGCGGCGACAGCCCGAACGCCAACAAGAAGAGCGGCCAGGCCGCGACAGTGCTGAACGTCGGCATGCCCAACGGCCCGCAGGCGGAGAACAACAACCCGTTCCTCACCACCTCGGCCGCCGCGTCGCTCGGCTACCGCTGGCAGATCTACGAGCCGCTGATGATGTGGAACCCGGTCAAGCCGGCCGAGCCGTTCAAGCCGTGGCTGGCCACCAAGGCCGAGTGGTCGTCGGACTACAAGACGGTCAAGGTGACCATCCGGGAGAACGCCACCTGGTCCGACGGGCAGAAGGTCACCGCCGAGGACGTCGCGTTCACCTACAACCTGGTGAAGAAGTTCCCGGCCCTCAACGACCAGGGCGTGCCGTACACCGACGCCGTGGCCAGCGGCAACGAGGTCACCATCTCGATGGCCAGCCCGCAGTTCGTCAACCAGCAGAAGGTGCTGTGGCGGGTGCCGATCGTGCCGAAGCACCTGTGGGAGAAGATCGCCGACCCGGCCACCGACCCGGTGAAGCAGCCGGTCGGCAGCGGCCCGTACACGCTGAAGTCGTTCACCCCGGCGAGCATGACGCTCGCGGTACGCGACAGCGGCTACTGGCAGGACGCGCCGAAGGTCAAGGAGCTGCGGTACACGTCGTACACCGACAACAGCGCGCAGACCACCGCGCTCGCCAACGGCGAGTCGGAGTGGAGTTTCGTCTTCATCCCGAACTACCAGACCGTGTTCGTGGCGAAGGACCAGAAGAACCACAAGATGTGGGCGCCGCCGGTGCTGGGCATCCACGGCCTCTACCTGAACACCACGAAGAAGCCGTTCGACGACCCGACGCTGCGCAAGGCGATGAACATGGTGATCGACCGGGCGGACATCTTCACCACCGCCGAGGCCGGCTACTTCCACCCCGAGGTCAAGAGCGTGACCGGCCTGCCCAGCCCGGCCGGTGACTCGTTCATCGCACCCGAGTACAAGGGCCAGGAGCACAAGGTCGACGTCGAGGGCGCCAAGGCGCTGCTCACCGGCGCCGGCTACAAGCTCGACGGCAACACGCTGAAGGACCGCAGCGGCAAGCCGGTCACGATCCGGCTCACCGACCCGGCCGGCTGGTCCGACTACCAGACCAGCCTGGAGATCGTGAAGGGCAACCTGGCGAAGATCGGCATCGCGGCCACCGTCGACAAGGCCAACCAGGACGCCTGGTTCCGCAACGTCGAGCAGGGCAACTTCGAGGCCACGTTCCGGTGGACCGAGAGCGGCGCCACGCCGTACGACATCTACCGGACCATCATGGACGGCCGCGTGCTCAAGCCGGTCGGCACCGCCTCCCCGGCGGGTAACTTCGGCCGGTTCCAGAGCAAGGAGGCCACCGACGCGCTGGTGTCGTACGCCAACGCCACCGACGACGCCGCCCGTACCACCGCGCTGGCCACCCTGCAGAAGATCTTCGTCGAGCAGGTGCCGATGATCCCGGTCGGCGCGGACAACATCGGCGGCGCGTACAGCACGAAGAACTGGACCGGCTGGCCGGACGACTCGAACCCGTACGGCGCGCTCCAGCCCACCCAGCCCAACGCGGTGGACGTGGTGCTGCACCTCAAGCCGGCCAACGGCTGACCCGGTGCCGCCGGCCCGGCCACGATCGCCCGGCCGGGCCGGCGGCGCCCGCCCCTCGCTTCGGCAACCCCAGACAGGAATGCGGCATGACGTTGACCGAGAGCGCACCGGCGCCGGCCGACGAGGTGGTGCTGGAGGCCGTCGGCCTGACCAAGCACTTCCCCGTCCGCCGGCGGCTGCGTGACCTCCTCTCCCGCACCCCGGCGGTGGTGCACGCCGTCGACGACGTATCGATCGCGCTGCGCCGTGGCCGGGTGACAGCGCTCGTCGGCGAGTCCGGCTCGGGCAAGTCCACTGTGGCCCGGCTGCTGGCCCAGCTCTACCCGCGCACCGCCGGCGACATCCGGCTGCACGGCGAATCGACCCGGGTACGCGGCGGGCGCCGGTTCCGGGCGTACGTGCGCCGGGTGCAGCTGATCCTGCAGGACCCGTTCGCCTCGCTGAACCCGGTGCACACGGTCCGCTACCACCTGACCCGGTCGCTGCGCATCCACGGCAACGCCGGGGCCGGGCCGGACGGGCTGGAGAAGGCGCTGGCCGACCTGCTGACCCGGGTCGCGCTCGCCCCGCCGGAGCGCTACCTGGACGCGTTCCCGCACGAGCTGTCCGGCGGGCAGCGCCAGCGCGTCGCGATCGCGCGGGCGCTCGGCGCCGACCCCGAGGTGCTGCTCGCCGACGAGCCGGTGTCCATGCTCGACGTCTCGATCCGCCTCGGCGTGCTCAACCTGCTCCAGGACCTCAAGGACCGGCTCGACCTGGCGATCCTCTACATCACCCACGACATCGCCTCGGCCCGCTACTTCGCCGACGAGACGATCGTCATGTACGCCGGGCGGATGGTCGAGGGCGGCGACAGCGAGACGGTCACCCAGCGCCCGGCCCACCCGTACACCCGGTTGCTGATCGAATCGGCGCCGGACCCGGAGCGGATCACCGGCGCGGGCGGCGACGGCGCGGCGGCGGGTGAGCGGAGGCACGGCGAGCCGCCCAGCCTGATCCGCCCGCCGGCCGGGTGCCGGTTCCACCCGCGCTGCCCGGCGGCCATGCCGCGCTGCGCCACCGACCTGCCGCCGCCGATCCCGGTCGACGACGCGCCGGGCCACTGGGCGGCCTGCTGGCTGTACGACGCCGAGACCGTGGCGGCGGCGAGGACCGGAACCGACGTGGCCGCAGCCGGAACGGAGGCGGCCCGATGAGGTTCCTCCTGCAACGCGTGGCCTTCTACCTGTTCACCGCCTGGGCGGCGATCACGCTCAACTTCTTCATCCCGCGGATGGTGCCGGGCGACCCGGTGCAGTCGCTGATCTCCCGCAACCAGGGCCGGATCAGCGCCGACGCGATCGCGTCGCTGCGGGTGCTGTTCGGGCTGGACTCCGACCGTTCGCTGTGGGAGCAGTACGTCGCCTACTGGGGGCAGCTCCTGCGCGGCGACCTGGGCCTGTCGTTCACGTTCTTCCCCGCCCCGGTGTCGGAGGTGATCGGGAGCAGCCTGCCGTGGACGGTCGGCCTGGTCGGCGTCACCACGATCGTCAGCTTCCTGCTCGGCACCGCGCTCGGCGTCGGCGCCGGCTGGCGGCGCGGCTCGTGGATCGACGGGCTGCTGCCGGCCACCACGTTCCTGTCCTCGATCCCGTACTTCTGGCTGGGCCTGGTCGCGATCGCGCTGTTCGCCGGACCGGGCAGCTTCTTCCCCTCCTCCGGCGGCTACGAGCCGGGCCTGGTGCCGGCGTTCGACGCGTACTTCGTGCCGAGCGCGATCCAGCACAGCATCCTGCCCGCGGCGACCATCCTGGTGTCGTCGATGAGCGGCTGGATCCTCAGCATGCGCAACATGATGGTGACCGTCGCCAGCGAGGACTACATCACCGTGGCGCACGCCAAGGGGCTGTCCGAGCGCCGGGTGGCGCTCAGCTACGCCGCCCGCAACGCGCTGCTTCCCAACGTGTCCGGGTTCGCGCTGTCGCTCGGTTTCATCGTCGGCGGCACGCTGCTCGTGGAGATCGTCTTCTCGTACCCGGGTCTGGGGTTCCAGCTCTTCCAGGCGGTGGGATCGAAGGACTACCCGCTGATGCAGGGCATCTTCCTGATCATCACGATCTCCGTGCTGGTGGCGAACCTGCTCGCCGATGTGGCGTACCTGCTCCTCGACCCGCGGACCCGAAGGAGCTGAGCGATGACACTCTCCCCGTCCAGCATCGAGCAGGTCATCCCCGGCCAGGGGGCGATGGCGCAGCCGTCGGCCCGGGCCCGCCGCCGCCGGTTCCGCTTCGTCGCAAACGCCAAGGCCGCGACCGGCCTCGCCGTCCTCGGGGTGTACGTGCTCCTGGCGGTGATCGGGCCGTGGATCGCGCCGTACGACCCGGACGCCCGCAGCGCCGACGTGCTCCAGGCGCCCTCGGCCCGGCACTGGTTCGGCACCACCCACCTCGGGCAGGACATCTTCAGCCAGATCCTGGTCGGCGCGCGCAGCGTGATGGTGGTCGGCCTGATCGCCGGCGTGCTCGCCACGATCCTGTCCGTCCTCATCGGCGTGACCGCCGGCTACCTGGGCGGCGCAGCCGACGAGGGCCTGTCGGCGGTGTCGAACGTGTTCCTGGTGATCCCGGCGCTGCCGCTGATCATCATCGTCACGTCCCTGGTCGACCAGGCCAGCGACATGCTCGTGGCGCTCATCATCGGCCTCACGTCGTGGGCGTGGGGCGCCCGGGTGCTGCGCGCCCAGACGCTGTCGTTGCGCCGCCGCGACTACGTCGAGGCGGCACGGGCCACCGGCGAGCGGACCTGGCGGATCATCGGCTTCGAGATCCTGCCCAACCTGACCGCGATCATCGCCTCCGGCTTCGTCGGCACCGTCATCTTCGCGGTGATGTCGGAGATCACCCTGGCGTTCATCGGCGTCTCGTCGGTGTCGTCGTGGAACTGGGGCACGATCCTGTTCTGGGCGCAGGGACAGCAGGCGCTGGCGCAGGGCGCCTGGTGGTGGTTCGTCCCGGCCGGGCTGGCCATCGCGCTGCTCGGCACCGCGCTGGCGCTGATCAACTTCGGCATCGACGAGTTCGTCAGCCCTCGGCTGCGCACCGGCGGCCGGACCCGGATCCGTACCGCCGACGGGCGCACCGTCGCGATGCGCGTCGGATTCACCCCGGTCCTCGCGCCGAACCCGGCGCCGGTCCCGATGCAGCGGCCGGCGGACCCCATCCGAGAGGACGCGACCTCATGAGCGACCAGGTGCTGGAGATCCGCGGGCTGTGCGTCGACTACGGCGTCGGCGCGGACGCGGTCCGGGCGGTCCGCGACGTCGACCTGACGCTGCACCGCGGCGAGGTGCTCGGCCTGGCCGGGGAGAGCGGCAGCGGCAAGTCCACG
Organism: Micromonospora sp. Mcm103; assembly: GCF_024519755.1. NCBI lineage: Bacteria > Bacillati > Actinomycetota > Actinomycetes > Micromonosporales > Micromonosporaceae > Micromonospora > Micromonospora sp. Mcm103. The sequence continues at coordinate 15,434 of NZ_JALJRJ010000020.1, forward strand.
CTCGCCTACGGGCTGACCCGGCTGCTGCCCCCGCCCGGCGTGGTCAGCGGCGGCCAGGTCATCTACCACCCGGCCGACGGCCCGCCGGTCGACGTGCTCACGCTCAGCCCGGCGAAGCTGCGCGCGTTCCGCTGGGCGGAGACGTCGATCGTGTTCCAGGGCGCGATGAACTCGCTGAACCCGGTGCACAAGGTCTCCACCCAACTGCTCGACGTGATCCGGGCACACGAGCCGAAGAGCACGGCGGCGAGCCGGTCGGCCCGGGCCAAGGATCTGCTGCGCCTGGTCGGCATCTCCGCCGACCGGCTGGACAGCTACCCGCACCAGCTCTCCGGCGGCATGCGGCAACGGGTCATGATCGCGATGGCGCTGGCGCTGGAACCGCAGGTGGTCATCATGGACGAGCCGACCACCGCGCTGGACGTGGTGATGCAGCGGCAGATCCTCGGCCAGCTCGCCGAGCTGCGCGAACGCCTCGGCTTCGCGGTGCTGTTCATCACCCACGACCTGTCGCTGCTTGTCGAGTTCTCCGACCGGATCGCGATCATGTACGGCGGCCGGATCGTCGAGGAGGCCCCCGCCGCCCGGCTGTACCGGGAACCGCTGCACCCGTACACCGAGGGGTTGCTGCACTCGTTCCCGGCGCTGCACGGACCGCGCCGCGAGCTGACCGGCATCCCCGGCTCCCCGCCGGACCTGCGCGCCATGCCGTCCGGCTGCGCGTTCCATCCCCGCTGCCCGAAGGCGTTCGACGGGTGCGACGAGCAGGTGCCGGTGCTCGGCGCCCCGCGCGTCGACGACCCGGCGCGGGCCGTCGCGTGCCGGCTGCACCCGGCCGTCGCGCCCCTGTCCCGCTGACCCGCCCGACACCACCACCCGCTACCCGCGAGGAGAACCATGGACACCGATCTCACCCGCCCGTCGCCGGTCGCCGGCGCGGACCCGATCGACACGCTGCCGCCGACCTTCCGGTGGGGGGTGGCGACGTCGTCGTACCAGATCGAGGGCGCGGTGGCCTCCGACGGCCGCACCCCGTCCATCTGGGACACGTTCTGCCGGGTGCCGGGCGCGGTGGCGAACGGCGACAACGGCGACGTGGCGTGCGACCACTACCACCGGATGCCGCAGGACGTCGCGCTCATCGCCGACCTGGGACTGGACACGTACCGGTTCTCGGTGGCCTGGCCGCGGGTGCAGCCGGGCGGGCGCGGCCCGGCGAACGTGGCCGGGCTGGCCTTCTACGACCGGCTGGTGGACGAGCTGCTCGGCCGGGGCGTCGAGCCGTGGGTGACGCTCTACCACTGGGACCTGCCGCAGGAACTGGAGGACGCGGGCGGCTGGCCGAACCGGGACACCGCGTACCGGTTCGCCGACTACGCGGAGCTGGTCTTCGCCGCGCTCGGCGACCGGGTCCGCACCTGGACCACGCTCAACGAGCCGTGGTGCTCGGCGATGCTCGGGTACGCCTACGGCGACCACGCTCCGGGCCGGCGGAACCTTGGTGACGGCATCGCCGCGGCCCACCACCTGCTGCTCGGGCACGGGCTGGCGACGCGGCGGCTGCGCGAGGCGGCCCGCTCCCCGATCGAGCTGGGCCTGACGCTGAACCTGTCCACCGCCGACCCGGCGACCGACAGCGCTGCGGACCGGGACGCGGCGCGGGCCGCCGACGGGCTGGCCAACCGGCTGTACCTCGACCCGGTGCTGCGCGGGGAGTACCCGCAGGACGTGATCGCGGACCTGGCCGCCGAGGGGGTACGCATCCCCGTCGAGGACGGCGACCTGGACGTCATCGCCACCCCCATCGACGTGCTCGGGGTCAACTACTACTTCGGGCAGCTGCACTCCGGCGTGGACGAGCAGGGCCGGGACCGCGACGACGACGGCAAGCCGGTACGCCGGGTGGTCCGCCGTGACCTGCCACGTACCGCGATGGACTGGGAGATCGTGCCGGAGTCCTTCACCGACCTGCTGGTCCGCCTGCACCGCGACTACCCGGGCACCCCCATGGTGATCACCGAGAACGGTGCCGCGTTCGACGACGAGCCGGACGCCGACGGGTTCGTCACCGACGACGACCGGGTCGGCTTCCTCACCGAGCACCTGCGGGCGGTGGCCCGGGCCCGGGCGGCCGGCGCCGACGTACGCGGCTACTTCGCCTGGTCGCTGCTGGACAACTTCGAGTGGGCGTACGGCTACGACAAGCGGTTCGGCATCGTCCGGGTCGACTACGACACGCAGCGCCGCACTCCCAAGCGCAGCGCGCTGTGGTACCGCGACACCGTGCGGCGGGTACGCGGGCAGCGCTGACGCCACCGCGTGGGGGCCGGGCCGGTCAGTGGCGCCGGCCTTGCCCCCACGCCGGACTCGGGCGGGCGGCCGGGTCGCGGGCCACGCCGCCGTCGCGCAGCAGCCGGGTCATCGGCAGGGTGGCCGCGCCCATCGCGACCGCGTCCGGTCCGAGCCGGCACAGCTCGATCGAGGTCTGCGCGTACGGCTGGCGCAGCGCGTGCCGCGCGGTCGCCTCACGGATCGCGGGCAGGTGCCGTTCGCCCAGGGCCAGCCCGGCCCAGCCGCCGAGCACCACCCGCTCCGGGTTGAACAGGTTGACCAGGTTCGCCACCCCGGCACCGAGGTAGCCGACCGTCTCGTCGATCACCTTCGCGGCGGTGCTGCCGGTGGAGCGCAGCAGCTCACCGAAGGCGGTCTCCTCGTCCGCGCCGGGTGCCGGGCGGCCCCGGTTGGCCTGGCGGAACCGGTCCAGCACCGCCTCCGCCCCGACGTACGCCTCCAGGCAGCCGAGGTTGCCGCAGCGGCAGCGGCGGCCCCCGTACACGATGGTGGTGTGGCCCCACTCCCCGGCGCTGCTGTGCGCGCCGCGGTAGCCGACGCCGTCGGCGACCACGCTCGCGCCGACGCCGGAGCCGACCAGGGCGACCACCGCGTGCCGGACGCCGCGGCCGGCGCCGAACCACATCTCGGCCTGGCCGAGCGTCTTCGCGCCGTTGTCCACGTGCACCGGTACGTCGGTGCCGGCGCGCAGCATCGCGCCGAGCGGCACGCCGTCCCAGCCGAGCGTCTGGGCGTGCACGACGGCGTCGGCGGTGCGCTCGACGGTGCCGGCGACGGCGACGCCGAAGCCGAGCACCGCGGCCGGGTCGACGCCCGCCTGCTCGGTGACGGCGGCGAGGCCGTGCCGCAGGTGAGCGGCGACCCGCTCGGGGTCGGGATCGGCCGCCGTGATCGGGTACTCCGCCTTGGCCAGCGCGGTCATGCTCAGGTCGAACAACTCCACCTGGACGCGGGTCTCGCCGACGTCGGCGCCGACCAGGTAGCCGTAGCCGGGCGCGACGCGCAGCAGCACGCGGGGGCGGCCGCCGTCGGACTCGACCGAGCCGGCCTCCTCGACCAGGCCCTCGTTGATCATCTCGCCGACCAGGTTGCTGACGCTGGCCAGGCTCAGCGCGGTGGACTGGCCCAGTTCGTGCCGGCTGAGCGGGCCGTCCAGCCAGATCCGGGTCAGCAGGACCGACCTGTTGGCCCGGCGCATGTCGCGCACCGTGGTGCGTCTGGCGTCCACGTCCGCCGCCGTCCTTCCCGGCCGCCCGCCGGCGGCTTTCGTTCCTGCTTCATGCCCTGAACGGGGTGGTGACAGGGTACGCCGCATTTACACTTAACAAAGTTAACTGATAGCCTCCGGCGCATCGATGAGGAGGTATGTCATGCGACTCGGACGTGGGATGACCGCTCTGCTCGGTGGCGTCGCGCTGCTCGCCGCCACCGCCGCTGCCCTGCCCGCCACCGCCGCCACACCGACCGGCGCCGTCGGCGCGCTCGTCGCGTGTGACGCGCCGGCCTGGGCCGAGGGCGTCACCTGGACCGCGGGCAGCCGCGCGACCTACGGCGGCCGACTCTACCAGGCGCTCGTCACGCACACCCCGCCGGCCGGCGCGGGCTGGACCCCTGCTGCCGTACCGGCGCTCTGGACCGACCTCGGCGCCTGCACCGGCGGCACGCCGTCGCCGAGCCCCACCACCCGGCCGCCGTCGCCCACCCCTTCCGCCTCCACCTCCCCTTCCCCGACGCGGACGCCCACGCCCACGCCCACGCCCACGCCCACGCCCACGCCCACGGTGTCGTCCAGCCCGACCACGCCGGGCGGGGACACCTGCGCGCTGCGGTCCCGGCCGGCCGGCAAGGTGCTCCAGGGCTACTGGGAGAACTGGGACGGCGCCGCGAACGGCGTACACCCCGGCCTCGGCTGGATCCCGGTCACCGACTCCCGGATCACCGGGCACGGCTACAACGTGGTGACCGCCGCGTTCCCGGTCATCCGCGCCGACGGCACAGTGCTCTGGGAGGACGGCATGGACGCCGGCGTCAAGGTGCCCACCCCCGCGCAGGTGTGCCAGGCCAAGGCCGCCGGGCTCACCGTGCTGCTGTCCATCGGCGGCGCCACCGCCGGCATCGACCTCAGCTCCAGCGCCGTCGCCGACCGGTTCGTCGCCACCGTCGTGCCGATCCTCAAGCGGCACAACTTCGACGGCATCGACATCGACATCGAGACCGGCCTGACCGGCAGCGGGAACATCAACCAGCTCTCCCCCTCGCAGGCCAACCTGATCCGGATCATCGACGGGGTGCTGGCCCAGATGCCGGCCGGCTTCGGGCTCACCATGGCGCCGGAGACCGCGTACGTCACCGGCGGCAGCGTCACCTACGGCTCGATCTGGGGCGCGTACCTGCCGATCGTCAAGAAGTACGCCGACAACGGGCGGCTGTGGTGGCTGAACATGCAGTACTACAACGGCTCGATGTACGGCTGCGCCGGTGACTCGTACCCCGCCGGCACGGTGGCCGGTTTCGTCGCGCAGACCAACTGCCTCGACACCGGCCTGGTCGTGCAGGGCACCACCATCCGCGTACCGCTGGACCGTCAGGTCCCCGGGCTGCCCGCGCAGGTCGGCGCCGGCGGCGGCTACATGAGCCCGGCACTGGTGGCCCAGGCGTGGAACACCTACCAGGGCCGCCTGAAGGGCCTGATGACCTGGTCGGTCAACTGGGACGGCTCGAAGGGCTGGACGTTCGCCGACAACGTCCGCTCGTTGCAGGGCCGCTGAGACGCGGCGCGGGGCCCCGCCGTCCGGCGGGGCCCCGCGGCGGGTCAGCCGATCTTCTTCGGGGTGATCTTCTTCGGTGTGGTCGGGGAGTCCAGCCAGGCGTTGATCAGCGCGGTGAAGTCCCGGCCGGTCTGCTTGTTGACGAAGGCGATGAACGAGGCCCGGTCCTGCGGCGTGTTGCGCTGCTCCTGGACCCAGGCGCGGGCCAGCGCGAAGAACGCCTTGTCGCCGACCGTCCGGTGGATCTCGCGCAGCATCGCCGCCGGACACAGGTAGACGTTCCCCTCGGCGAACCGCTTCGGGTCGGGCCGGCCGGGCGGGCCCAGCTTCTTGCGCAGGACGGCGTCACCCTCGCGCAGGTACCGGTCCAGGCTGGCCTCGCTGAGCTTCAGCGTCTCCTTGGTGTACAGGTCCTGGATGTACGTCGCCCAGCCCTCGTTCAGCCACAGGTCCGTCCAGGTGGTGGGCGTGACCGAGTTGCCGAACCACTGGTGGGCGTACTCGTGCAGCAGGTCGCTGCCCCAGCGGTCCCGGCGGGCCGCGGTGTTCTCGATCTTCCGGCCCATTGTGATCATCTGCTGGGTCTCCATGCCCGACGCCGAGTCCACCACCACGACGCCGCCGGAGGGGAACGGGTACGGGCCGAACTTCTTCTCCAGCCAGGCCAGGTACTGCGGGGACTTCTTCAGGTACGGCAGCAGCTTGTCGTCCGCGCCCTTGCGGTACCAGTAGGTCAGCGGCACGCCGCGCGGCCCCGCCGCGGTCAGCTTCTGGTACTTCCCCACCGCGAGCGTGGTCAGGTAGGTCGCGACCGGGTCGGTGCTCCGGTAGCTGAACGTGGTGCCGGACTGACCGGCGGGCGTGCCGCCGGCGATCGCGGACCAGCCTGCCGGCACTGTCACCCGGATGTCGTAGAGGGCCTCGTCCGACGGCTGGTCGTTCGCCGGGTACCAGGTGAACGCCCCGAACGGCTCCTGCATGGTCCAGAGGCCGCCCTCCTTGGTGACGGTGAGACCCAGGGCCTCGGTGTCCTTGCGGTGCGACGGCATCGGGGTCGTCTTCGGCCGGCCGTGGTAGGTGACCACCAGGGTCACCGGCTCGTCCGCCACCACCGGGGCGGACACGGTCAGCTTCTCCTTCGCCACCGCGCCCGGAACCGTCGCGCCGTCCAGCGTGACGCTGTCGAGCTGGTAGGGCATGAAGTCGAGAACCACGTTCGGCGCGTCCTTCACCGGCCGGATCCGCAGCGTGGCGGTGCCGGTGAGGGTGGTGGTCGACGGCGCCCACTCCAGCGCGAGGTCGTAGTGCAGGACGTCCAGCGCGTCGGTGCCCCGGGCCGGATAGACCGGGTCGGCCACCGGCGTCGACCGCCCCGCCTGCCAGGCGGCGTAGTCGACGGCGGGCGCGGTCGGGCTCGGCGGAGTGGAGGCGGAGGGGGTCGCGGCCGGGGTGGCGGGAGTGGTGGTGCACCCGGCGACGAGCAGCGGTCCGAGGACCATGATCAGGGTTACGGGGCGGCGCATCAGCGCACCCTACGGCAGTTTTCGATCTTCGTGGGGGCGTCTCGGCTGGCACCGGTTGCGAGACCCTGCGAGGCTGGCGCTCGTGTATGACTACGACCTGCTGGTGCTGGGCTCCGGACCGAGTGGACAGAAGGCGGCGATCGCCGCGGCGAAGCTGGGCCGCCGCGTCGCGATCGTGGACCGCCGCGACATGCTCGGCGGGGTGTGCATAAACACCGGCACCGTGCCGTCCAAGACGTTGCGCGAGGCGGTCCTCTACCTGACCGGGCTCAGCCAGCGCGACCTCTACGGCAGCAGCTACCGGGTCAAGGAGGACATCACCGTCGCCGACCTGGCCGCCCGCACCCAGCACGTGATCACCCGGCAGACCGACGTCATCCGCAACCAGCTGGCCCGCAACAAGGTCTCGCTGATCACCGGCACCGGCCGGTTCGCCGACGCCCACTCCGTCTGGGTGGACGCCGGCTCCGGCCGGGAGACCCGGGTCAGCTTCGACAAGGCGGTCATCGCCGCCGGCACCCGCCCGGCCCGCCCGGACAGCGTCGACTTCGACGACCGGACCATCGTCGACTCCGACGGCGTCATCAACCTCCAGGCCGTCCCGCGCAGCATGGTCGTCGTCGGCGCCGGGGTGATCGGCATGGAGTACGCGTCCCTGTTCGCCGCGCTCGGCACCAAGGTGACAGTGGTCGAGCGCCGCCCGCGGATGCTCGACTTCTGCGACGAGGAGATCGTCGAATCCCTGAAGTACCACCTGCGGGACCTGTCGGTGACCTTCCGCTTCGGCGAGGAGGTGGCCGCCGTGGAGAAGCACCGCAGCGCCGCGCTCTGCGTCCTGCGCAGCGGCAAGAAGATCGCCGCCGACACGGTGATGTACTCCGCCGGCCGGCAGGGGCAGACCGACGACCTCGCGCTGGAGGCGGCCGGGCTCACCGCCGACCACCGGGGCCGGATCACCGTCGACGCCGACTACCGCACCGCCGTCGAGAACATCTACGCCGTCGGTGACGTGATCGGCTTCCCCGCGCTGGCGTCCACCTCGATGGAACAGGGCCGCCTGGCCGCCCAGCACGCGTGCGGCGAACCGGCGCGCGGCATGTCGGACCTGCAACCGATCGGCATCTACACCATTCCGGAGATCAGCTTCGTCGGGAAGACCGAGGAGGAGCTGACGGATGCGTCCGTCCCGTTCGAGGTGGGCATCGCCCGCTACCGGGAGCTGGCCCGGGGCCAGATCGTCGGCGACTCGTACGGGATGCTGAAGCTGCTGGTCTCACCCGAGGACGGGAGGCTGCTCGGGGTGCACGTGTTCGGCACCGGCGCCACCGAGATCGTCCACATCGGGCAGGCCGTGATGGGCTGCGGCGGCACCGTCGACTACCTGTTGGACGCCGTCTTCAACTACCCGACGCTTGCCGAGGCGTACAAGGTGGCCGCCCTGGACGCCGCCAACAAGATCCGCAACATCACCCGCATCGACACCTGACGAACCCTGCCCTCTCCCCCCGCCCCGTCCCGGCCCTCGTTGATCTTGCACTTTCGGCCCGACTCGCGCCCGTTATGCCGACTATGCCCGGGCAGCAAGTGCAAGATCGACGGGGAGAGAGGGCGGGAGGGTCGGTCAGCGGCCTGTGGCGTAGCCCTGGGCGCCTCGGGGATTCGCCGCGGCGGACAGGACCCCGGTACGCGGGTCGTGGGTCACCGCGCACATGCGGCCCAGGCTCCACGGGTCGGACAGGCGTACGGTGTGGCCCCTGGCGCGCAGGCCGGACAGCACGTCGGCGTCGATCCGGTCCTCCAGCACCAGCACGCCCGGCTCGACCTCGCGCGGATAGAACGACGCCGGGAAACTCGCGGTGTGCCACGTCGGGGCGTCGATCGCCTCCTGCAACTCCTGCCCGCCGGCCAGGTGCCGCAGCAGGAACAGCAGCTGCCACTGGTCCTGCTGGTCGCCGCCGGGCGTGCCGCAGGCCATCACCGGCTCGCCGTCGCGGAGCACGAGCGTCGGGCTGAGCGTCGTACGCGGACGACGCCCCGGCCGCAGCGTGGAGGCGAGCCCCTCCTCCAGCCAGCACATCTGCAACCGGCTGCCGAGCGGGAAGCCCAGCTCCGGAATGGTGGGTGAGCTCTGCAGCCAGCCGCCGCTGGGCGTGGCGGAGATGATGTTGCCCCACCGGTCCACCACGTCGACGTGGCAGGTGTCGCCGCGGGTCACGCCGTCCGCCCGTACCGTGGGTTCGCCGGTGCTCGGATCCTGCGGGACGGCCCCGCGACCCGCGTCGGCACGCAGGTGGGACGGGAGCCGAGGCGGCTCGCCCGCCGGGCTGCCGGGGCGCAGCGTCGTGTCGGCACGGTCGCCGACCAGCGCGGCCCGCGCACTGGCGTACTCGGCCGACAGCAGCGCGGAGGCCGGAACATCAGTGTCGCCGTACCACGCCTCCCGATCGGCGAACGCGAGCTTCAGCGCCTCGGCCTGCGCGTGGATGCCCTCCAGGCTCGACGGGTCGTGGACACGCGGGTCGTCGAGCGCGTCCAGGATGGAGAGCGTCTGGAGCAGCACCGGGCCCTGGCCCCAGAAGCCGGTCTTGGCGATCGTGTGCCCGTGCCAGTCCAGCGTGACCGGTTCCTCCCAGGTGGCCGACCATCCGGCCAGGTCGTCGCCGGTGACCAGCCCGGCGTGCGCACGCCCGCTGGAGTCGCGGAACGGCAGCCGGCTGAACGCGTCGATCGCCTCGGCGACGAAACCCTCCCGCCAGGCGCGCCGGGCCGCCTCGATCTGCGCCTGGCGGTCCGGACCGGCGGCCCGTCCCGCGTCGACGAGGCGGCGCAGCGTGTCCGCGTACGCCGGGTTGGTGACCATCTCCCCCGGCGCTGGCGGGCGGCCGTCGCGGAGCCAGAGCCGCGCGGAGGTCGGCCAGTCGTCGGTGAACAGTGACCGGACCCGCGCGACGGTCTGCCCGGCGGCGCCGACCAGCGGGTGGCCGGCGGCGGCGTAGCCGATCGCCGGTTCCAGCACCTCGGCGAGCGTGCGGGTGCCGTGGTCGCGCAGCAGCAACAGCCAGGCGTCGACGGCGCCCGGCACGACCGCGGCGAGCGGGCCGGCGCCCGGCACGAGGTCCAGGCCGAGCGACCGGAAGTGCGCCACAGTCGCGGCCGCCGGCGCGGGGCCCTGGCCGCAGAGCACCCGCGGGGTGGGGTCGGTCGCGGTGGCGAGGATCGCGGGCACCTCACCGGCCGGGCCGTTGAGGTGCGGCTCCACGACGTGCAGCACGAACCCGGCGGCGACAGCGGCGTCGAAGGCGTTGCCGCCGCGTTCCAGCACACCCATCGCGGACTGGCTGGCCAGCCAGTGCGTGGACGAGACCATGCCGAACGTGCCGCGCAGCGTCGGCCGGGTGGTGAACGTCATCGGCGGTGAGCCTACGCCGTGCCGGCGGCGTCCGCGCGCGTCGTCGCGCCCTCCTCCCCCGGGCCGCCGTCGCGCTCGCCGTCGAGCGGGAACAGGCACGCCGCGTCGTGGCCCGGGCCGACCTCGGCGAGCGCCGGATCGGTCTCGGCGCACGAGGGGCGGGCCTGGGGGCATCGGGTACGGAAGCGGCAACCGCTCGGCGGGTCCACCGGGCTGGGGATGTCGCCGGTCAGCACGATCCGGCGGCGCTCCCGCTCGACCCGGGGGTCGGCGACCGGCACCGCGGACAGCAGCGCCGCCGTGTAGGGGTGCGCCGGGTGCCGGTAGATCCGCTCGGGTGGGCCGGTCTCGACGATGCGGCCCAGGTACATCACCGCGATCCGGTCGCTCATGTGCTCGACGGCGGCCAGGTCGTGCGCGATGAACAGGTAGGTCAGCCCGAGGTCGCGTTGCAGGTGCCGGAGCAGGTTCATGATCTGCGCCTGCACGCTCAGGTCCAGCGAGGCGATCGGCTCGTCCAGGACGATCAGGTCCGGCTCCCCGGCCAGTGCCCGGGCCACACCGACGCGCTGGCGCTGGCCGCCGGACAGCTCGTGCGGATACCGGCCGGCGGTGTCGGCGCGCAGGCCGACCAGGTCCAGCAGCTCCGCGATCCGGGCCCGGCGGGCGGCGGCGGAGCTGGCGAGCCGGTGCACGATCAGCGGCTCGGCGATGCTGTCACCGACCGTCCGGCGTGGATCCAGCGACGCCTGCGGATCCTGGAAGACCATCGCCACGTGGCGGCGGGTCGCGCGCAGGCGGCGGCGCGACCAGCGGGTCACGTCCTCGCCCGCCACCCGGACCCGCCCGCCGGTCGGATCGACGAGCCGCAGCAGCGCCAGGCCGGCGGTGGACTTGCCGCTGCCCGACTCGCCGACGAGTCCCAGCGTCTCGCCCCGGCGTACCGCGAGGCTGACGCCGTCGACCGCGCGGACCGTGCCGGCCGGCGTCGGGAAGTGCACCTTCAGGTCGTCCAGTTCGGCGACCAGGTCCGGGGTGTCGGCGCTCATCCGGCCTCTCCACGGTAGAAGGTACGGACCGTGTGCCCGTCGCCGACCGGCGTCAGCGGGGGCAGCTCGTGCTCGCAGCGGGGATCGGCGCGGACCGGGCAGCGCGGCCAGAACGCGCAGCCGGGCGGCAGGTCCAGCGGGCTCGGCGGCGAGCCGGGAATGGCGACCAGGTCCTCGCCGCGCCGCGACGGGTCCGGCCGGGCCGCCAGCAACGCCCGGGTGTACGGATGGGTGGGCGTGTCGAACACCGCGTCGACAGGGCCCTGCTCGACGATGCGTCCCCCGTACATGACCGCCACGGTGTCGGCGATGCCCGCCACCACGCCCAGGTCGTGGGTGACCCAGACGACTGCGGTGCCCAGCCGCGCCTGCAGGTCGGCGACCAGCTCGATGATCTGCGCCTGCGTGGTGACGTCGAGCGCAGTGGTCGGCTCGTCGGCGATCAGCAGGTCCGGCTCGCAGGCGAGCGCCATCGCGATGGCGACGCGCTGGCGCATGCCACCGGAGAACTGGTGCGGGTACGCGTCGACCCGCTGGGCGGCCGACGGGATGCCGACCAGTTCCAGCAGTTCCACCGCCCGGTCGCGGGCGGCGCGGCGGGTCAGCCCGAGGTGTTCCTCGGCCGCCTCGGTGACCTGCCGGCCCACCGGCAGCACCGGGTTGAGCGAGGTCATCGGATCCTGGAAGACGAACCCGACGTGCCGGCCGCGGACCTTGCGGCGGCGGTCGTCGGGCAGCGCGGTCAGTTCGTGGTCGAGCAGCCGCACCCGGCCGGTGACCGTGGCGGCGCGCGGGGCGAGGCCGGTGGCGGCGAGCAGGGTCATGCTCTTGCCGCTTCCGGACTCGCCGACCAGTGCGAACGTCTCCCCCTGCCGCACCTGCCAGGACACCCCGGCGACGGCACGGACCGGGCCGCGTCGGGTGCCGACGGTGACGGTGAGGTCGTCCACCGACAGCACTGTCGAGTCGGTCGTGGGGTGCCGGCGCTGGCTCGGCATGCGGTCGGTCATGGGGTGCTCCTGCGGGCCTCGCCCAGGGTGAGCTGGCGCGGGTCGAGCACGTCGCGCAGCGCGTCGCCGACCAGGTTGAACGCCAGCACGGTGAGGAAGATCGCCGCGCCCGGGAACACGCCCAGCCACCACGCGTCGGTGACGAAGCCGCGCCCGTCGAACAGCATCCGGCCCCAGGCCGGCGCGGGCGGCTGGATGCCGAGGCCGAGGAAGGACAGCGCGGCCTCGGAGAGGATCGCGAACGCCAGCGACAGCGACGTCTGCACGATCAGCGGCGCGGCGATGTTCGGCAGCACGTGCCGGCGCATGATGCGCAGGTCGGACGCGCCGATGGAGACGGCGGCCCGGACGAACACCTGCTCGCGTACGGAGAGCACGCCGGCGCGGGTGATCCGGGCGAAGATGGGCGTGTAGACCACGCCGATGGCGACCATGGCGGTGAGCAGGCCGGGGCCGAGCACCGCCACGATGGCGACCGCCAGCAGCAGCACCGGGAACGCGAACAGCACGTCCATGCAGCGCATGAGCACGCTGTCCAGCCAGCCCCGGTAGTAGCCGGCGAACAGCCCGAGCGTCACCCCGGCGACCAGCGCGATGCCGACGCTGACGGCGCCGACCTGCAGTGACACGCGGGCCGCGACGAGCACCCGGCTGAGCACGTCACGGCCCAGCTCGTCGGTGCCGAACGGGTGCGCGCCGCTGGGCGGTCGCAGCATCTGGTCCACGTCGACGTCGTTCACTCCGGCCGGGGCGAGCCACGGGCCGGCCACACCGACCACGACGAGCAGCACGAGCACGATCGTGCCGCCCACGGCGAGCGGGTCGCGGCGCAGCGCGTCCAGGACGCGGCGTCCGGTGCTCTCGGTCGTGGCGCTCACTTGACCGTGATCCTCGGGTCGAGGCGGGCGTAGAGGATGTCCACCAGCAGGTTGACAAGCAGGAACAGCGCCGCGACGAGCAGCACCGCGCCCTGCAGGACGGGATAGTCGCGGGCCTGCACGGCGTCGAAGGTGAGCCGGCCGATACCGGGCCAGGCGAACAGCACCTCGATCACGATGACGCCGCCGAGCAGGCTGGCGAGCTGCACCGCGACCACGGTGACCACCGGGATGAGCGCGTTGCGCAACACGTGCCGCACGATCACCACCCGGTTGCGCAGCCCCTTCGCCTCGGCGGTCCGCACGTAGTCGGCGGAGAGCACCTCCAGCACCGAGGAGCGGATGAACCGGGTGAGGATCGACGCGGTGACCAGGCCGACGGTGACCGCCGGCAGCGCCACGTGGGTGGCCCACCGGCCGGGGTCGTCGGTCAGCGCCACGTAACCGGACGGGGGCAGCCAGCCGAGCACCCCGGCGAACAGCAGGATGCCCATGATGCCCATCCAGAAGTCCGGCACGGAGACGCCGAACTGGCTGAACACGCGGGCGGCATGGTCGACGGCGGAGCCGCTGCGTACCGCCGCGACGATGCCCAGCGGAAACGCGACGAGCAGCGCGAACACCACAGCGGTGACGGCGAGCGACAGCGTGGCGGGCAGCCGTTCCAGCACGATCTGGCTCACCGGCTGGCCGGTGCGGAAGCTGACCCCCAGGTCACCGGTGAGCGCGTGCCCGAGGTAGCTGGCGTACTGCACCGGCAGCGGCTGGTCGAGGCCGGCGCGTTCCCGCAGCGCCTCGTACGTCTGCGGGTCGAACCGGGTGCCGAGCGCCACCCGGACCGGGTCACCCGGCACCAGTTGCAGCAGCAGGAACACCACGAGCGTGACGCCGACCAGCACGACCGCCGACTGGAGGACCCGCCGCAGGACGAAGCGGGCCATCACTTCGCCAGGGCGACCGACCGGAACCGGATCGCCCGATCGGTGCGCACGTCGTAGCCGGAGACCTTCTTCGACCAGCCCTGCACCACGTCCGGGTTGTAGAGGTAGAGGTAGCTGGCGTCGTCGACGATCTGCTTCGCCGCCTGCTCGTACGCCTGCTTGCGGGCGCCCTGGTCGGTCTGGGTACGGGCGTCGTCGAGCAGCTTGTCCACCGCCGGGTTCTTGTACTTGTGGAAGTTGAACGTGCCGCCGCTGTGGTGCTGGGCGTAGTAGAACTCGTCCGGGTCGATGTTGCCGAGCCAGCCGAGCATGAACCCGTCGAAGTTGCCCTTGGCCTGCTCGTCGAGCCACTGGGCGAAGTCCAGCGTACGGATCTTGACGGTGATGCCGACGTCCTTGAGCTGCGCGGCGATGACCTGCGCGGCGGTGACCGTCTCCGGGTACTCGCTGGTGACCATCAGGTCCATGGTCAGGTTGCTGACGCCGGCCTGGCCGAGCATCTGCTTCGCCTTGCCCGGGTCGTGGCTGTAGGGCGCGTAGTCGTAGTAGAACGCGCTGGCCTTCGGGATGGCGGTCTGGTTGACGGTGGCCAGCCCGAACTTGGCCGCCTTGGTGATCGCCTCGCGGTCCAGCGCGTACCCGACGGCGCGCCGCACCTCGGGGTTGTCGAACGGCTTGCGGGCCTCGTTGAGCGCCACGTACCAGTAGTCGGTGGAGGCCGCCGACTTCACCACCGGGTCGTCGCCGTCCTGCAACGACTTCACCTGCTGCGGCGGCAGGTTGTCGGTCCACTGGACCTGGCCGCTGCGCAGGTTCTGCAGCGCCACCGTCGGATCCTTGACGAAGGTGAACGTGACGCCGTCCAGCTTCGGCTTGTCCCCCCAGTACGCGTCGTTGCGGACCAGCTTGACGCTGTCGCCGGAGGTGTAGCCGGCCACCTTGAACGGGCCGCTGCCGACCGGTGCGGTCTTCACCGCGCCGGACTCCACGTTTGACTTCTCCACGATCGCCACGCCCTTGAACCCGCCGAGGTTGGCGAGCAGGTTCGGCGTGGGCGCGCTGAGCGTCACCACCACTGTGGCCGGATCGGGCCCGGTGACCGACTTGACGGTGGCGAACTTGTACGCGTTGTTCAGCTTCTCCTTGATGATCCGCTCGAACGAGTAGACGACGTCCTCGGAGGTCAGCGGCGACCCGTCGGAGAACTTCACACCCTCGCGCAGCGTGAAGGTCCAGGTGAGCTGGTCGTCGCTGGTGGTCCACTTCGTCGCCAGCGACGGCACCATCTTCAGGTCGGCGTCCGGCTCGACGAGCGTGTCGTAGACGTTCTCCAACACCTGGAAGCTGTAGTACGCCGAGGTCTTGTGCGGGTCGAGCTGGTCGGGTTCGCCGCCGATCGCGGCGTTGAGGACACCACCGGCGCCGCCGGCGTTCCCCCCGCCACCGACGTCGACCGCCTCGCCTCCGGTGCATCCGGACAGGACGCCGACGGTCAGTGTGAGTGCGGCGCCGAGCACGCCGAGCTTCTTCCTGGACACAGGCCCCCCTAGCCACTTCCCGGACAAAAGAAAGTTTCGGCGAGTCTTATCTCCGAGCCGGATGATGTCAAACGAATCCAGCCAAATTGACTGGTCGACGGGTGTTGCCGGTACGGAGTGAACGGTGGTTCAATCCGGGCCCCGATCTGATCCGCCACCTGCGCTGGGAGTTGCCGCCGTGACCACACACGAGGTCGTCAACCAGGTCCCGCCGATGGTCGGCCACGACACCGCCGACGACCCGGCGCTGTGCGACGGCGTGGCCCGCGAGGGCGCCGGCTGGGCGCTGCCCGGGCTGCACGAGCTGGGCCGGCTCGCCGGTGGCGAGGAGGCCGCCGAGCACGGCCGGCTCGCCAACGAGCACCCGCCGGTGCTGCGCACCCACGACCGGTACGGCCACCGCGTCGACGAGGTGGAGTTCCACCCGTCCTGGCACGAGCTGATGCGTACCGCCGTCGGTCACGGCCTGCACGCCGCGCCGTGGGCCGACGACCGGCCGGGCGCGCACGTGGCCCGCGCGGCCGGCTTCTACCTGTGGCGGCCCGACGCCGGGCACGGCTGCCCGATCTCGATGACCTACGCGGCCGTGCCCGCGCTGCGGCACAGCCCGGACCTGGCCGCCCGCTACGAGCCGCTGCTCACCACCCGTGAGTACGACTTCGGGCTGCGCCCGCCGCAGACCAAGCGCGGCCTGCTCGCCGGCATGTCGATGACCGAGAAGCAGGGCGGCTCGGACGTGCGCGCCAACACCACCACGGCCCGGCCGGAGCCGGACGGCAGCTACCGGCTCGTCGGGCACAAGTGGTTCACCTCGGCGCCCATGTGCGACCTTTTCCTCACCCTCGCCCAGGCGCCCGGCGGCCTCACCTGCTTCCTGGTCCCCCGGGTGCTGCCCGACGGCACCCGTAACCCGATGCGGCTGATGCGGCTCAAGGACAAGCTCGGCAACCGCTCCAACGCCTCCGCCGAGGTCGAGTACGAGCACGCGGTGGCGTGGCGCGTCGGCGACGAGGGCCGGGGCGTGCGCACCATCATCGACATGGTCAACCTGACCCGGCTGGACTGCGTGATCGGCGCGGCGGCCGGGATGCGCCACGGCGTGACCACCGCCGTGCACCACGCCACCCACCGGCGGGCGTTCGGCGACTACCTGGCCGACCAGCCGCTGATGCGCAACGTGCTGGCCGACCTGGCGGTGGAGTCCGAGGCCGCCACCGTCCTGATGGTCCGGCTGGCCGGCGCGACCGACCGGTCCGCGCGCGGCGACGACGGCGAGACCGCGTTCAAGCGTCTCGCCTTGGCAGTCGGCAAGTACTGGGTGTGCAAGCGCTGGCCGGGGCACGCCGCCGAGGCGCTGGAGTGCCTGGGCGGCAACGGCTACGTGGAGGAGTCCGGCATGCCGCGGCTGTTCCGTGAGTCGCCGCTGAACTCGATCTGGGAGGGCTCCGGCAACGTCGCCGCCCTCGACGTGCTGCGCGCGCTCACCCGGGAACCGCAGGTGCTCGCCGCGTACGAGGCGGAGGTGGCCGCCGCGGCCGGCGCGGACGCCCGGCTGGACGCGGCGGTGCGACGGGTCCGCGACGAGCTGGCCGACCACACCGACCTGGAGCTGCGCGCCCGGCGGGTGGTGGAGCGGCTGGCGCTGGTGCTGCAGGGCGCGCTGCTGGTGCGCCACGGCCACCCGGCGGTCGCCGACGCGTTCTGCGCGTCCCGGCTCGACGGCGACCACGGGCAGGCGTACGGGACGCTGCCGGGCGGGCTGGACCTGACAGCGATCATCGACCGCGCCACCCCGAAGGTCGGCTGACGGCGTGGTGATGCGGCTCGCCTCGGTACACCTGTATCCGGTCAAGTCCCTCGGCGGCGTGGACGTCGATCGGGCCGACGTCGAGCCGTGGGGGCTGCGTCACGACCGCCGCTGGCTGGTGCTGCGCCCGGACGGCGGCAAACTGGGCTCGACCGCCCTGCCGGCGCTGCTCGGCCTGACCGCCGCGCCCGGCCCCGGGTCGATCACGCTCACCGCCCGCGACGGGTCGTCGCTGACGGTCGCCGAACCGGTCGACGGCCCGCCGGTCCCGACCGACGTGTCCCGGCTGGACACGGTCCGGCTCGCCGCCGACGAGGCCCACGACTGGCTCTCCGCCCGGCTGGGCCGTCCCGTACGGCTGGCCTGGCTGGACGATCCGCGCCGCCGGCCGATGTCTGCCGAACACGGCGGTGGACCCGGTGATCCGCTGAACCTCTCCGACGCCGGACCGCTGCTGGTCGCCACGGCGCCGTCGCTGCGGCGGCTGCGGGACTGGATCGTCGAGGGCGCGCTGGAACGCGGCGAGCCCGCGCCGGAGCCGCTGGCGATGGCCCGGTTCCGGCCGACTGTGGTGCTGGACGGACCGCTCGGACCGTTCGCCGAGGACGGCTGGACGCGGGTGCGCATCGGCGCCGTCGACTTCCGGGTGTCCGAACGCTGCGACCGCTGCTCGGTGACGCTCATCGACCCGGAGACCCTGGCGCGCGGGAAGGAACCGATCCGCACGCTGGCCCGGCACCGGCGCTACGACGGCAAGACCTGGTTCGGCGTCCGGCTGGTCCCGCTGACCACCGGGGAGATCCGGGTCGGAGACGAGTGCGAGGCGACATGACCGGCCGCACCCGCCTGCCACCGGCCCGGGTGCGGTGGAGCAGGCCGTCACACCTGCGTGGGCCGCAGGCGGTCGCGGTGACGTCGGGGTACGTGGTGGCGCACGAACGCGCCACCCGCCTGGTCGGGC
Organism: Micromonospora sp. Mcm103; assembly: GCF_024519755.1. Classification (NCBI taxonomy): domain Bacteria; kingdom Bacillati; phylum Actinomycetota; class Actinomycetes; order Micromonosporales; family Micromonosporaceae; genus Micromonospora; species Micromonospora sp. Mcm103. Next base: position 33,670 of record NZ_JALJRJ010000020.1, read on the forward strand.
TGGACGCCGCGACCGGCGACGCGCGCTGGGACGTACCGCTGGGCACCTGGCCCCGAGCGGTGGTCGTTGCGGGCGAGCGGTGCTGGGCGCTGCCGCAGAACCGGGACGAGGTGGACTGCCTCGACCTGCGCACCGGAGCGCTGGCGTGGCGCACGGCGGTGCCACCGTACACCGGTCATCTCGTGGTGGGCGGGGACACCGTGCTGGTGGGCGGGTGGCGCGGCTACACCGCACTGCGCGCGCTGGACCGGGAGACCGGGACGACGCGGTGGGCCACCGCCGCGCGGGTGGCCACGGTACGGCCCGCGGTTGCCGGTGGCGTCGTCGTGGTGGGTGCCCATGGAGGGTCCGAGCTGCGAATACTCAACGCCGGCAGCGGCGACGAGGTGCGCCGGCTCGCCCTGCCCGAGCCGCTGACGGACAGCGACCACTCCCCGGCCCTCGTCACCGTCGACGACGACCACGTGCTGCTCCGGTGCGGCCCGCGCACGATCCGGCGGGTCCACCTCGGATCCGGCGACGGCGAGGAGTTCTTCCGCGCCGAGGCCGACCTCACCCCGGACTCGCCCTCCGTCACGGGCACCCTCGCCTGGGTACGCGACAACCGGGGCGGCCTGACCGCCGTCGATGTTACCACCGGCGCCGTCCACCGGCGGGTGGGTCCGGGCGATCCGCCGGCGGAGGGCGTCGCGCCGGTCGGCGACAGTCACGTGGTGGCTCGACGGTCCGGCGTCCTCCTGCTCGTGGACGACGACGGCGTCCACGAGCGGACCACCGCGCTACGCCGGATCGACTCCCTGCACGCCCTCGACCCGGAGACCGTGCTGCTCGCCGGGGCGGGTGGACTGAGCGCGTTCAGCCCGACCTGACCGGCCGGGACCGCCACTCGTCGGCCAGGATCGCGTAGACGAGCTGGTCGGCCCAGCCGTCCCGGAACCGGTAGCTGCGCACGTGCCGCGCCTCCCGCCGCATGCCGAGCCGGGCCATCAGGCGCGCCGACGGCGCGTTGTCCGCGTGGCAGCGGGCCATCACCCGGTGCAGCCCGAACGCGCCGAAACCCCAGTCCAGCAGCGCGCCGGCCGCCTCCGTGGCCAGCCCCCGGCCGCCGTGGTCGGGGTGGAAGACGTAGCCCAGCTCGGCGGTGCGGTCCGCGGCGCTGCGCCACACCAGCTCGACCGCGCCGATCACCCGCGCGTCGCGCACCACGGCGAGCGTCAGGCAGTCGCCCTCCGCGCGCAGCGCGTCCTCGCCGGCCATCGCGGTCACCGACGACAGGGACTCCGCCCGGGTACGCGGCGCGGCGCCGGCCATCCAGCGGACCACGTCCGGGCGGCGCTGCCAGGCGTGCACGTCGTCGAGGTCGTCGAGCGTGACCGGCCGCAGGAGCATCCGGGGCGTGCGCAGCGGGTACGCCGGGTGGGTCATCCGGCGATGGTAGGAGGAACCTAGGGTGGGCCGCATGGTCGTTTCCGCCGACGACGGCAACCCGCTCACCCAGCTCACGCTCGACCAGCTCCGGCAGCGCACCAGCGTGAAGTGGCGGCTGTACCCGCCGGACGTGCTGCCGCTGTGGGTCGCCGAGCAGGACGTGCCGCTGGCGCCGCCGGTGGCCGAGGCGCTGCGCCGGGCGGTCGAGCTGGGCGACACCGGCTACGCGTACGGCACCGGGTACGCCGAGGCGGTCGGCGGGTTCGCCGCGCAGCGGTGGGGCTGGGCCGACTTCCCGGTCGGCCGGACCTCGCTCGTACCGGACGTGATGATGGGTACGGTCGAGGTGCTGCGCCTGGTCACCGGCCCGGGTGACGCGGTGGTGGTCACTCCCCCGGTCTACCCGCCGTTCTACGCGTTCGTCGCCAACGCCGGCCGGCAGGTCCTCGAGGCGCCGCTCGGCGCGGACCTGCGGCTCGATCCGGCCGCGCTGGAGGAGGCGTTCCGGCGGGCCCGCGCGATCGGCGACCGCCCGGCGTTCCTGCTCTGCAACCCGCACAACCCGACCGGTGTGGTGCACCGGCCCGACGAGCTGGCCACCGTCGCCGAGCTGGCCGCGCGGCACGGCGTACGCGTGGTGGCCGACGAGATCCACTCGCCGCTGGCGCTGCCCGGCGCGCGGTTCACCCCGTACCTGACGGTGCCGGGTGCGGAGAACGCGTTCGCGCTGGTGTCCGCGTCGAAGGCGTGGAACCTGGCCGGGCTCAAGGCGGCGCTGGCGGTCGCCGGGCCGGACGCGGCGGACGACCTGGCCCGGATGCCGGAGGAGGTCAGTCACGGCCCCAGCCACCTCGGGGTGCTCGCGCACACGGCCGCGTTCCGAGCCGGCGGGCCGTGGCTGGACCGGCTGCTCGACGGCCTCGACGCGAACCGGGCGCTGCTCGGGTCACTGCTGAGCGACCACCTGCCGACCGTGTCGTGGCAGCCGCCCGAGGGCACGTACCTGGCCTGGCTGGACTGCCGGCGCCTCGGCGTACCCACCGAGGCGGGCGACGGACCGGGCGTGGCGAGCGACATGGCCGGTCCGGCGCGGATGTTCCTCGACCGGGCCCGGGTGGCGCTCAGCTCCGGGCACGTCTTCGGCAGCGGCGGCGCCGGGTTCGTGCGGCTCAACTTCGCCACCTCCCCCGCCGTGCTCACCGAGGCGGTCGCCCGGATGGGCCGGGCGGCGGCGACCGCCTGACGTGCGGCTCAACGGGCGGCCACGCGTACCCCCTGGTTGTCGCCCTCGGACAGGAACGACGCCACGGCGCCGCCCTCGGCGGTGACCGCCGTGCGCTCGGCGCGGGTGAACGCGCGCAGCGGCGTGACCACCACGACGCCCGCGTCGACCGTCCAGGTGGCGGCGACCCGGCCGTCGACGAGCACGAACCGGGCCCCGGCCACGGAGAGGTCGCGGTGGGCGTCGTCGATGATCCGGCTGCGGTCGTGGTAGCCGAGCACGGCGTTGTCGAAGGCGGGCAGGAACCGTACCGGCGCGGGGGTGTCCGGGTCGGGCCGGGGCGCGCCCGGCAGGTCCAGCAGCGTGCGGCCCCGCGCGTCCCGGAAGGCCACCAGCTCCCCGCGGACCGCGGCCACCGCCGCCGGTAGCCCGGCGAGGCCGCACCAGGCGCGCAGGTCCGCCGACGCGGCCGGCCCGAACGCGGCCAGGTACCGTCGCACCAGCGCCCGCCCGGCCGGGTCGTCGCCGTCCGGGCCGGGCGGTTCGGCGTCGCGGCCCAGCCACCGGGCCAGAGCGACGGTACGGACGCCGGCCGTGGTCCGCCACAGTCCGCGCGGCGGCGCCTGCACGGCCGGCACCAGCGCGAGCACGATCTCGCCGAGCGCCCGCCGGTCAGTCTCCGGCCAGCGCGGGGCGAGCGCCCCCACGATCTCGGCGGTGGTGCGGGGCTCGCCGTCGGCCAGGATCTCCCGGGCCGCCGCGGCGAGTTCGTCGAGGTCGACCCCGTCGAACTCGCCGCGGTAGACGCCCAGCACCCGCTGCCGCAGCATCGCGTCGTGCCGGGACCGCCAGGCCAGCACGTCGTCCGCGGCGAGCAGGTGCACGGTGCGGCGCATCAGGTGGGTACGCACCAGGCGGCGGCGCACCAGCAGGTCCGACAGGACCGCCGGGTCGAAGGCCCGCAGCCGCGACCAGAGCCCGACGTACGGCTCCTGCGGCTCCTGGGCCTGCAACCCGCACAGGTGCGCCACCGCGTCGGCCACCGGCAGGTCGGCGCGGTCGAGCAGCAGGTGCCGGGCGAGCGTCGCCCGGTTGAGCGCACGCCGGTCGAGCACTGTCACGGCTTCGTTCTCCGGCCGGCTCAGGTGGTGGTCTGGCCGTCGATGCTCTCGCGCAGGATGTCCGCGTGCCCGGCGTGCTGCGTGGTCTCGGCGATGACGTGGATCAGCACCCGCCGGACGCTGCGGACCGAACCGGGCTCGTTCCACGGCGCGTCCGGGACCGGCCAGGTGGCCGACAGGTCCTCGACGCCGGCCACGATCTCCTCGGTACGGGCGGCGACGCGGGCGTACCGGTCGAGGATGGCCGGCAGCGTGTCCTCGGGCAGCATCTGGAAGTCCCGTCCCCGCTCGATCGCCCACTGCGGCAGCTCGCGGGCCTGCCCGGACATGAAGTCCTCCCAGGTGACGCCCTCGGGCATGGCGAAGGACATCGCCGAGGGGCCCTCGACCACGAACCGCAGCCACGCCTCCTCGGTGGACGCGACGTGCTTGATCAGGCCGCCCAGGCAGAGCGCGCTGACGGTCGGCTTCTGCCCGGCCTGCTCGTCGGTCAGGCCACGGACCGTGTTGATCAGCATGTTCCGGGCCTCGGCGAGCTCGGCCAGCAGGTCGGTCCGCTCGGCGTCCAGGGTGGTGGGGGTCGTGGTGGTGCCGGTCATCGTCATCGGTTCCTTCCGGTCCTGATCGGGTACGGGTCCACCCTCGCAGGCATAGCGGTCAGGAAGTGTCCTCTTCTCGCGGCAGAATGCGTGTCGTGCCGAAGACCTCCGCCCGACTGCTCGCCCTGCTGTCCCTGTTGCAGGCGCGACGCGACTGGCCCGGATCGCTGCTCGCCGAACGGCTGCGGGTCAGCCCGCGTACGGTGCGCCGCGACGTCGACCGGCTGCGGGAGCTGGGCTATCCGATCGAGAGCGCCAAGGGGCCGGACGGCGGCTACCGGCTGGGCGCCGGCTCGGCGCTGCCGCCGCTGCTCTTCGACGACGAGCAGGCGGTCGCCCTCACCGTGGCGTTGCAGACCGCCGCCGGTGGGGTGACCGGCATCGAGGAGGCGGCCGCGCGGGCGCTGACCACGGTGCGGCAGGTGATGCCGGCGCGGCTGCGGCACCGGGTGGACGCGCTGCGGGTGGTCGACGTGCAACGCGCCGGCACGCCGGCACAGCACCGGGTGGAACCGGCGCTGCTGATGACGTTGAGCGCCGCCGTGCACGCCCGCGAGGAGCTGCGCTTCGACTACGAGTCGGTGTCCACGACGCCGCCGGTCGCGGGCCGGCCGCCGCGCCGGGTGCAGCCGCACCACCTGGTCACCTGGGGCGGCCGCTGGTACCTCGTCGCCTGGGACCTCGATCGCGACGACTGGCGCACGTTCCGGGTCGACCGGATCAGCCCGCGTACGCCCACCGGCCCCCGGTTCACGCCCCGCGAGCTGCCCGGCGGGGACGTGGCCGCGTACGTCGCCGGCCGGTTCAAGGGCGCCACCGGGCCGGGCGACTGGCCCTGCCGCGGGGAGGTGATCCTCGACCTGCCCGCCCGGGTGGTGTCCGGGTGGACCCGCGACGGGATCGTGGAGGCGCTGGGCCCGGACCGCTGCCGGCTGGTGCTGGGCGCCTGGTCGTGGCCCGGGCTGGCCGCCGTGCTCGGCCGCTACGACGCCGACATCGAGGTGGTCGGGCCGCCGGAGCTGCGCGAGGCGTTCGCCCGCCTGGCCCGCCGTTACGCCGCCGCCGCCCAGGCCCCGGACGCGCCGCGCAGCGGTTGACCGCCTCCCACTGCCCCGGTCGTGCCGGGGGTGTCAGTCGGTGGGCAGGAGCGGGCGCATGAACGTGCGCTCGTACCGCAGGACGCAGCCCGACTCGTCGCGGATCCGGTCGGCGGCGACGAACTCCGGGTCCACTCCGAACCGGGCCCGGTACTGCTCGTACGCCGCCAGGCTGGAGAAGCTGAACAGCGCCTCGGCCCGGTCGCTGGCGCCCTCGGCGGGCAGGAAGTAGCCGTGGTGCACGCCGCCGTGCCGTGCCACCAGCCGCATCCAGGTACGGGCGAAACGCTCGAACGCCTCGAGCTGCGCGGGGTCGATCGTGTAGTGCACGACGCAGGTGATCACGCGGCCACGATAGCGGCGGCCGGTCAGGCGGCGGAGCGGTGGTCGCCGGGGTCGGTCGTGTCGGCCAGGCCCGCGTACCGCCCCCGGTGGTAGAGCAGCGGCGAGCCGACGTCGGCGTGCCGGAGCAGTTCCGGTTCGGCAAGCACCACGGCGTGGTCCCCGACGACGACCCGGTCCACCACCCGGCACAGCAGCCAGGCCAGTGTGTCGTCGAGGACCGGCACCCCTTCCGGGCCGGGCCGCCAGCGGGTCGGCTCGGCGAACCGGTCGATCCCGCTGGTGGCGAACGTCCGGGCCAGCTCGTGCTGGCCGTGCCCGAGCAGGTGCACCCCGACGTGCCGGGCCCGGGACACCACCGGCCAGCTCGACGACCCCCGGTCCAGGCAGAACGAGACGATCGGCGGTCGCAGCGACACCGCGGTGAACGAGGTGGCGGTGAACCCGGCCGCGGGCGGACCGGCGGCGGTGACCACTGTGACGGTGCTGGCCTGGTGCCGCAGCAGCGTCCGCAGCGCGTCGGCGTCGGCGTCGACCGGGGTGTCGGCGGGCTCGGTCACGGCGTTCCTCCAAGGTGTACGGGGGCGGGACGGCGGTCAGACCGTGAAACCGTGGAACAGCACCGACGCCAGCCCGAGGGCCAGCACCAGGTTGAACACGGTGGCGGCGGCGAACACGGTCGCCGGCCGCCAGCCGGCCTCGCGCAGCGACGACACGCGGACCTCCAGGCCGATGCTGACGAAGGCCAGGATGAGGAACCAGACGCGCAGGTCGGTGACGACCGCCATCGTGGCCTTGCCGTCCGCGCCCGCGGCGTCGAGGTACCAGGTGGCGATCACCGAGGCGGCGACGAACCCGAGGACGAACTTCGGGAACCGGCGCCACAGCTCGCCGAGCCCGGGGCGTGGGGCGTCCGGCCGCCGCTCCACCCGCAGCGCGAAGTACGCGGTGAGCGCCACCGCGACCACGCCCATCAGCGCGTTCTGGGTGACCTTGACGATGCTGGCGATCTGGAGCGCGTCCTCACCGGCGAGCGCGCCGGCGGCGGTCACGGCGGCGGTGGTGTCGATGTTGCCGCCGATCCAGGCGCCGGCGACCGCGTCGGAGAGGCCGAGCACGTCGGCCAGCCACGGCAGCAGGAAGATCGACGGCAGCGCGAACGCGATGACCAGGCTGGCCGTGTACGCGAGCTGTTCCCGGCGTGCCCGGACCGCGCCGGCGGCGGCGATCGCGGCGCTCACCCCGCAGATCGACACCGCCGAGGCGAGCAGCGCCCGCAGCTTCTCGTCCAGGCCGAACCGCCCGGCCAGCCACCAGGTGAACAGGAACACGCCGCTGATCAGCAGCAGCGCCTGGGCGATGGCGGGACCGGCGGCGCTCGCGATGACTGCCAGGTTGATCGAGGCGCCGAGCAGCACCAGGCCGGTCTTGATGAAGAACTCGGTACGGAACGCGGCGGAGATCCGGTCCCGCAGGCCGGTCACGGTGACGACGAGGTTGCCGAGCAGGCCGAGCAGGATCGCGTAGACCGGGTACTCGATCGCGGCGGCCACGTCCTCGACCGCGCTGCCCTCGGCCCAGACCGGCACGTTCTGTTCGAGGTAGCGGGTGAGCGCGGCGAGACCGAACACCACCAGCAGGCCCAGGACGGTCCACACCCAGAACGCGCCGGAACGCAGATCGGCCGAGGGCGTGGCGTCCGACGGTGTCGGTCGGTCCACTGAGGTCGCGGCGGCCGGGGCGTCCGCGGTGGAGGCCGCGGACGACCCGGCGGCGGTGCTGTGGGTGGCGGATTCCGGGGCGCCGGCCATCACGGCACCAGCCCGGCGGGGATGGCGCCGGCCAGCACCAGGAGCAGCAGCGCGAGGCCGAGGACGGTGGCTGCCCAGTCCTCGTTGAGGGCGAGCCGGGAGTGGCCAGCGGTGGGCGGTTCGGGTGGCGTGGGCGCGTTGCTCATGCGGGCTCCTACGGGTACGCGCGGGCGACGGAGGGCAGCCGGAGGCGAGGGGTGACGGGGGATCGTCGACCCCAACGAGAGTTTCCTACTTAACTAGTAGGATTACAAGGTCTTTCCGGGCGTCGGCTCGCCACCGGCACGCTCGGCCACCACCACCGAGATGCCGTCGAGCACCCGCTGGAGGCCGAACTCGAAGGCGTGGTCCGGCCCGTACGCCGCGCCGTGCGCCATGCCCGCGGCGGTGCCGACCCGCGCGGCGAGCGGGAAGCTGCCGGCGGTCATGAACTTCTCCAGCCAGGGCCCGTGCGTCCGCCACCACTGGTCGTCGGTCATCCCGGTCTCACGTTCCAGCTCGGCCACGTCCAGCGCGACCCGGGCCGCGTTCTTGGCGTGCCCCAGCACGAGCGTGAGCACCGCGTCCATCTCCACGTCGTCGAGCCCGATGTCCGCCACGGCGTGCAGCTCGTAGTCGTACTTGGCGAGCACGTTCGGGCCGAGCACCGGCCGGGTCGTCTCGGCGCGCAGCAGCCACGGGTGGGCCCGGTAGAGAGCGAGGTTGTCCCGCGCGATGCGTTCCAGCCGGCCCCGCCAGCCACCCGGCACGTCGGCCGGGCGCGGCAGGTCACCGAGGACGGCGTCCACCATGACGTCGAGCAGTTCCGCCTTACCCGGCACGTACGTGTAGACGGACATGGTGCCCACGCCGAGCGCCTCGCTGACCCGGCGCATGGTGAGCGCGTCGATGCCCTCGGCGTCGGCGATCTCGATCGCGGTGCGCACGATCCGGTCGACGCTGAGACCGGGACCGGCGCCACGGCTGGCCGGTTCCCGGGTGCGCCAGAGAAGGGCCAGGCTGCGGGCGGGATCGGCCTTGCGCCGGCGCTCCTTCGACATGGTGCCGTCATCCTACCGGCCGGGCCGGTCACCGGACGGCGGCGGGACGCCGGAAAAGGGCAGCCCGAGAATTGTTCGCGCAAAAAGAATGGCGGGTTCTCCCGCCACTACCAACATATAGCGCACCCCCGGTCTTGCCGCAAGACCGGGGTCGGGGCGCACAATTGCCGGCCGTAACCCATTGCCGTGCCATTCGAAAAGCCGCGAAGAGCGGAGGCTCGGCCGTGCCCGTGATCGGAGACGAGTTGAATCTGCCTGCCACGAGCGTTTTCGATCTACCCGAGCGACTGTCGGCGAAGGCCGACCCCGAGCTGATCGCCGCCGACGAGCGGCACTTCGCCGCCATCGCGGACAGCCTGCGCCGCTCGATCGCCGACCTGACCGACCGGCTCGACGCGACGCGCCGGGCCGCGGGCGGCCGGGGCCGGCAGGCGGTCGACCGGGACCAGGAGGTCCGGCGGCTGAGCGCGCGCCTGCGTACGCTGCGCCGTTACGGCCTGGACCTGTGCCTGGGCCGGATGGTCGGCGCGGACGGCGGCGAACCGGTGTACGTGGGCCGGCTCGGCCTGACCGACGGCGCGGGTGGCCGGTTGCTGCTGGACTGGCGCTCCCCCGCCGCCGAGCCGTTCTTCGGCGCGACGCACGCCGACCCGATGGGCCTGGTCAGCCGCCGCCGGTACCGGTGGACCGCGGGCCGGATCACCGACTACTGGGACGAGGTGTTCACCGCCGACGGGCTGGCCGGGCACGCCGCGCTGGACGACCAGTCGGCGTTCATCGCCAGCCTGGGCGCGACCCGGTCGGCGCGGATGCGCGACGTGCTCGGCACCATCCAGGCCGACCAGGACGCGATCATCCGGGCCGGTTCCCGGGGCGCGCTGGTGGTGGACGGCGGTCCCGGCACCGGCAAGACGGTGGTGGCGCTGCACCGCACCGCGTACCTGCTGCACGCCGACCCGCGGCTGGGCGAGCGCCGGGGCGGGGTGCTGGTGGTCGGGCCGCACCAGCCGTACCTGAACTACGTCTCCGACGTGCTGCCCAGCCTGGGTGAGGAGGACGTGCAGATCTGCACGCTCGCCGACCTGGTGCCGGAGGGCGCGGCGGCGGCGCCGGAGACCGACCCGGAGGTGGCGCGGCTGAAGGCGTCCGGGGAACTGGTGCGCGCTGTCGACGCCGCGGTCCGCTTCTACGAGGAGCCGCCCACGGCCGGAATGACTGTCGGGGTCGGGGACGCCGAGCTGCGGCTGACCGCCGACGACTGGGCGACGGCGTTCGAGGCGGCCGGGCCGGGTGTCCCGCACAACGAGGCCCGCGACGAGGTGTGGGAGGAACTGCTCACGATCCTGCTGGAGAAGTACCGCGGCGACGAGCCGGAGGAGGCGGTCCGCCGGGCGCTGGGGCGCGACCGCGAACTGGTCACCGCGTTCGGCCGGGCGTGGCCGCTGCTCGACCCGCTCGACGTGGTGGCCGACCTGTGGTCGGTGCCGGCCTACCTGCGCCGGTGCGCCCCGTGGCTGAGCGTCGAGGAGATCCGTACGCTGCGGCGGGCCGACCCTCGAGCCTGGACGGTGGCGGACCTGCCGTGGCTGGACGCGGCCCGGCGGCGGGTCGGCGACCCGGAGGCGTCGCTGCGGCGGCGCCGCGACGAGGGGGTGCTGGCCGCGCAGCGTGCCGAGATGGACACGGTGGTCGACGCGCTGATCGCGTCGCACGCCTACGACGACGGCGAGGGTCTGATGACCATGCTGTACGGCGAGGACATGCGCACCAGCCTGGTCGACTCCAGCGTGTTGAGCGCGGTCGATCCGGACCTGCTGGCCGGGCCGTTCGCGCACGTCGTGGTGGACGAGGCGCAGGAGCTGACCGATGCGCAGTGGCAGATGCTGCTGGCGCGCTGCCCGTCGCGCAGCTTCACTGTGGTCGGTGACCGGGCGCAGGCGCGGCACGGGTTCACCGAGTCGTGGCCGCAGCGGCTGGCGCGGGCCGGGTTCGACCGCGTCGAGGTGGCGACGCTGTCAGTCAACTACCGCACTCCGGCCCAGGTGATGGCGGCGGCCGAACCGGTGATCCGGGCCGTGCTGCCGGATGCCAACGTGCCCACGTCCATCCGCGACGGCGCTCCGGTGCGATACGGCGCCCGCGCCGAGCTGCGCGCGGTGGTGGACGGCTGGCTCGCCGCACACCGCGAGGGCGTCGCGTGCGTCATCGGCGATCCGGCGTTCCCGGCCTCGGAGCGGGTCCGGTCGCTGAGCCCGGTGCTGGCCAAGGGGCTGGAGTTCGACCTGGTCGTACTGGTCGACCCGGATGCGTTCGGCGACGGGGTCGCCGGTGCGGTGGACCGGTACGTCGCAATGACCCGGGCCACCGGCGAACTGGTCGTGCTCACCGGGCCGTGACCGTGCCCCCGGGGGCGGCGCACGCACCCGCCCCCGGGGTCCGGCTCAGCGGCTCAGCGCCCGGTACCGGCGCAGCGACAGCGGCAGGAACACCGCGACCAGCACCAGCGGCCAGAGCACCGCCAGCAGCGGGTGATGCGCGGCCACCCACGAGTCGCCGCCCCACCCGGGGTTGCCGAACAGCTCGCGGGTGGCCCCGACGGTCGCGGACAGCGGATTCCACTCGGCGACCGCGCCCAGCCACGCGGGCATGGTGGACGGCGCCACGAACGCGCTGGACAGGAAGCCCAGCGGGAACTCCAGCGTCTGCACGGCCGTCACCGCGCTCTGCCCCTTCACCGTCAGGCCGAGGAAGACGCCAACCCAGACCAGCGCGAACCGCAGCAGCAGGATCAGCCCGAGCGCGGCGAGCGTGTCACCGACGTCGCCGCGCGCCCGCCACCCGATCGCCAGGCCGACGAGCAGCATGACGGCGAGCGTCACCACCGCGAACATCAGGTCGGCCACAGCGCGGCCGAGCAGCGGGGCCAGCCGGGACACCGGCATCGATCGCAGCCGGTCGGTGACGCCGCGCTCCAGGTCCGCCGAGACCGCCATGGTGGTCATGCTGATGCCGAAGACCATCGTCATGGCGAACATGCCGGGCATCAGGAACTCGCGGTAGCTGCCACCGCCTGGTACCTGGAGCGCGCCGCCGAACAGGTACGCGAACATCAGCACCATCAGGATGTCGAAGCCCAGCGAGCCGACCAGCGGGCCGGGCTCACGCCGCCAGTGCGCCAGCGCACGACCGGTCAGCGTCAGGCCGTCACCGGCCAGCGACGCGCGCCGGGCCGGGGTCACCGTCGCGGTCACGCGGTCACCTCCACGCCGGTCCGGTCGGCGGACGGCCCGCCGGTGAGCTGGAGGAACACCTCGTCCAGTGTGGGTCGCCGCAGCGCCACGTCGGCCACGTCCACGCCGTCGGCGTCGAGCGTGCGCAGCACCTCGGTCAGCGCGCCGGCCCGGTCGCCGACCTGGGCGCTGACCGCCCGGCGGTCCCTGTCGACTGCCGGTTCGGCGCGGGCGACGGCGCGCAGCCGTCCGGCGGCGGTGGCCAGGTCGGCGGCGTCGCGGACGACCAGCTCGATCCGGTCGCCGCCGAGGCGGGACTTGAGCGCGTCGGGGGTGCCCTCGGCGATCACCCGCCCGGCGTCGAGCACGCAGACGCGGTCGGCGAGCTGGTCGGCCTCGTCCAGGTACTGCGTGGTGAGCAGCACCGTGGTGCCGGCGCGCACCAGATCCCGTACCGCCTCCCACACCTCGTTGCGCCCGCGCGGGTCCAGCGCCGTGGTCGGCTCGTCGAGGAACAGCACCGACGGCGCGAGGATCATCCCGGCGGCCAGGTCGAGGCGGCGGCGCATGCCACCGGAGTACGTGCGTACCGGCCGGTCGGCGGCGTCGGCGAGCCCGAACCGGTCGAGCAGTTCGCCGGCCCGCCGTCGCGCCCCGGCCCGGTCCAGGTGGAACAGACGGCCGAAGATGACCAGGTTCTCCCGCCCGCTGAGCGCCTCGTCCACCGCCGGGTGCTGCCCGACCAGGCCGATGCGGTGGCGCACCCGGTCGGCCTGCCCGGCCACGTCGTAGCCGGCGACCTCTGCTCGCCCGGCGTCGAAGCGCAGCAGCGTCGCGAGGATGCGGACGGCTGTGGTCTTGCCGGCGCCGTTCGGGCCGAGCAGCCCGCACACGGTGCCCGGTGGCACCCGCAGGTCGAATCCATCGAGCGCGGCCGTGTCCCCGTATCGCTTACGCAGGCCCTCCGCGAGGATCGCGTGTTCCACGTCTGTTCCCCCTCCGTCGACGAGGGCACTAACGTACAACGTACGGTATGGCGTCCGCCAATGATTCAGTCGACCAGCCGGTGCTCCCACGCCCAGACCGCGATCTCGGTACGGTTCCGCAGGCCGAGCTTCGTCTGCACCGTCGAGACGTGGCTCTTCACGGTGCTCAGCGAGATGAACAGCTCCGCGCCGATCTCCAGGTTGGTCCGGCCCCGGGCGATCTCGCGTACCACCTCGATCTCCCGCTCGGACAACGCCGGGCGGCGCTCGTCCCGGGGTGGCGCGGGCGGCGTCAGGTGCCGCAGCAGCCGGACCGTCACCGACGGGGACACGAGCGCGTCACCCTGGTACGCCGCCCGCACGGCCTCCACCAGCAGCGCCGGACCGGCGTCCTTGAGCAGGAACCCGGCCGCTCCCCCGCGCAGCGCGCCGTAGACGTACTCGTCCAGGTCGAACGTGGTGACCACGACGACCCGCAGCGGGTCGGCCACCTCGGGCCCGGCGAGCGCCCGCGTCACCTGGAGCCCGTCGAGGCGCGGCATCCGGATGTCCACCAGGCAGACATCGGGTCGCAGGCGGCGGGCCTGGGCGACCGCGTCGACACCGTCGGACGCCTCGGCCACCACTGTGATGTCGGGCTGGTCCTCCAGGATCAGCCGCAGCCCGCCGCGAACCATCGCCTGGTCGTCGGCGAGCAACACCCGGATCGTCATCACGCCCTCCCGTTCGGCACTACCGCCCGCACCGACCACCCGGCGCCATCCGGGCGGGGACCGGCGGTCAGCGTGCCGCCGAGGGCCTCGACGCGCTCGCGCAGGCCGATCAGGCCGTATCCGCCCCGGGACTCGGCGGGCGCGCCGGACGCGTCGTCGGTCACCTCGACCACCACCGCGTCCGGCTCCTGCGCCACGTCGACGGTGACCTGGCCGGTGTGCGGCGCGTGGCGGGCCACGTTCGTCAGCGCCTCCCGGACGATCCGGTGCACGGTGCTGGTGACCTCCGGCGGCCAGGCCGTCTCCGCCGGCAGCCGCAGCCGCACCGGCGGGCCCTGCCGGCGGAACCGCTCGACGAGTTCCTCGATCTGCTCGGTACCGGCCGAGGCCGGCGGCGCGTCAGCGGTGTCCCGCAGCAGCCCGACCAGGCGGCGCATGGCCCGCATCGCCTCGCCGCCTGCCGCCTCGATGCCGGCCAGCGACTCCGTGGCGCGCTGCGGGTCCCGCCGCCCGACCAGGTGGGCGGCCTGCGCCTGCACCACCATGCCGGTGACGTGGTGGGCCACCACGTCGTGCAGCTCCCGGGCCAGTTCCAGCCGCTCGTCGCGGCGTACCCGCTCGGCTGTGACCTTCGCCCGCTCGTCGAGCAGCCGCAGCGTGAGCCCGGCGGCGACCCCGCCGAGCCAGCACAGCCCGTTGAACGCGACCACCCCCGACCCGCCCGCCCCCGGCCGGGCGGCCAGCCACGCCCCGGCCGCCACCACGAGACCACCGGCGCCGATCAGGCCGGCGGGCAGCGGCGGCAGCGCGCGTACCGCCGATCCGACCAGGACGGCCGACGCGAGCGCCAGCGCCGGCCCCGGCTCGGTGGGCAGGTCGAACAGCCGGGCCGCGACGACGGCCGACCCGGCGACGACGAGTCCGGCGGTGGCGGTGACGACGCGCTGCCTGTCGCGTACCAGAGCGAGCGCGCCGACCACGACGGCGGCCGTGCCGCCGGGGAGCCAGTACGGCAGTCCCCAGCTCGCGGCGATCGCCACCGCCTGGACGCCGATCGCGGCGAGCAGCACCACGGCGAGCCCTGCCGTCGCCGCCACCCGGGTGATCCGTTCACCAGCCATGCCCAGCACGTTAGGAGATCGCGGGCCGCCGCGAACCGGCCGAAAGTAGGGGCCGTCCGAGTGCCGGACCCTGCTCCGGACCGATGCCCGCCGGTCCGGGCGTGCCCAGGATGAGTCGCATGCATCCACCACTCGCCCTGCACGCCGAGCGGCTGACCAAACGGTACGGCCGCCGCACCGCGCTTGCCGACTGCGACCTGAGCGTTCCGCGCGGGCACGTGGTCGGCCTGGTCGGCCCCAACGGCGCCGGCAAGTCCACGCTGCTGCAACTGGCCTGCGGGCTGATCGCGCCCACCTCGGGTTCGCTGACGGTGCTCGGCTCACCGCCGGCCGCCGACGCCGCGCACCTGGCCCGGGTCGGCTTCGTCGCCCAGGACACGCCGGTCTACGCCTCCCTGACCGTCGCCGAGCACCTGCGGATGGGCGCCTGGCTGAACCCGTCCTGGGACGCGGCGCTGGCCCGGCGGCGCGTCGACGAGGTCGGCCTGGATCCGGCGCAGAAGGCGGGCCGGCTCTCCGGCGGCCAGCGCGCGCAACTGGCCCTCGCACTGGCTGCCGCGAAGCGTCCCGAGCTGCTGATCCTCGACGAGCCGGCCGCCGCACTGGACCCGCTGGCGCGGCGCGAGTTCATGCACGGGCTGGCCGGTTTCGTGCGGGAACTCGGCGCGGGCGCGGTGCTCTCCTCGCACCTGCTCGGCGACGTGGCGCAGGTCTGCGACCACCTGGTCGTGCTCTGTGCCGCCCGGGTGCAGGTGGCCGGTCCGGTCCCGGACCTGCTCGCCACACACCACCGGACCGCCGCCGCGTCCGCCGGGGCCGAGGTGGTCTGGGCCGAGCCCGGCCGCGTCGTGGTCCGGGGCCCGGCGGTACGCGACGGCGCGCCGGTCACGCTGGAGGAACTGGTCCTGGCGTACCTGTCCCGGGCCGCCGCCCGCCCGGCGGTGACCCGATGATCCGGATGACGCTGCGGCAGTTCCGCCTCCCGGCGCTCGTCGGCGCCGTCCTGCTGGTGCTGGCCGGCGCCTACCTGCTGCGCCTCGGCGCGGACATCCGCGCCGAGCCCGACCCGGCCCGGCTGCCCGGCCGGTACGCGCAGACGATGCTGTTCCTGGCCGGCGGGTTCGCGCTGCTGCCCGCGCTGATCGGCGCGTTCTGGGGCGCGCCGCTGGTGGCCCGGGAACTGGAGCAGGGCACGCACCGGCTGGTGTGGAACCAGAGCGTGCCACGCCGCCGCTGGTTGGCGATCAAGCTCACCGTGCTGTCGGCCGCCGCCGCGCTCGTCGCCGGTGTGCTCGGCGCGCTGCTGACCTGGGCGGCCTCGCCCGTCGACCGGGTTGCGGGTGACCGGTTCAGCACCGTGCTGTTCGGCGCGCGCGGCATCGCGCCGGTCGGGTACGCCGTGTTCGGCCTCGTCCTCGGCGTGGTCGCCGGGCTGCTGCTCCGCCGCACCCTGCCGGCGATGGCAGTGGTGTTCCTGGCCGTGGTCGTGGTGCAGTTCGCGGTGCCGAACCTGCTGCGCCCGCACTACCTGCCGCCGGAGCGGGTCACCGTGCCGATGACCGCCGACACGGTCAACCGGGCCCGCAACCTGGGCAGCATCACCGGCTCGCCTGTGGTCGGCGGGCTGGACGTGCCGGGTGCGTGGGTCACCGACATCAGCCCGCTGCGGACCGCCGACGGGCGGCAGCTCTCCGACGCCGCGTTCGGCACCTGTTTCCATGACCCGCCGCGTACCGGCGCCACCGGCACGTTCGGCGACACCGCGGTCTGTCTCGGCGCGCTCGACCTGCACGTGGACCTGGCGTACCAGCCGAACCGCCGGTTCTGGGCGTTCCAGTGGATCGAGCTGGCGCTCCACCTCGGCGCGGCCGGTCTGCTGGCGGCGCTCGGCCTGTGGCACGTCCGGAGACGGGCCGGCTGAGCGGACGGGGCGGACGGTCCGGGCGCCACGCGCGCCCGGACCGCCGTACCTACCGCTTGAGCAGCGCCCGCAGCGCCTCGGCGATCTCGCCCGGCGCTTCCTCGGCCATGAAGTGCCCGGCAGTGGTGGTGCGGTGCTCCAGGTCCGGGGCCCACGCCCGCCACACCGCCGCCGCGTCGTAGCCGAGCGCGGCGCCCCAGTCCTGCTGGATGACGGTGGTAGGCATGGCCAGCCGCCGCCCGGCGTCCCGGTCCGCCCGGTCGTGCGTCACGTCGATCCCGGCCGACGCCCGGTAGTCGGCGACGATCGAGTCGACCGCCTCCCGGGAGGCCCGCAGGTACTCGGCGCGCACCTCCGCCGGCATGGCCGCCGGGTCACCGGCCCAGGCGTCGAGGAAGTGCCCGAAGAACGCGTCGGCGCTGCCCGCGATCATCGTCTCGGGCAGGCCGGGCGGCTGGGCCATCAGGTACAGGTGGAACGCCACCGAGGCGTTCACGCCGTGCAGCACGTCCCACATGTCGAGGGTGGGCAGCACATCAAGCGACGCCAGATGGGTGACCGCGTCCGGGTGGTCCAGGCCGGCCCGGACCGCGACCAGGGCACCCCGGTCGCGCCCGGCCAGCGCGAACCGCTCGTGCCCGAGCGCGCGGGCCAGAGCCACCACGTCGGCGGCCATCGTCCGCTTGCTGTACGTGTCCTCGGTATCAGCGGCCGGTTTGTCGCTGGCGCCGTAGCCGCGCAGGTCCGGGCAGATCACCGTGTGCTCGCCGGCCAGGTCGGCGGCGACGTGCCGCCACATCAGGTGGGTCTGCGGGAAACCGTGCAGCAGCACGACCGGGCTGCCGGAGCCGCCCACCGCCACGTTCAGCGTCACACCCTCGGCGCCCGGAACGCGCTGGTAGTCGAATCCCGCGATGGCGGTGCTCATCATGATCCCTCTTTCGTCTCGTCGTACCTGACCAGCGTGGCGGCACCCGATGAGCAACCGATGAGCGCGATACGGTGACCCCTGGCGAGGAGGGGTCGGTGCCTGTCGGTTTCGGTGTGCTGGGTCCGGTCACGGCCTGGGACGACGCGGGTGTGCCGGTCGACCTCAAGGGGCCCCGGCACCGGGCCGTGCTGGCGCGGCTGGTCGCCGCCCGGGGCCGGACCGTGCCGGTCGGGCAGATCGTCGACGACCTGTGGGACGACCCGCCGGCCGGTGCGGTGGGCGCGGTCCGCACGTTCGTCTCGGCGCTGCGCCGCCGCCTGGAACCGCACCGTCCGCCACGCGAGCCGGCCCGGCTGCTGGTCACCGACGGACCGGGGTACGCGCTGCGCGCCGCCCCGGACACCGTCGACGCCTGGCGGTTCGAGGACACCGTGACCGCTGTCGCCGACGCGCTGCCCCGTGCGTCGCTGGACCGGCTCGACGAGGCGCTGGGCTGGTGGCGCGGGCCCGCGTACGCCGACTTCGACCAGCCGTGGGCGCAGGCCGAACGGTCCCGGCTCGACCAGATCCGGCTCACCGCCGTGGAGCGGCGGGCCGAGGCGCTGCTGGCGCTGGACCGGGCCGCCGACGCCGTACCCGATCTCGACGCGCACGTCGCCGCGTACCCGTGGCGGGAGGACGGGTGGGCGCTGCTGGCGTCGGCGCTCTACCGGGCCGGACGGCAGGCCGACGCGCTCGCCGTGCTGCGCCGCGCCCGGGAACTGCTGCGCGACCAGCTCGGCCTGGACCCCGGACCGCGGCTGCGGCGGCTGGAGACCGACCTGCTGCGCCAGGCCGAACCCGAGCCGACCGGTCCGGCGCGGGTCTGGGCGGAGACCGCAGCGGCGTACGAGCGCAGCGTGGTGCCCGGCGCGCGGGCCCGGCTGGAGTCCACCGTCGGGCTGCTGCGCAGCCTCGCGGTGACCGGGCCGGGCGGGCTGGAAGCCGCCCGGGACCAGCGCGAGGCGGCCATCACGGCGGCCGAGCAACTGGGCGACCCGGAGTTCACCGCGCGGGTGATCGGCGGATACGACGTACCCGCGATCTGGACCCGCTCGGACGACCCGGCGCAGGCGGCCCGGGTCGTGGCGGCGGCGGAGCGGGCCCTGGCCGGGCTGGGCCCGGACGCGCCGGAGGCGACCCGGGCCCGGCTGCTGGCCACCGTCGCGATCGAGTCCCGCGGTACGGCGTCGCCGCGACCTGCCGAGGCGGCGCGGGACGCGGAGGCGATCGCCCGGCGGGTGGCCGACCCGGCACTGCTGGCCCAGGCCCTCAACGGCGTGTACATGCAGACGTTCCACCGGACCGGGCTGGCCGCCGAGCGGGACGCGATCGGGGTGGAACTGGTAGCGCTCGCCGCCCGGCACGGCCTGGCCACAGTGGAGATCCTCGGGCACCTGATCCGGGTGCAGGCGCGGAGCGCTCTCGCCGACTTCACCAGCGCCGACGCGCACGCCGAGGCGGCGGACCGGCTCGCCGCCCGGCACGAGAGCCCGCTCGTCGGCGTGTTCACCGGCGGCTACCGGGCCATGCGGACCGCCGCCACCGGCGCCGCGTACCCGGAGGCGGAGGCCGCGTACCGGTCGTGGGCGACCCGGCTGGCCGGCTGCGGGATGCCCGGCGTGGAACGCGGGCTGGCGTCGCTGGCGCTGCTCTGCCTGCGGGTGTGGCACGACCTGCCGGCCGTCTTCCCCGCCGACACCGACTGGGGGCCGTACGCGCCGTGGGCCCGCCCGCTGCTCCTGCTCGCCGACGGGCGGCGCGGCGAGGCCGCCACGGCGTTGCGCCGCACCCCGGCGCCGCCGCGTGACCTGCTCATGGAGGCGCTGTGGTGCCTGACCGGCCGGGCCGCCGTGGCGCTGGACGACCGGGACGCGATGCTGCGGGCCCGGGCCGCGCTCGCCCCGGCGGCGGGTGAGCTGGCCGGGGCGGGCAGTGGCCTGCTCACCGTCGGGCCCGTGGCCCTGCACCTGGACCGCCTCGACGCCGCACTCGCGGTGACCGGCGGTCGGGACCGTTCATGAGGGCGGCTCGGATGGCCCGCGCCCTCGGCTAGGGTGCGGCGATGGACGAGCTGAGGCACCTGTTCCGGCGCGCCGCCGACCACGCGGCCGACTACCGGCTGTCCCTGCCGGACCGGCCGGTCGGCGTACCCGTGGACCAGGCCGCGCTGAACGAGGCGTTCGCCGGCCCGCTGCCTGATGCGCCCACCCCGCCCGAGCAGGTCCTCGCGGAGTTGGTGGCCGCCGCCGAACCGGGACTCGTTGCCACCGCCGGGCCGCGCTACTTCGGCTTCGTCATCGGCGGCGCCTTGCCCGCCGCCACCGCCGCGGACATGCTGGCCGCCGGGTGGGACCAGAACGCGTTCAACGCCGTCACCTCCCCCGCCGCGGTGGCCGCCGAGGCGGCCGCCGGTACCTGGCTCAAGGAACTGCTCGGCATCCCGGCGACCGCGTCCGTCGGGTTCGTCACCGGCGGGCAGGCCGCGAACACCGCCGGGCTCGCCGCCGCCCGCCACCAGGTGCTCGCCGACTCCGGCTGGGACGTGGAACGGCGCGGCCTGTCCGGCGCACCGGCGGTGCGCGTGTTCGCCGGCGCCGAACGGCACGCCACCGTCGACAGGTCGCTGCGGCTGCTCGGCCTCGGCACCGACGCGCTGCGCCCGGTGCCCACCGGCCCGCAGGGCGCCATCGACCCGCACGCGCTGGCGGCGGCGCTGCGCGACGCCGGTCCCGGACCGACCATCGTCTGCCTGCAGGCGGGCAACGTGAACACCGGCGCGTGCGACGACCTGCGCCGCGCCTGCGACCTGGTCCACCGGTACGGCGGCTGGGCGCACGTGGACGGCGCGTTCGGGCTGTGGGCGGCCGTCAGCCCGTCGACCCGGCACCTGGTGGACGGGCTGGAGGCGGCCGACTCGTGGGCCTGCGACGGCCACAAGTGGCTGAACCTGCCGTACGACACCGCGTTCGCGTTCTGCGCCCGGCCCGACGCGCACGCGGCGGCCATGTCGCTCGCGGCCGCGTACCTCGTGGGTTCCGGCGGTGTGCCCGTAGGCGCGGAGCTGACCGCGGAGTCCTCGCGCCGCGCCCGTGGTTTCGCGGTCTGGGCGGGCCTGCGGGAGCTGGGCCGCGACGGCGTCGCCGCGCTGGTCGAGCGGTGTTGCGCGCTGGCCCGGCGGTTCGCCGACGGGCTGAGCGCGGCCGGGTTCGAGGTGGTGAACGACGTGGCGCTCAACCAGGTGCTGGTCGGGTTCGGCGACGACGCGCGCACCGACCGGGTGGTGGCCGCGGTGCAGGCCGACGGGACGTCCTGGGCCGGTGGGACGACGTGGCGGGGGCGGCGGCTGATGCGGATCTCGGTGTCGAACGCGACCACCACTGAGGCCGACGTGGACCGGTCCGTGGCGGCGATCGCCCGGCTGGCCCGCTGAGCGGCGTCAGCCGGGCAGACGCAGCAGGTGCCGCCCGGGGAACGGGCCGCCGTGCTCCCGCTCCCAAGTGGCGAGGTGGCGCTTCTTCTCCTCCGGCGAGGGGGCGAGGAAGTCGAAGTAGGCGAGGATCACCGTGCGGGCCTCGTCGACCGTGTACGACGCTCCCGACGGCACCGGGCCGAGGCTGTCCACGCTGACGCCGGTCGGCGTGCAGCGCACCACTGCGGAGTTGCCCTCGTACTCCTCGTAGTCCGAGCGCCCGGACATCACGTCGTCGATGCACTGCAGCAGCTCAAGGCAGTCCGGGGCGTACGTCTGGATGTCGCTGACGAGCTGGGAGGCGAACGGGCGGAAACGCGCGTCACCGCTGGTCATGGTGGGCGCGCCGTTCTGATTGCGCCCGAACTGGATGTCACCCACAGCTAGCGTCCCCCCACCGGCCAAGCCGAGTACCACGTCGTGCCACCGGGATTGTAGAAGCCCTCGACGAGCAGCCCGTTCGCCCTCCCCTGCCATTTGTTGGGGTCGTCCGGGTGCGGGCCGCCGGACCGGAACGCGCCCTCGATCGTCTCGTCGACCCGCTGCGGCGTCCAGTTGTCCGGGAAGAAGGTGCTCGAACCGCGCTTCTGGCGCCAGACCCCGCCGTCGTCCTGCACGTCGACGCGGGCGCGGTACGTGCCGTCGGCGTGCCGTTCGAGGATCATCTCGCGGCCGTCCGCGTCGACGCGGACCCGGGCACCCGGCGGGTTCTCCCCCATGAACCGGTGGTGGAAGCCGGTGCCCCGGGGCGGATTGGCGTTGGTGTTCACGTGACCGCGGAAGATGTGCGCGTAGCGGCGGTGCCGCATCCGGGCCCGGAGCCACTTCTCCACCGGCGTGAAGAGACCGGCCTTTCCCCGCTTACCCACCGAGCACCGCTTCGGTGGCCAGGTTGAGCAACTGGTCGATGAGGACACCGGTGATGAGCTTGAAGATCGGGATCTCCAGCAGGGAGGCGCCGAAGGTGACCACCGCCGTGGCGACCGCCTGCGCGATCTGAATCGCCAGGAGCGTCAGCTGCACGATCACGTTGATCTTCAAGGCGAGGACGATCCCGGCGCACACCATGAGCCCGGTTCCGATGAGCGCCGCCGCGGAGGCCCCGTCGTCCAGGTTGGTCTTCGCCGAGTCGGCGGCCTGCCAGCTCGTCTGGAAACGTTCGATGGCGTCGTCGCGATTCTGGGTCCACATCTGCTGCGCCGATCGGTCGGCGTCGGCCACCGGCGTCCGGAGCCGGTCCGGGAAGGCGAGCCACGCCTGGCCCATCTCCAGCAGCTTCGTCTCGTCGGCCTCGGGCCAGGTGTAGCCGAGCATGCCGAGCAGTGACACCAGTTCTCCGGGCAGGGTCATTCCCATGTCAGCCGAGCACCTCACGGAAGCGGCCGAGACTCTCGGTGATCATGCGTTCGGTCTCCTGGTAGTTGAGGCCCATCACCCGGCTCAGCTTGCCGATGTCCTCGATCTCGACGAGGTTCGCGTCGTAGCTCTCCAGCGCCAGGTCGCGGATCGTCTCGTACACCATCCCGATGAGCGAGCCGAGGTCGTCGTTGCCCCACGGGGTGCCGAAGGCCGCCAGCTCGGCGTCGAACGCGGACAGCGCGGCGCGCAGACGCTGCGCGGAGGCGACGATGTCGTCACCCGCCCCGATGATCGATTCGGGATCGATCTCGATCTCGCGGGCCATCAGCGCTCCTCTCCGTCGGTCATCGTCCCGGGTCCCGGATGGTCTGCATCACGCCGGTCAGCGCTCCGGTGAGCGCGGACATCTGGCGGACGCTCGCTTCCTGAAGGTCGCGCAGCCGCGCGTCGAGCGCGGCCGAGCCGAGCCCCTGCGGCGCCGCCGCCGGGGGGATCTGCTCCAGCGCGCGGTTGACCGCGACCACCACCGACTCGCCGAGCTCCGCCGAGGACAGCCGGCGGGGCGGGCGGGTGACCTCCAGCCGGGTCAGCCGGGCCGAGCCGTCGACCTCCGCGCGCACGGTCCCGGCGTCATCGGACCCGCTCCACCGCTCGTCCCCGCCGTCCTCGGGCGGCGTGCCGCCGGTCGCGGCGCCCAGCACGTCCATGACCTGGTGCAGGAGATCCGCCGGGCCGTTCGCCGGGACGTCCCCGCCGAGCCCGGTCGCCGGACCGGCCGTGGCGACGGCGTCGGCGATCGCGCCGTGGAGCCGGCGCATCGCCGCCTCGCTCTCGGCGAGGACGGCCCCGAGGCTTCCGGTCAGCGCGGACAGGTCGGCCACCGGTTCGCTGCTCGCCAGGCTGCGCCGGGACGCGGTCAGCGCGTCGTTCACCGCCTGCTCGACCAGGCGGCCCAGCTCGTCCTCGGACAACCGCATCAACGGCGCGGCCAGCTCGACGGAGCGCAGCCTCCCGTCCTCCGCCGTCACCTCGACCTGGCCGTCGGCGGCCCGGCCGTGCGCCTCGGCGGTCACCCCGCCGGCGGTGTGGCCGTCGGCGGTCCCGCTGCCAGCGGGATGCGCGCCGGCGCGCAGGGCCGCCAGCTCCTCGCGGTAGCCGGAGACGCGCAGCGCGTAGTCGTCGGCCGCGGCGTCCTGTGTCATCCCGTTGCCTCCCCGTCACGGTCAACCAGACCCTAGCAACGCCCGGCACGCCCGGATGTCCCTCCACAGGGGAGCACGCTCATCACCGTGCCGTCACGGGGCCCACACGAAGCGCTACCGGTTGCTACCGTGTCGGGCACCGTTGTCCTCTGGGGAGGGTCGTCATGTGGGCGGACGAGGCCGCGATGGACGCGGCGGCACGACGGCTCGACGAGTGGGAGTCGTCGCTGACCGACCGGGCGGCACGCGCCCGTGACCTGTCCGCCCGCACACAGGCGCTGATCGGCACCGCCCGCAGCGCCGACGGGCTGGTCGAGGTCACCGTCGACGCGTCCGGGCTGCTCACCGGCCTGCGACTCGACGAACGCGTCCGGCAGCACTCCGCCGCACACACCGCCCGGCAGATCCTGGCGGTCACCCGGGACGCCCGCGCCGACCTGCTGCGACAGCTCACCGAGGCCACCACCGAGACGCTCGGCGCGGACGACCCGGCCGCGCGAGCGATCGTCGAGTCCCACCAGCGACGGCTCGGCCCCGACCCGGACGCGCCGGATGCCGCCCGGTGACGGCCTCCAGGTCGACCCGGACGACCTGACCGCGCACGCCGCCCACCTCGGCCGCTGCGCCGAGAGCATCGACACCGCGCGGCAGGCCGGACAGCACGTCCGGCTGAGCGCCGACGCGTACGGGCAGCTCTGCGCGATCATGCCGGTCCTGCTCGACGGTCTCCAGCGGACGCTCACCGACGGCATCGGCACCGCCGCCACCTCGGTCCGGGACACCGCCGGGAAGCTGCGGTCGAGCGCCGAGCGCTACCGCGCCTCCGACGCGCACGCCGCGGACCTGCTCGACCGGGTACGGCAGCGTCGGTGACCACGAACCCCCTGGTCGCCGCTGCGGCGGACTCCGGCCCGAGTCCCTGGGCGGGCGTGTGGATCTGCGAGGACATCGAACTCATCGCCCAGGGCGTACGCACCGGCAGCTGGATCGACGGCAGCCTCGGCGTCGTCAGCGCCGGCCTCGACGCGCTCGCCCTCGTGTCCGACCCGGCCGGGGCCCTCCTCCAGTACGGCATCGCCTGGCTCATCGAGCACGTCAAGCCGCTCAGCGAGGCCCTCGACTGGCTCGCCGGCGACCCCGCCGAGATCACCGCGCACGCGCAGACCTGGCGCAACGTCGCCGCGTCGCTGCGCGAGGACGCCGCCGAGCTGGCCCACGCCGTCCGCACCGAGGTCGCCGGGTGGACGGGCGCCGCCGCCACCGGCTACCGCCGCTGGGCGGCCGAGCAGCAGCAGGCCGTCACCGGGCTGGCGCAGGGCGCCGAGGCGATGGCCGCGATCACCGAGGGCGCCGCCGGCCTGGTCGCGGCCGTGCGGCTGCTGGTCCGCGACGCCATCGCCGCCTGCGTGTCCCGCCTGATCGTGTACGCGGCCGAACTGGTCGCCACGGCCGGGCTGGCGACGCCGCTGGTGGTGGAGCAGGTGACGACGACCGTGGCGTCGTGGGCGGCGCGGATCGGGCGGTTGTTGCGGGGATTGCTGGCGAGTCTGCGGCGGCTGATGCCGGAGATGCGCCGGCTCGGCGACCTGATCGAGAAGCTGAAGGAGGCGCTGCGCCGACTGACACACCGTTCACCGGAGTCGCCGCCCGGCCCGTCGAAACCCGGCGGGGATGCGGACCCTTCCCGTATCCCGAAAGTGGATGAGGAACAGCGGGTTCGTGGTCTGGGCATGGATCCTGCGACCGGCCGGTTCCGGCCGGCCGAGGCCGAGACGGCCGTCAGGATCGAGCAGCAGCTCGGGGTACGGCTGCGGCGGGCGCCGCCGGACTCCTCGGCGGACTGGGTGGACGGCGCGGGACGCACCTATGATGCGGTGGGCAACTTCCCCGGTCAGTATTTCGACCGGCAGTGGCCACAACTTCAGTACCAGATCGAAAGGCACCTGGAGAAGGCTGAACTCGTTCCGGTCGACGTCTCCAGGTTCTCGGCGCAGCAGACAGCCATGGTCGAACAGTTCATAGCCGATCGCGGGCTCGGCCCGCGCGTCTTCATCGTGGGGAAGTAATGGCCGGTCTCATCGTCCTCCGGCCCGGGATCGACTGGACAGCGACCGGGGGCCTGTTCGACTGGACGCTGGATTTTCTCGTGTCCCGGCTGTCGGACAGACACGCCGCCGAGCACCTTCAGGAGATCATCGACAACAACCTCGGCTCGTTCTGGCTGGACGACCTGTCACCGGAGGCCCAGCGCGAAGTCGTCAGCCACTGGCGTGCCGCTCTGGTCGCAGAGGGCGAACGGGACCTGCCGGAGACGGACCAGAAACCCGATGTGCTGGCACACCTTCGAGAACTCGTCGCCGCGACCTACAGGTTACCGGTGGAGTAGCGGTGGCCCTGGGTCTGCACGACGTGGTCGAGATCAAGGAGGCCCTGCCCGAGGAGAACCTGCCAGCCGGCGCGGTCGGCACCATCGTCCACGTGTACCACCGACACGACAGCGCCTACGAGGTGGAGTTCGCCGACGAGAACGGTCGCACGGTCAGCAGCGTCGCACTCACCGCGGACAGGCTCAGCGAGATCCCACCTAGGACTTCCTAGGGGTGATCCGGTGCTCGCGAGACCGATGGTCGGAAGCCGCCGGTCAGGCCCGAGGAGTACAGGATGGCTTCATTCGACGAGTGGCTGGACGCGTACGAGGTCGTCTACCGCACCCTGCCGGCCGAGTCCGACCACCAGTGCCCGAACTGCGGTCACCGGACCCTGCGCATGGTGTTCACCACGCCGCCCGGCTCCGGGTACGGCTACGTCTCGTTCTGGTGCGACACCTGCCTGGAGGGCATCCATGTCTCCCGCGCTCCGGTTCCCGCCGGAGTGACCGCCCTGTCCACTGCCGCACCGATCGAGGAACGCACCAAGGGCATTCCCAACTACCGCCTGGTGACGTAGCTGAACCCCGTCGGGTGATCGGCTATGAGCCGAGGATCCCGCACTGCAACCGGACGGTGACCCGCTCGGTCACCTCGGTCCTTCCGCCGAGGGCATCGCGTACGTCGGCGGTGAACGCCGCGTGCTGCCGCGAGGACGGCAGATGTTCGGCGGACATGGCAGAGAAGATGCCGCCCACCATGTCGTCGACCGTGAGCGGCGCGTCGTACCGCACCGACGTCTCCTCGTACCGATAACCGGCACGCACGAGCGCCTCCCGGTTGCGCCGACGCCCGTCCTCGTCGGTCTGGCATCTCCCCGCGACGGGGTGGCCGAGCATCCGTTCCAGGCATCGCCGCAGCGCGCGCGACCACTCGGTGTCCTGCATCCACAGGGGTTCGCCGTTGGTGACGACGGCGATGCCACCTCCGGGGCGCACCAACGGCCGGGCCGCCTGGAACAGGGTGTCGCGGTCCATGAAGTGAATGGCGACGGCGACGGTCAGCGCACCGACACTCCCCCCGCCGAGCAGCCGGGACAACGCGGGCACATCACTGTCGCCGCCGAGCACCCACGTGGCGTTGGCGGTCCCCCCGTCCGCTGCGGTACGCCGGGCGATCGCCAGCATGTCCGGCTCGGGGTCCATGCCGATGACCGCGCCCACCCGGTCGGCGAGCGGGATGCTCAGCTGGCCCGTGCCGCAGCCGAGGTCGACCACCGTGTCGTCGGCGCCGAGACGGAAGGCTGCCGCCAGGGCGTCGAGCACCTCGGGCGGATAGCCGCGCCGATGCCGTGCGTAGTAGGTCGCCACCTCACCGCCGAAGCCCGTCGCCATGCCGGCAGCCTGCCCGCCGCGACCGTCCCGAGGCCAGCAGTTCTGCTCAAGGCACGCCCCAACCGCCGGCCGGCGACGGCTTCGTCGTCCGGGCGCGGATCCCCACCGGGAGCGCGTCGTGACCACGCCGATCCGGGTGCTCGTCTGCGACGACCAGGCCCTGATCCGTACCGGATTCGCCACCATCATCGACGCGCAGCCGGACACGGCCGCGGTGGGCGATTGCGGCGACCCGCCTGCTGGCCGGCATCCGCACCGTCGCCTCCGGCGCCGCGCTGCTCGCGCCCGAGGTGACGCGGCAACTGGTCGGCCGGATCCGTCCCGCCGAGGGCACGCCGACGGACGTGGGGCTGACGCCGCGTGAGCTGGAGGTGCTGCGGCCGTGTCGCACAGTGCCGCTGGTCTAGCCGCCAGGAACCGACACCCCGTCGTCGTCGAGAGGTGAGCCGTCCAGGGCGCGATCGGTCTCCGCTGCGGTCAGACGCACGATCACGTCGCCGTCGGAGGTCGGAAGGCGGGTGAAACGCAACAGGACGAACCCCGAACGGTTGCTGCCCCGCACGCCGTTGCCGAGGGGCATCGTGTGCACACCCTCGACGAGCCATTGATAGAGCGGCTGCGCGTCCGCGTCACGCCAGCCCTTCAAGCCGGCGTGGTGAACCGCCAGGGTCAGCTTCTCCGCCAGGTACTCGGGGTCGCAGACGCTGGTGATCGTCAGATCGAGTTCCGCGAACCGGTGTGCCGGCCCGAAGTGCCACAGTGCCCGCACCTCGCGGACCCCCGGGGTCAGCGGCCGTCCGACGAACAACCAGTCGTACGCGTCCAGGAAGGGTGCGTGGCGCTTGAGCCAGCTCTCCCTTTCCCGCTCCCGCACGATCCAGGGCAGAGGGATCTCGTTGAACTCGTCGGTCCACACCACTTCGGGAATCTCCCAGGCGTCGAGCCAGGTTCTGACACGCTCCCGGTTGGCCAGGAACGCGGCTCGCAGTTCATCGCGCTGGCGGCGTCCGGTCATCGGATCACTCTCCGTAGTCCCAATCGAGGCCCCAGATGCGGACATTGCCCTGGTGGTCGCCGGTGACGACGGTGCCGAACGCGTCGTCGGCGCGTATCGCGTTGACCCGGACGTGGTGACCGTGCAGTGAGCGGATCCGGCGTCCGGCGCGCAGGTCCCAGACGTCGACGGTCTGCTCTCCCGGGTCTCCGGCCACCGCGAACCTCCCGTCGGGCGACACCGCCACCTCCTCGACCCCGGAGAGGCTCCCGGCCGGGCCGTCGAGAGCCCTCCCGTCGAACACCAGCTCTCCGCTCGCGGCGTCCCACACGACGAAGCCGGTCAGCCCGGCGATGACGGCGAGCCGACGGGAGTCCGTGAAGGCCAGCGCCGCCGACGAGCTGTGCTTGACCCGGTCGAGCCGGTACGACGGGCGCCTGTCACCCGGTCGCCACGCGGTCAGGCGGGTCATCTCGGCCAGCAGCAGCATCCCGGAGGCGAACCGGATCTCCGTGTGCGGATCGACGTCCGCGAAGGTCTTCACGGACTTCCCGGTGTCCATCGACCGGACCTCCACGGTCGCCGCGTCGTGGGTTCGCAGCTGCACGGCGATCGAGCGGGACGCCTCATCGGCCGTGACGCCGACGATCGTGCCGGGTCCGGTGCGGACCGTCGCGACGCAGGCAGCCGCCTCCAGCGACCACACCGTCGCCAATCCATGGCCGAAGCCGACCGCCAGCAGGTCGCCCGAGATGTCGAGCGTGGTGTTCCCGTCGTCGCGGGGCAGGGCGCCGGCCACCTTGAACCGGGGCTGGAACGTCCTGGTGTCGTGGCAGGCCACCGATCCGTCCGAGTAGCCGATGATCACGTCCCGGCCGCCTCTGGCGAAGGACAGGCTGGTGGCGGGGTTCCGCCGCTCGGTGACCCCGCCTGCCTTCTCCAGCGTCTCCAGGTCGAAGATCTCGACCTCGTCGATGTTGGCCGGGAAGGCGAACAAGCGGCCGGAGGCGCCGATGTCGAAGGCGCCACGGGCGAGCATGGCATCGGACAGCTCCTGCTCCAGCCAGATGCCGGTAAGTCCGGTGCGCCGCAGGTTCCGGCCCACTGCCCCGGAGGCCCGGCGTAGCCGCGGGTGCCGTTCGTGGCCGGGAACGGCACGCGCCTCGCGGATCGCGTCTGCCGCGCGCCGATCCTCTCCGGCCGCGATCATCGCCTCGACGCGTTCCATGACCTGGTCGAACGCCCGCTCGTCGCGCGCGAGGGCACCGACCGGGCGGGGCGGCGCGTACGACCAGGGTGCGAGGTGTCCGCTGAGCGGCATGGGGAGTCGGGAGAGCGAAGTCTGGCCACTGTAGCCGTCCGATTCGGCGATGACGGCGTAGCCGCAGTCCCCGCTGAACGCCGTCGCGACGCGACGCGAACCCCGCGCCCAGTCCTTCGGGAAGGTGCGGACGCATCGACGGATGGCGAGTTCGAGGACCTGAAGGTCGCCGGTCCCGGGGTCGAGCAGGGCCCAGCCGGCCCGGCCGGAGACGCCGAGCATGCGGTATCCGGTCAGCCAGGGGATCTCCCACCGTCGCGGTTCGTCCCAGACCCGCATGTCCACCATGGTCAGGGACTGGTAGCCGATCCTCAGGACGGTCGACCCGTCCGGCGCCAGGGCGACTTTCTGGCCGCCGCCGTCCATCTCGTCGGCGGGTATGTGCAGGCCCCGCATCCTCGTGTCCCGCAGGGGCCACCACTGCTCCACCCGGTGGTCGACGGCGGAGCCGCGACGGCCCAGTGAGGCGGAGACGCACACCTCGGCGTCCGGGCCGAGGATTACCCGGGTGACAGTGCCGTCGTGGGGCCAGATGTGGGCGACCGGCTCCCACGCGCCGGTGCGGAAGACGAGGACGCGGCCGTCGGCCGTGCCCACAGCCGCGAAGCCACCCTCGGGGCTGAGTGCCACGGCTGTTCCTCCGTCCAGCCGGCCTTCGAGGTGGGCCGTGCCGTCGGCGAGCAGCCACCGCTCGACGCGGGAATCCTGGTAGCAGACGAGGACCCGCGCTCCGGCGTGGTCGATCGCGACGTCGACGGGAGCCGGGCCGGAGGCGGCGAGTTCCGCGACCACCCGGCCCGCGAACGCGTCCCAGACCCGCACCCGCCCTGACCTCTCGGCCACCACCACGTGTGTCGCGTCGTGATCGCAGGCCATCGCGACGACCTGGCCGGACATCTGCCCGAACACCTCGAGCGTGCCCCTCGGCTCCAGCCGGGCGCAGCGCTCCCGCGCGGCCGCGATCTCCGGAGAATACGGATGCTTGCGGTCCGCCTCAGCCAGGTGCCGGGCCGCGAGGACGCCGTCGCCGCGTTCCATGTGCACCATCGCGGCCAGGTAGTCCGCCTCCCAGGAGTCGCCAGTGGCGCGCAGTTCCGACAGGAGGATCTCGTCGGTGACCAGGCCGTCGGCCCATTTGAGGAGCCCGTGGTTGTAGACCGCGCGGACGTTGTGCGGGTCGATCTCCTTGGCCCGCTCGAACATCTCGATCGCCCGGCGTTGGTCGCCGAGGTCCCACAGGGACAGCGCCTTGTTGGACAAGCCGTCGGCCTTGAGAGACGGCGACACCCGGTCGGGGTGCGGGTAGGGACCAGACGCGCAGTCCGCGTAGACGCTCAGCAGGACGGCCTCCGCCTCGGCGGTGTCGCCGATCCTCGACCGGGGGTCGCGCACCAGGCAGCCGGACAGGAGGTCGCGCAGCGGCCGCGGGAGATCGCCGCGTAGCGACGCCAGCGCATCCGCACCGTCGTGTCCCCACTTCCAGAGCCGGCGCCCGTGCAGCAGCTCGATCACCGTCAGCGCCCAGGACCACATGTCGCTGGTCCGGCCGATCCTTCCGTCCGGGTCGACCTGCTCCGGGGAGCAGTACTGCGGTGTGAATCCGCCGAGCGTCGCGTACGAGGTCTCGGCGCCACCGTCTGCGCTGTGCGACACGGACGCTTTCGCCTTGGCCGTTCCGAAGTCGGTCACCCGTGCGGTCTCACCGTCGTACATGACGTTTGAGGGCTTGATGTCCTGATGCACCAGACCTGCCGCGTGCGCGTGGCCGATGCCGCGCAGCATCTGGATCGCGACGTCCAGGGCCCGCGGGAGATCGCGGCACCGCCCGTCCCGCACCGCCGCGGTCAGGTCGCCGCCCGCGACCCATTCGGCGAAGACCACCGGGTACGCCCCGACGCGCTGCACGTAGTTGCAGCCCACCACGTTCGGGTGCGGGTCCAGTTCGGTCCAGGCCTGCGCCTCCTGAGCGAGCAGATCGAGGATCCCGGGCGCCGCTGCAAGGTCGGGGCGCGGCGTCTTCACCGCCAGGTCGACGCCCCAGGCGAGGTGATGGGCGCGGTAGACGAATCCCATTCCGCCCGTCTCGACCACCTCCTCGATGCGGAACGTGTCGAGGACGGTCTCCCCCGGCCGCCACCGGATGACCTGCCCCGCGTCCACGCCGAGGCCCTAGTCGACGAGTGCCACGTAGATCGGGCTGCCCAGCAGCACGCCGTTCGCCCCTGACTTCTCGGCCAGCCGCTTGGCGACGAACTCGACCCGTTGCGCGGGACCGGGGAGCCCCGCCCCGATCTGCGACAGGGTCTCGTGGAAACGCTCGTCGTCGAACTCGCCCGGGTCGGCTCGCAGTTCCTGGAGCTTGCGGAACAGGTACGGCGGGACCGATCCGACCGGTTCGGCGTCACCGCCACCGACCACGTGCGACGCCGACCCGCCGAGGACGATGACCTGGTCGTCGAGCGTCCCCGCGAAGACCACGATGCCGGCGGTGGGGAAGACCTGCCAGCGCATCTCCAGGCAGGCCTGGACGTAGGGGCGCTCCTCGTAAGCGGCGCCGATCTGGTCGGCGTCCTGCAGGTGCCGGATCACCTTCTCCAGCTTGTCGAGGTCGTGGCGCTCGGGCAGGACCGCCTTGCGGCTGTAGCGGACGACCTTCAGGTCCACGGCGAGTTCGGTCTCGTGTTGCGCGGAGGAGGCTACCTGTGCCGCAAGGAGCCCGATCTTGAGATGCGACAGATAGAGGTAGTACTTGAGGCTCAAGATGCACTCCGGTTACGGGGAGACGTCCGAAGCCCACCCTACGTTGCGCACGCTCGCGATGCTGACCCTCGATCGAGGACGATCGGTGTCCGCGCGGGCCCCTCGCACCAACGCGACCACCTCCCTGCTGAGCACGTCAGCGATGGACGCGGCGGGAGCAGGGGCCGTCGTGATCGGCGCGGAGCAGGCACCGCCGGCCGCCGGGCATGAGCAGGTCGCAGAAAACCCGATGGCGTACGTTCTGGTCGTCCTCGGCCGACACGGTCGTCTCACCCGGGTCGGCCTGCGGCAGCACCCCGGTCCACCGTGCCACGACGCGGGCCAGGCGCTGCGCGGCGGGCAGGTCGGCGGCGGTCACCGGCAGGTGGATGACCCAGCGCCCGGTCACCGGCGCTCGCCGTTCGCCTGCCGCGCCTGCTCGGACTGCCAGCGGCGGAGCGCCACCTTGATCCGCAGGGTCTCCTGGCGGTGCCTGGTGATCTCGGCGTGGAGCGAGGCCATGTCGCCGGCGACCCGGCCGAGGTAGGCGTACACCGCATCGGGGTCGAGGCCGCGGCGCCCGAACCGGGCGGGCGGGAAGCGGCGCTCGCGCACCTGCCACGGCAGCAGTGAGGGGTACGCGGTCGTCCCGCTGCCCCGCCCCGGCCCATCGTTACGGACGCTCATCAACCTGTCCTCCCTGTCGTGGATGGGGTGGGCCGCCTGCCCGTCCCGCGCCGGCGGGCCCACCCCGCCCTGACACCGCAGCTCCGTTCAGCGGTACGGCACCAGGGCTGCTCAACGGATCACCGATCGACAGGCACAGCGGCCGGCCGTAGAGATCGCCAGGCCGCCGTGCCGGTAGCCATCCTGTGACAGTGCGCAGTGGATGCGCAACGTTCCAAGCACGACTTTCCAGGTTGTGCATTGACTTATTTCGTGGGAACGAGTAGACGTTGCAGAGCAATGTCACTCGTTGTTGCCGGATGGAACCAGGGAGTGCCCGGATGGCGGAAGACATCGGTTCGACCGTGCCGCGCCGACAGCTCGGCCGACTGCTGCGCCAGTTCCGCAACGAGGCCGGCGTGACCCTCGACGCCGCCGCCGAGGCGCTGGAGTACAGCCGGCAGAAGATCTGGCGCATCGAGTGCGGCCTCGGGTCGGTGCGGGTGCTGGACGTCAAGGCGATGTGCGAGCTGTACGGCGTGTCCGCGGAGATGACCGAGGCGATGCGAGGGCTCGCGGCCGAGACGAAGTCGAAGGGGTGGTGGCACGCGTACGGGGACGCGGTGCCGAGCTGGTTCGAGCTGTACGTCGGCCTGGAATCCGCCGCCGCCCACCTCCGGGAATACGGCGACAATTTGATCCCCGGCTTGCTTCAGACTCGCGCCTATGCTCTGGGCCTCTACCAGCCCGGCAGCCGACTCAGCGTTGAAGAACGCGAGCGCGCGGTCGAGGTGCGACTCCAGCGGCAGAGTCTCCTAACCCGCAGGCTGCCGCAGCCCCCACGCTTGGACACAGTGTTGTCCGAGGCGGTACTCCGGAGGACGGTTCATGGACCAGGGGTCATGACCGGCCAGCTCACCCGTTTGCTCGAATGCTCCGAACTACCGAATGTTTCCCTGCACGTCGTGCCCTTCGCGGCCGGTCCTCACCCGGGGTCAGTCGCCGGCTCGTTCGTCATCCTCGACTTTCCTACCAGCAAGGGAGGTCGAGCCCCCGAGCCGTCCGTCGTCTACAGCGAGTCCCTCACGGGAGCGCTCTACCTGGACAAGCCAGACGAGTTGCGCGCCTATGAAAACGCCTGGACCGGGCTGGATGCGCTGGCGTTGAGTGAGGCAGAATCGAGAGACATGATCAAGAGGGTCATCGGAGAGATACGCCATGACTGACCTGACCGGCGCCGCCTGGCGCAAGAGCACCCGCAGCGGCGACAACGGCGGCAACTGCGTCGAGGTCGCCACCAACCTCCCCGGCATGGTCGCGGTACGGGATTCCAAAGACCTCGGCGGCCCGCTATTGAGCTTCGAGCCGGCTGCCTGGGCCGCGTTCGTGGCCACGATGAGAAGCGACAGGTCGGCCTGAGGCGGGCGTCAGGGTGTAGTCATCAGATTCGGGCACTAGCGCGCTACCGGCTCTGGCCGACATCTTGCGGCCGTAGACCAGGGCATCGGTATGCCGTGTGCTCGCTTCGGTGCCGCATCCAGAACACCACGTCGAGGGTGCGCAGGCGCGATACCTTCTGCGGCAACCTCGCCTGAGCCTGCAGTTCCGCGAGGCGCCCAACGAGCATGCCACTGTCCTCGCGAAGACGGCCGTGCAGCCAGCGCCAGAATTTCTTGCGGGTCCCGAACGCGCAGGAGACGATTTCGTCGTAAACGGGCACCAGCGCGGGGCGCTTTCGCGCCAGCAGCTTTCCTGCAATCACCCAGCCGATACCGTCGGCCCTTTTGAGAAGACGCCATGCTCGGTCGGCGTGGCTTCCATCGTCAACGAAGGCAAGGGCACCCTCATCGCTCAGGTCGACGTCGGTCGGGATCCCGGCCAGGTGAGCCGACAGCTCCCGGCCAAGCTGCCCCTGCAGCAGGTCGAGGGCCGTCTGAGGGGGCACCCGCACGCTGAGCAACTCGATCGCTATCAGGTCGTCGGCGGTGATGACGTTACAAGAATCCGGGCGGTCCCCACCGCCACCGAGCCGCTCGAACTGGCTACCGGTACGAGGCGTCGCACCTCCGAGCCCGAAGTACGCTTGAAGCTCGGGTACCGAGCGAGGACTGTCCAGGACCGCAAGGACTTCGACGAGAGACAGTGGACGTCTCATGCCCCACTTCCGATCGCCACGCGCCGCCGAATCTCCTTGAGCGCCACCACATCACCGGCTCGGGCATCCTCGGCGGACCAGAAGTCCAGCCCGTCGGTTGCCCTACGTGTGGCACTGATCTCTGGTCCGTACACATCAATCTTCACCGCCTCACCGGCGGCGCTGGGGGACGCATGAGTACGGTTGCCGTACCGGATGGTGCCATCGGCGAGCAACTCGGCAACATACTGTTTGCCGAGGTATTTCGCATACAGTTCGGTACCGGGACGCAGTCGGCCAGCCCTGATCAGGTCGACAAGCTTGATTGCGCGCTCCGCATCCGAAACCGGTCGCTTGGCGGTACGACGGGTCGCGGACCCAGGTGGTTGCGATCGAGGAGGCCGCGGGGTCGGCAATACAGGAGGCGCGGCTGCTGGCGGCATTGCCGCACGGGCCACCACCGCCGGACCGGTGCCACTGCCGGTGGCAGACGCGGCGGACGACGGGAAATCGAAGCTAGCGCGCACTCTGACGAGGCTGGATCGCACCTCATCCCGCGTAAGTCGGCCGAGCCGGCGATCGAGCATCGCCACCATCTCGGGTGCAGGCTCTCCTGCCTCGAACAGTTTTCGCAGCTCCGCATGTACCTGCCGGTCGACGAAGTAGCCCTTCCACAACTCTTCGATGCGGTTGTCGCGCATGTTCTCCTTGCTGAGCAAGGAGAGCAGCTCGACAGCGCCCTCGAGGTCCTCCTCGAGCCGCACCGCGCGAAAGAGCTTGTGCTCGATGGGGACCGGAGCGTGGGCGTTGTAGACGCGCCATTCCGCCCCATCCGTCAGGGCAACCCACTCCACACCCGCGACGGTGGCATAACTGATGGTCTGGTTGGCCCAGCGCGGATCGTCGAGATTCTCACCGAGCCCTTTGGCCTCGATGAACAGGCGTGGGGTGCGCAGCAGCAGGAGAGCGTAGTCCACGGGGTTGTCCGCGCCACGGCGCCGATACTCACGATGGACCTCGTCGACGTCGAAAAGGTCCCAGCCCAGTGCGCCGATGATCGGCTCGATGAGTCCGGCCTTGGTGTTCTGCTCACCGATGCGCTGGTGTTGGCGCCGGAAGCGCGCCGACCGGTCAAGGCATTGCTTGATGGCGTCTTCCAGTTCGAACATGCTCCTCATCTTTCACGCTGTGTTGCCCCGGACGAAGTCCGGCCCGTCGATCCGGGCGTCTCTTCCCCCAGCCGATGCAGGTGGTTCAATAGCGCTTGAATCTCAGATGCCGGCGCAGACCCTGATCCGTGGAGCGCGCCGATGTCGCGCCGCAGTCCCTCCAGTTGATGCCGCGCCTCGGGAACGTCACCCAGGCCAGCGATAAGCATGGCGATCTGCTGCCGCAAGGGAAAGAGTTCCGGCGAGTCCGGCCGCATCACCTGCTGTTCCTCGGCGAGAAGCGCCCGCAGTTCTCTCAACGCCTCGGTCGCCTCGCCCAGCTCCGCCTGGCAGCTCGCCGCCTGCTGCCGACACTGCCAGATCAACTCCTCGTCCGGCACGGGCCGCTTGGCGAGATCGACGACGAGCCGCTGAAACTCCGGAAGTGCTTGCCGGAACGCCCCGGCCAGGACGTACAGGTTCGCCAGGTTGAGCCGCAGCTCCAAGATCCGCGGTTGCCTGGCCGCATGCCCGCCGCTGATCGGCCGCAACACCGATTCGAGCAGCTCGGCGGCCTGGGTGAACCGCTCTTCCTCGGCAAGCTCCCAGGCCCGCTCCTCCACCTCGGCGAGCTGGTCGAGCGACGGCGGCTCGACAATCTCTGCCGCTGCTCGTGGACGGACGATGTCGACGCGCGTCGGCGGCAGCGGGGAGCGGGGCGGCAGCGGCCCGAACGGATACCGGTACGGCATTGTCGGGTCGACCCGCTGCCCGTCCGCCACCGTCGGGGCCGCGTCGGCTGCCTTCTCGGCATCGACCGCTCCGAACGGCGCCAGCAGCTCGTAGACCTCGGCCGCCGACTCGGGCCGGTGCTGCGGGTCCTTGGCGAGCAGCCGTACGAGGAGGTGCACCAGGACGTCCGGCACGCCCGCGCGGTGCTCCTGCACCGACGGGACAGGGTCGTTCAAGTGTCGGTGCAGCATGCCGAGCGGGTTGTCGGCCCGGTACGGCGGCTGACCGGTGAGCAGCTCGAACAACACGCAACCGAGCGCGTAGAGGTCGGTGCGCGGGCCCACGGCACTGTTCAGCGCCTGCTCGGGAGCCATGTATGTGGGCGTGCCCAGCGTGTGGCCGGTGGCGGTCAGCCGGGGCACGTCCGGTCCGAGCAGAGCGGCCACCCCGAAGTCCAGGACTTTGACGGCGCCGCTGGGGGTCACCATGACGTTCTGCGGCTTCAGGTCACGGTGCACGAGTGAGGCGGCATGCGCCACCGCCAGTACCGAGCAGATCTGTGTGCCGATGGCGGCCGCCCACGGCACGGCGAGCCAGCCGCGTTCGGCGATCAGATCGGACAGAAGCACGCCCGGCACGAGCTGCATGACGATGTAGAGGTCGTCGCCATGGTGGCCGACGTCGTGCACGCTCGGCACGCCGGGGTGGTCCAGGCGGGCGGTCACCCGTGCCTCACGGATGAACCGGTCGACAGCGGTGTCACGGTCGCCTTCGGACACGGCGAGCTTACGCAGGAACTTGATGGCGACGGGCCGGTCGAGCTTCTCGTCGAAACCCGCCCACACCTCCCCCATACCGCCGTGACCGATCGGATACGTCAGTTCGTATCGATCCGCGACTCGTTCCTGTGCGTGCATCCTTCTCCCCCGGCAGCCCTGTCAGACGACACCAACGAGTCGTCGGCTAGTACCGCTCCCCATAGATGTCGAGCAACTCCTGATAAGCCTCCCGGACCGCGTCGTCCGCACCGGGATCGTGCGCCGCGTTCTCGGCCGCCACGGCAGCGAGTTCGAGCGCGTTACGCACCCGGGTCAGTTCCGCCGCCGTCTCGTCCCACAGCGTTGTCACGCGCTGCCGCTGTTCGGTCAGCGCCTTCCCCACGCTGCTCGTCGAGTCCTCCGCCGGGCTAGGCTGCCGGCGCCCCATCTGAGTACGCAACTGCTGCCGGCGGCTGAGCACGTCGCTCGCCTCCCAGAGCGCCTGCGCCAGGATCTGCCCGCCCTCTGCCGCATCCATCACGCGGTCCACCTCGGGCAGCGCCCGTCCGACTCGCTCCGCCAACTGCACCAGGTCGAGGAAGTCTTCCCGGTCCTCGGCCTCGGTCAGGGTGTGGTGCAGGGCCGAAAAGGCCGCCTGGTCGGGCGCCTCGATCTGAGGTGGCGGCTTCGTCGCCGTGATGCCGGCGAGCCCGAGGCCAAGCAAGAGCGCGACCAGAAACAGGATGACCAGCAGTGGAGCACCTGACAAGCAGAGCACGGCGGAGACGAGCACCGCGATAGTGCAGAGCACGACGACGCCGGGAACCTTGGACGACTCCGGGGCAGTCGGGACCGCCCGCAGGTCGGTGATGCTGCCCCACTCGTGACGACGTGGCGAGCGGGTCACTTGCAGCGGGGTGAGCGCGGTCATGACCCGGGACTCGTCCACCGCGATCCAGAGGTGGAAGGTGGGCTCGGACGGGGACAACCGTCCTCCTCTCAGCGAGGTGCGAAGGCTCAGGCGATGCCCTTGCGGCGGCGGATCATCTGGTACGCCTGCCGGCGTGCGAACTGGTTGAGCTGCGAGCGCAGGCTCTCGTCGTCGAGGTAGCGCTGCATCAGCTTGCCGTTGTCGTCGTGGCGGGACAGGATCACGTCCTCGATCCGCTTGTCGCAGACGACGCCGAAGTTGCTCTCGTCGTTGACGAGCGCTGCGGCTTCCAGCGTGCCGTCCTCGGCCAGGGCGACGATCTGCTGCTCGACCCAGACCTTGTCCGCCTCCCCCAGGCCGATGCCGAACCGGTCGTTGAACGCGTCGATCAGATCCGAGAGCGCGACCTTCTCCGGGTCGTGTTGCGAGCCGGCGCCACCGCCGACGAAGCCGGGCAGCATCTGTTCCCCCTCGGGGGTCAGCGAGGCGTCGTGCTCACCGGTCTTGCTGACCCGCAGGTGGGTCAACTGCACCTCACCGATGTCGACGGACGGGTCCTGCCGACGCGGGAGCCGGTTGAGCAGCGCCCGTCCGTACAGGTAGAGCCGCTCCAGCTCCTCGTCGTGGTAGGGCACCACCTGGCTGAGGAACGCGTACATCCGGGTGTAGTCGCGCAGCGCGGACCGGAAGCCGTCCGCGGCCTCCGGGTCGTCGGCGGCCAGGGCGTTGAAGCGCTGGACGGCCGGCTCGGTGAAGCGGTAGAGGGCGGCGTGGGCCCGCTGGAGACCGGTCTCCGTGGTCGCCTTCCGCTCCGCCTCCAGCAGCGCCTCGGCGTACGCCTGCATCTCCGAGTCGACGAGGACCGGGTAGCCCGTGACCGTGTTCTGCGCGGTGTAGAGCAGATTCGGGTCGGTGGGGGTGGTGGCGGCGGTTTCGAAGTACGGCTTGAACTGCTCGGCGATGTCGCCGGCCTCGTTGACGAAGTCGAGGACGAACACGTCACCCTGGCTCTTGAGCGGGTGGGTGCGGTTGAGCCGCGACAGGGTCTGCACCGCGGCGACGTTCTTGAGCAGCTTGTCGACGTACATGGTGGTGAGCAGCGGCTGGTCGAAGCCGGTCTGGTACTTCTCAGCCACGACCAGGATCTTGTACTCGGTGTCCTGCTTGGCCTTCGGCGTGCCGGCGTACTTGTCGGCGGCGGCGGTGTAGCCGAACTTGCCGGGAAGCTCGCCCTCGCCGAAGCCGTTGATCCGCGCCTCGGTGTGCTCGACGCCGTCGACCTCCAGATCACCGGAGAACGCCACGAGGGAGTCGCAGCCGACATAGCCCTGCATCTCGACGTACTTCTTGATGGCGGTGTGCAGACGGACGGCGGCCTCGCGGGAGCCGGTGACCACCATGGCCTTCGCTCGCCCGCCGAGGCGCGGCGCGGTGTGCTTGCGGAAGTGCTCGACGATGATCTCCGCCTTCTGGGCCTGCATCGTGGGGTGCAGGCTGGCGAAGCGGGCGAGCTGGGCGCCGGCCTTCTTCGGGTCGACCTCCGGGTCGTCGGGG
Source organism: Micromonospora sp. Mcm103 (assembly GCF_024519755.1). Taxonomy (NCBI): domain Bacteria; kingdom Bacillati; phylum Actinomycetota; class Actinomycetes; order Micromonosporales; family Micromonosporaceae; genus Micromonospora; species Micromonospora sp. Mcm103. The sequence continues at coordinate 74,041 of NZ_JALJRJ010000020.1, forward strand.
TTGGCGTTGGCCAGCTTCCAGTACGACTTGTAGGTCAGGTAGTTGCGCAGCACGTCGAGGATGAACCCCTCGTCGATGGCCTGCCGCATCGAGTACGTGTGGAACGGTTGCGGGTTGCCGGTGACCGGGTGCGGCGTGCCGAACAGTTCGAGCGTCTTCGGCTTCGGGGTGGCGGTGAACGCGAAGTACGACAGCGTCTCGTGCCGGCCACGGGCCAGCGCCGAGGCCGTGAGCAGGTCACCCGACTCGTCCACGTCGTCGCTGCCGAGCTTGAGCAGCACCTTCTTCAGCGCGGCGGCCGAGTCGCCGGACTGCGACGAGTGCGCCTCGTCGACGATGACCGCGAAGCGCTTCCCCTTCAGGCCCTGCACCTGGTTGAGCACGTAGGGGAACTTCTGCATCGTGGTGATGACGACCTTGGCCGTCTCACCCTGAAGCGCGGCGGCGAGTTGCGCGGAATCCTTGTCGATCCGCTGCACCACGCCGGGCACGTGCTCGAACTGGAACACCGTGTCCTGCAACTGCCGGTCCAGCACCACGCGGTCAGTGATGATGATGACCTTGTCGAAGACCGGCTCGTTGGGGCGCAGGCCGTCCTTTGTGATGTCGGGCGCGGTGTGCAGGCTGGACAGCCGGTGCGCCAGCCAGGCGATGGTGTTCGACTTGCCCGACCCGGCCGAGTGCATGACCAGGTAGTTGTGGCCCGACCCGTGGCGGGCCGCATGGTCGGTGAGCCGGGTGACCGCGTGCCACTGGTGGTAACGCGGGAAGATCAGCGCCTTGGTTTCCTTGTCGTAGTGCAGGAACCGCCGCACCAGGTCCATGAACACGTCGGGGTGCCAGATCTGCTCCCAGAGATAGGAGCTGCGGTAACCCTTGTCCGTGGCCGGCGGGTTGCCCGCCCCACCGGACACGCCGGGCCCGTTCGACCCGGTGTTGAACGGCAGGAACCGGGTCTTCTCCCTCGCCAGCTTCGTCGTGACGAAGACCAGGTCGGGGTCGACCGCGAAGTGCACGAGGGTACGCCGGGCGAAGATCAGTTCCTTCGGGTCGCGGGTCTTGCGGTACTGCTCCTTGGCGTCCTCGACGGTCTGGCCGGTGAGCGGGTTCTTCAACTCGGCGGTGGCGAGGGGGATGCCGTTGACGAACAGGACCAGGTCGAGGGTGTTGTTGTTGCTGGTCGAGTACGCGAGCTGTCGGGTGACGGTGAGGCGGTTGGCGCGGTAGAGCGTGAGCGCGTCGTCGGTGATGGCGTGGGCGGGCTTGAAGTAGGCGAGCCGGAACAGAACGCCCTTGTCCTTGACCCCCCGGCGAAGGACGTCGAGCGGGCCGCGCTCATCAATCTGTCTGGCCAGGTGTTGGGCGAAGTGCCGTTGCGCCACGTCCGGGTCGTTGCCGTGGTACGCCAGCAGTTTCGCCCAATCGTCGGGCTGAGTAGCACCGACGAATGCGAACAACTCGGCTGTGTCCAGCGCTAGCTGACGGTCGAAGTTGCTGGCGACACCGCGCAGCCATCCGGTGCCGAGCAGCGCCCCGGCGATAGCCGTCTCGAACGACAGTTCCAGATGGACCTGACTCACACGTCCGCCCCCCGCGCCGTCGTCACGTCGATGTGTCCGGCGATTGCCGCCGTGATTAGGGCCTGTCGCCGCTCAGCCAGTAGATGATCCTGCCTCCTCATCAGGCTCACCGCTGTGTCGATGGGCTCAGTGGCTTTATCGATCTCATCAACAATTCGGTGCTGATCCATCGGGGAGTGGCGAGGTACCGGCATGGCCTTCATGGCAGCAACATTGAAATGGGACTGGATGCTTCCCACCGCGAATTCCGCGACTCGCCGCCTTGCGTAGCTTGAGTTCAACAGGTATTCGGCGAATCTTGGGATGAGCGACGGCCCTGGCCGAACGATCACCAGGTCAACACAGTTGGCCCCATCAAAGTCCGGGGTTACGACAGCGGCAGCACCTGCCTGACCGGTACGCACCACAACGAGATCACCTGACCTCAGCCGGGACTTGTGATGAACAAGGTGGCCCTCCTGGCTGATCCGGACGAGGTCTTTGGCATCGATCCTGCCCGGCTTGATGTTGACGCCGCGCAGCGCAGGCACTCCACCGCTGTCTACATACCATGCGGCTGGGGTAACGACGATCCCAACCGTCACAGCCTCGACAAGGTGCTTGAGAGGCACCAGATCAACGCTGCGTTCCTCGTTGCCGAGGAAGTGTTCGATGACTCCCTCGCGCTTGAGCCGCAGAAGTTCGTGCATCCGGCCTCGGGCCACCCGCACCTTGTCGATGCGCCCCGTCTCTGCATCGAGAAAGTCGGCGATCCGCCGCTGCTCTCCAATCGGCGGAAGAGGCACTCGAAGAGAACGGAAATCGTCTCTTGACAGATACTGCTGGATAGCCCCCGTCGCCTGCGATTGTAGCTCCTCCCGCATTGACCCCATCAGGTAAAAAAGAAAACGAGAGTCCATGTCGCGCCGGGGAACAAGACCGATAAATGTCTGGTTGCTCACAAGCGGCGCAGTTGCAATTGCGGTCGCCCCCATCGAGCAACTACAACTGCAGAGCACAGTTCCAGGCGGAAAGACCCGCAGATTCATAGTTCTGACTTGTTCGGCAGTTACGCCTTGGCCCGACTTCGATTCCGAAAGATCCCGGCCAGAAAAGTCCTCGATCCGCACCCACGGGATCTCCCCCGTTAGTGGGTCAGGCTTATCTCGCTGAGGCACTAGCGTTTCGACCACACTGCCTAGCCGCACTGTCGACCAAGTCATCCTGCCACCTCGCCGAGCAGGGATTGGATTTCAGCCTCCAAGGCCTTAATCTCGGCGTCGATCTGAGCGAGAGGCCTAGGCGGCTGGTAGACGTAGAAATGACGGGTGAACGGAATCTCGTACCCAATCTTAGTCTTGGACTCATCCATCCACGCGTCCGGCACGTGCGGGAGCACTTCTCGCTTGAGATAGTCGTGGATGTCTTCACCTAGGGGCACGTTCTCGTTGTCGCGCAGGTCGGCGTCCGGCAGCGGGTTGCCTTTGCGGTCGGTCTGCACCTCGCCTTCCGGGTCGCTGACCGAGAACGCCTCCCACACCGCCTTCTCCACCGCTGCCGGCAGCTTCCCCAGCCCGTTCAGCTTCATTGCGAACTCGGCGCGCGTCGCTGACGACGTACCGATCAGCGACTTCGCCGTCGCCAGGAGCGTCTCCCGCTCGGCGTACTTGAGGACCGCCTTCGCCTCCGCGAGAAGCGCGACCGTCTCCTCGGTGACCTCGAAGCGCAACCGCAGCGGGCGCTCGACGGTGATCCGCTGGTAGCCGAAGTCGGTGGTCTTGAAGACCTTCACCTTGGCGTGCTGCGGGTGCTCCGAATCGTCCGCGATGGCCAGCGCGTTCACGTACGCCTTCGTCAGCTCGGTAATGTGCTCGTCGGTGAGCATCTTGCGCTTGTCGCCGAGGCTCTTGCGCATCTTCGTCCAGTAGTCGCGGCCGTCGAGCAGCACGACCTTCCGACGACGAGCCGGCGCCTTGCGGTTGGTGAGGATCCAGAAGTACGTGGAGATGCCGGTGTTGTAGAAGAGCTGGTCGGGCAGCGCGACGATGCCCTCCAGGAGGTCGTTCTCCAGGATCCAGCGGCGGATCTCCGACTCCCCCGACCCAGCAGCGCCGGTGAACAGCGGCGAGCCGTTGAAGACGATGGCGAGGCGGCTGCCGCCGTCCTCGGGGCGCTTCATCTTCGAGATCATGTGCTGAAGGAAGAGCAGCGAGCCGTCGTTGATCCGGGGCAGCCCGGCGCCGAACCGGCCGGCGTGGCCGCGGGCCGCCTCGTCCTTGACGAACTTCTCGACCTTCTTCCACTCCACGCCGAACGGCGGATTGGCGAGCATGTAGTCGAATCGTTCGCCCTCGTGGCCGTCCTGGTTGAACGAGTTCCCGAAGGCGATCTTCGTCGGGTCGCCGCCCTTGAGCATCATGTCGGAGCGGCAGATCGCGTACGTCTCGCCGTTGAGCTCCTGCCCGTAGACCTCGACGGTGGCGTGCGGGTTGTGGGCCTGGATGTGCTCCTGCGCCTCGGTGAGCATGCCGCCGGTGCCGCAGGCCGGGTCGTAGATCTTCCGGACGATGCCGGGGGTGACGAGGTCGTCCTCGTCGGGAGCCAGCAGCAGGTTGACCATCAGCCGGATGACCTCGCGCGGCGTGAAGTGCTCACCGGCGGTCTCGTTGCTGATTTCCGAGAAGCGACGGATCAACTCCTCGAAGACATAACCCATCTGGTGGTTGGACACCACGTCCGGGTGCAGGTCGATGTCGGCGAACTTCGCGACCACCTGGTAGAGCAACCCGGCCTCGGCGAGGCGGCTGATCTGGGTGTCGAAGCCGTACTTGTCCAGCACGTCGACAGCACCCGGAGAGAAGCCGCCGATGTAGGCGCGCAGGTTGAGGGCGACGTGGTCCTGGTCGCCGAGCAGCTTGCGGAACGACATCTCGCTCGTGTTGTAGAACGACAGCCCAGCTGCCCTCCGCAGCACCGGGTCCACGTTCTGCACGCCGGCGTCCTTGAGCTGCTGGTGCCGGGCGAGCACCGCGTCCTTCGTCGGCTCCAGCACGCAATCCAGCCGTCGCAACACTGTCAACGGTAGGACCACTCGTCCGTACTCGGACTGCTTGTAGTCACCGCGGAGCAGGTCGGCCACGGACCAGATGAAGTTGGCCAACTCTTGGTGCTTGGTGCTCACCAGTTTCCTTTCGATTGCCTTAAGACAAGCAGTATCACTGCCGTCCTGCATCGTTGTAGTCGCCCACTCGGCCGAAACGATCAACCGAGCGTCAGCGTGTCGTCTCAGGCGGAGGATGCACGGCGGGCCACCGGCCCGCAGGCTTCCGCATCTGTCACCAGAGCGCCGCCCCCGCGTCGGATATCTGACCGAAGGAATGTCCGCCGGGGAATCACCTTGGCCCATCCGTGGGGCAGACCGCGCCACGGGCCAGCCCGTCGGCGGTGAGCTGCACCAGTTCCGCCCCAAGCGTCGCCGCCTGCCGCAGCGCCGACTCGAACGCGTCCAACCGCCGGAACGCCTCCCCGTACCGCTCCTGTTCCTCGCGCGACACCCGCCGCACCTGCGCCCGCCGCACGTCGAACCGCAGCGTCCCCGACAAGCTCGACGCCTGCCGCTCGTTCGTCGACGTCCGAAGTTGGCCGGCCAGGAACCATGAAACCAACGCGGCGGGATTGGGCCGCAACAGATACAGGTTGCGCCCCAACAGCGCGCCCTCCGCCGTCACCACCAGCGCGGTGAGCTGCCGCGCGATCATCGGCACCACCACGTCCCCGGCGGCCAGGGCGATCTCCTGCCCGAGCCGCCCGTCGTCGCGGCCCGAGGGCTCGCCACCGCCGAGCACGTCCGGCACGGTCAGCACTGGCCTCCCGTCACCGGCCGGCCCACCGTCTTCGCCGGAGGCAGCGCCTCGGATTGGCCCCAGAAGCTGCAACGCGCCGGCCCGGACCAGCTCGCCGACCGTGAGGAACTCTCCCTGACCCTCGTCGGCTGCGGGCGTGACCTGCGGCATCAACGTGGGTAGGTCGGCGACGATGGCGGCGAGGCGCTCGCGTGTGCGTACCAGATGTTCGCCTGTCGCCTCGCCCGCGACGGCGGGCTGGCGACGTGCGGGGGTGAGGTCGATCTCCTCGTCGAGCAGTTCGATGACCGGGACGGCGCGGGCGTAACCGGGCTCGTCGATCTCGCCGTCGTTGGCGAAGAACCGCCAGGTGTCGAGGATGCGGGTGTGGTCGCCGGTGACGGCGTCGACGAGCAGCGTCCGCGCCGGTGGCGGCGCGTCGGCTGGTGGGCGGCGCAGCACCCACAGGTGCAGGGGTACGCCGTGCGGCGCGGCCGCCCCCGGCGGCAGCGCGATGACGGCGCGTAGCACGCCGCGGCGCAGCAGTTCGGCGCGGATGCGGCGGCCGGGTCGTCGGCCGGCCACGGCGGGCGGCATCAGGAGTACGGCGTGGCCGCCGGGCCGCAGGTGGGCCAGCGCGTGCTGGACCCAGGCCAGCTCCGGTTCGGTACGTGGGGTGGTGCCGACGATCCAGCGGGGGTCGTGGCCGAGTTCCTCGTCGCCCCAGTTGCTGGCGCCGAAGGGTGGGTGGCAGACGACCGCGTCGAACGTGCGTCCGGAGTAGTCGTCGGCGCGCAGCGAGTCGCCGGTGCTCACCTCGCCCGGTACGTCGCGCAGCGCCAGCCACAGTCCGGCGAGCCGGGCGAGGTCGGGGTCGAGTTCCTGCCCGTACGCGGAGGTGCAGCCGGCGCGGACGGCGGCGCGCAGGGTGGCGCCGGTGCCGGCGGCGGGGTCGAGGACGGAGCCGCCGGCTACGGCGGCGAGCCCAGCCATCAGGTCGGCAACGTCGTCGGGGGTGGCGTGCGGGCGGGCCGGGCCGGGTGCGGAGAAGCGCTGCCAGAGCGCGTCGAAGGCGCCCTGTGGGCCGAGTTCGTCGGCGAGCGCGTCGATGTCCGGTGCTAGCGCCTTGAGCTGCGGGTCTGCCGGGCGGGTGGGGCGCTGGCCGCGTTGCCAGGCGAGCAGCCGGGCACCGACGGCGGCGAGCCCGGCGGCCGGTGAGGGACCGGCTGCGGCGAGGTGCCGCCAGAGCCGGTCGGCGGTGGCGAGTTCCGGAAGCTTGCCCTGGGCGTGCAGCCATTGCTCGACCTGCGCCAAGTCGAACTCGGGACTGGTGGCGCTGCCGCCGACCGGCTCGGGGAAGTCCCCGTGTCGTTTGCGCCAGTTGCTGACGGCGGCCCGGCCGACACCGGCGAGTCGGGCGATCTCCGCTGCGGTGATTGTCGGTGTCTCCTGCACGTTCGGAGTGTGTCACACCTGTCAAGCATGATGCTTGTTGACAGCGTTCACAGATGATGCTCTCATTGACGCCGCCACGTTCACAGCAGGAGGAAACCGATGCGCAAGACCACCACGCTCGCCCTGATCGCCGGCGCCCTCGTCGCCCTGGGCTGCGGTGCCGGCACTACCGACGAGACCACCGGCAGCAAGGCGGAGTCCGGCACCGAGGCGGCCGCCGGAGACACCGACGGCGGCAAGGCGGACGCCGGCAAGAGCGACGACAAGCCGAAGACCGCGAAGATCGGCCAGCCGGCCCGCGACGGCAAGTTCGAGTTCACCGTCAAGTCCGCCAAGTGCGGCGTCAGCAAGGTCGGCTCGTCGGCGTTCGGCGCCAAGGCGCAGGGCCAGTTCTGCCTGGTCACGCTTAATGTGAAGAACATCGGCAAGGAGTCGCAGATGTTCGACGGCAGCAGCCAGAAGGCGTACGCCGCCAACGGCACCGAGTATTCCGCCGACGGCTCGGCCGCCATCTACGCCAACAAGAACGCCGAGACGTTCCTCAACGACATCAACCCCGGCAACCAGGTCACCGGCGTGGTCGTCTTCGACATCCCGAAGAACGTCAAGCTCACTCGCCTGGAGCTGCACGACTCGCCGTTCTCCGGCGGCGTGACCGTCTCCCTGAGCTGACCTGACCTGCGCCGGCCGGGGCGGGATCCGCGAACCCCGCCCTCCGGCGCCACCCCGCCGCACCACCGCCAACCCGATTCCCTACGCGAGGAGATCGACATGCGCAGTGCGAACAACCCGGACAACTCACCGCTGGCCGACGACGGGCAGCCGCTGTCCGGCACCTACCCGATGACGGTCTACCGACTCACTGTTCCGGCCACCGAAGACGGCATACGTTCCGCGCTCAATGTGGACTACCTGCGGCGGCACGGCTTCGAGCCCACCCCGCACCGGGTCCTCGACGCACCGGCGCTGCTGGTGCACGGCAGCGCGCCGCGTGACCGGGCCGAGTGGTGTGGCGTCCTGTCCGGCCTGGTCGGCAGTGACGTGACCATCGGCTACAGCAGCGGTGGCGGCGCCCTGCTGCTTGGGGTGGACGACCGGGCGTACGCCCTGACCTTCGGCACCCTGGGCCGGTTCATGATCGAGCTGGAGAAGGTGGACCCGACGTTCGGAGTCTCCTTCGCCGTGCGGACGCTTCAGCCCGCCGACATCCGCCAGGTGCGCCGCCGGGTGGTGGGTGCCAGCGGCCGGGTGGACCGGAGCCTGGTTCCGGGTGGCCAGCCCATCTGGAGGTACGGCATCGACAAGTGGGGGGAGATCGTCGGCCAGGTGTCCGGCCGCGTCGACAACCCGAACCTGACGGCGTGCCAGCGGGCACGCGGTGCGGTGAAGGTCGAGGGCAGCGACGCGCTGCGCATCCCTCTCGGCGTCTCCCCCGAGCGGCTGCTCGCCGATCTGCGGGAGATCGACCGGGTGTGCCGGCAGGAGTCGCCGCTCGCCGACCTGGAGTTCATCGAGCAGATCCGGCCTCTGCGCCCCAACGACTCCCGGCACCCGGCGCTGATCGAGGTTCTCGACCGGCGGCTCGGCCTGCCCGACCCTCCGGATCTCGGCGTCGCGGTGCCGGGCAGCCTGGTGGCCGACGTCGAGCACGTCGCCTCGTACCGGGTTCGCGTGCCCCGATCCGGGCGACGCCCGACCCTGACCACGGACCTGGACCTGTCGACCATCCTGTCGCACACCGCCCGTGCCCTGGACGGTGACCGGTGGCCCGGGCTGCGCAACGGGACGCTGACGCTCTACGCCGACGCCGCCGGTACCGAGGAGATGGCATCGACGCCGGTGTCCCGGTGGATAACCGCCGAGGTCGCCGTCGGCGGCAGCCACATGCTGCTGCACGAGGGTCAGTGGTACGAGATCGGCGACCGCCACCGCGAGTTCCTGCGCCAGGAGGTGGCTCGCATCCTGAACCGGCTGTCCAGCGTCGTGTTGCCGCCGTGGACGGAGGATCTGGCGAACGAGGACTGCTACAACCGCGAGGCAGCAAAGAAGCATCCGGGCCTGGTGCTGCTGGACAAGAAGCTCCTCCGCACCCGGCAGCATCCCCGGGGGATCGAGGCGTGCGACCTGCTCGGACCGAACGGTGAGCTGATCCACGTCAAGCGGGCATCGGGCAGCTCGCCGCTCAGTCACCTCTTCGCGCAGGGCGTCACGTCGTTCGACGCGTTGCGCTACGACAAGCAGGCCCGTAACCGGTTCCGCGACCTGGTGCGCGCGCAGCCGGGCGGGCCGGACCTGCCCGAGGACTTCCGCCCGCGCACCGTGGTCTACGCCATCGCCCTGAGTGCCGGCCGCACCGTCACCGTGGAATCGCTGTTCACGTTCGCGCAGGTCGCGCTCTACCAGGCGGTGAAGACGCTGCGCACGGAGGGCGTCGACGTCGAGGTCGTCGCCATCCCGCCCGCCTGACCGGCACCGCTTCCGGATCCGACCGCCCGGCGCACCGCGCGCCCGCCGGGCCGGTCACCCCTGCCTGCCGCCGCGCCTTCGACCACCCAGGAGGAACGATGCGACCCGACGAGTTCCGCCACGCCCTGAGCCTGCTCCCCGCTGCCCTGCACGAGCGCGCCCTTCCGCTTCGCCGGTGCGTCCTCCACACCGGCTGCCCGCCGTGCCGGCGCGTCGGCGACGCTGTCACGCTCGCGCTCACCGCGGCCCACTACGGCCGGGTCGCCTCGGCCGGGCACCTCCTCGACAACGCCGTCCGGCTCGCCGAGGAACACGGCACCATCCGTCCCCCGCAACCCGATCCGTCACCCGGCCACGGCCTGCCCGTCCAGTGGACGGCGGTGCCCGCGCCAGTCGTCGCCGCGACCGGCGCCAGGCGGCGGCGCCGCACGGGTGGCAGCGGGTACGCGACCGGACGGTGGACCCGCCGGGTCACCAGTCGCGGGCCCAGTCCGGCGGCGGTACGACGGCGAGCTGCGGCTCCCCGCTGATCGGTTCGAGCGCGTGCACGATCCGCAGGTCCCCGTCGGCGGCGGCGTCGGGGTCGGTCAGCACCCGGCCGCTGCTGCCGTCGGCGCTCACCAGCAGCCACCGGTCAGGATGGATGCCGCCGTCGTCGACGAGCGCCCGTACGCCGAACTCGCGGGCGAGGGTGACCGCGAGATCGCGCTCGCCGTGGCCGGTGGCGTCGGCCAGTTCGGTATCGCCGGTGAGGATCCAGCCGAAGCCCTCGTCCTCGTCGGGCGGGGTGAGCATCGCCACCGGCCGTGGGTCGTCGACGGCCCGGTCCTCGACCCGCCCGACGTACACGCTCTCCGGCGCGACGCCGTACTCCGTCAGCAGGAACGCACGCACGGCATCCGCCGGCAGCCCGGCCTCGAAGTGGATCCGATACCGCACCCCTACCCCTCTCCGAAGCCGAGCCAGATCCGCCACAGTGTCTTGCCTCAGCGGCCCGCCGGGGAGTTGGCTTTCGCGTATGGCCCGCATCGCGTACCACGACGCCGACGCCGAGGCGTTCGCCGCGACCCGGCACCTCACCGACGACGGTCTCACGGCTTGGCGGGCCGCCGTCGCCCGCCACCTCACCCCGCGCCCCGGCACGCGACTGCTCGACCTCGGTGCCGGGACCGGCAGCTGGGCGCGCGCGTTCACCGACTGGTTCCCCGGCATCGAGGTCGTCGCCGTCGAGCCTTCGGCGGCGATGCGCGCCCGGTGCGCGTTCGCGCCGCTCTTAGCAGGCGACGCCGAGCACATCCCCCTGGCCGACGGCAGCGTCGACGGCGCGTGGCTGTCCACAGTCATCCACCACGTCCCCGACCTGGCCGCGACGGCACGCGAGCTGCGCCGGGTGCTGCGGCCCGGGGCCCCGGTACTCGTCCGATCCGCGTTCGCCGGACGGCACGAGGCGATCACGCTGTTCGACTACTTCCCGGAGGCGATCCGCGTGCTGGACACGTACCCGAGCATCGCCGACGTCGGGGCCGCATTCGCCGCCGCCGGCTTCGCCACCGCGGCGGTCGAGGCGGTCCCGCAGGTCACCGCATCCTCGCTGCGGGAGGCGGCGGCCGGCCTGCGCCGGGAGGCGCACACGCCGCTTCAGCTCATCACCGATGCGGAGTACGCCGCCGGCGTCGACCGGTTGCGGGAGGCAGCAAGGACGGTCGACGGCCCGGTCGTCGACGCCCTCGATCTGCTCGTGCTGCGCTGAAACACGCGGTTAGGGTGGGGCGATGGATCATCGTCAGTGGACGGTCGTCGGGGCGCCGTCGAGCGCCGGTGCCCACACTCCCGGCGTCGAGCGCGCACCCGCCGCCCTGCGCGCCGCGGGCCTGCTCGACCGGCTGGGCGCCGACGTCGAGGACGCCGGTGACGTGCCGGGCTTCCGGTGGCGGCCGGATCCGGCGTACCCCAGGGGTCAGAACGCGAGCGCGGTGGCCGCCGTCGCCTCGGCGGTGGCCGACCGGGTCGCGGCGGCGCTGGGCCGGGGGCGCGCGCCGCTGGTGCTCGGCGGCGACTGCACGGTGACCGTCGGCCTGGTCGCCGGTTGCGCGCGGGCCGGGCTGTCGCCCGCGCTGGTGTACGTGGACGGCGGCCCGGATCTCTACACGCCGGTGACCCGCGCGAACGGCAACCTGGACGCGATGGGACTGGCGCACATGCTGGGCCTGCCGGGGACGCTGCCCGAGGTGGCCGGTGTCGGGCCGGCGGTGCCGCTGCTGTCGCCGGAGCGGGTGGTGGTGTACGGGGACTCGCTGCCCCGCGGTGACCACGAGCGGGAACTGGTGGCGGAGCTGGGGCTGGCGTACGTGCCGGCCGACGAGGTGCACGCCGACGCGCGGGCGGCGGCGCGCCGGGCCCGGTCGGTTGCCGAGGGCGCGGCCGACCGGTTCGTGGTGCACTTCGACGTGGACGTGCTGAGTTTCGTGGACGCGCCGCTGGCGGACGTGCCGGAGCCGTTCGGGCTCAGCCTGGACGAGGCGGCGGCGACGCTGGCGGAGCTGGTGGCGAGCCCGCGATTCGCCGGGTTGTCGGTCACCGAGATCAACCCGGATCATCTGCCGGACGACGAGCTGCTCCCCCGGTTCGCCGGCGTGCTGGCCGGGGCGCTGACCGGGCGTTAGGCGGTCTCCGCGAGGTGCAGCGGCAGCACCTTCGCGGCGCTCACCGCCAGCTCGCGGTCGAGCACCTGGTCGCGGGGCACGAACACCATCGCCTGTCCCTCGCCGAGCACCACGTCCTCCTGCCGGGCGTCGGTGGCGCCGCGGAACACGTACACGGTGACGGTGTGCGGAAAGCCGTCCTCGTGCGGGCGGGGGCCGCTCCACAGCAGGTGCAGGTCACCGGCGGTCAGGCCGGTCTCCTCGCGTAGCTCGCGCCGGGCGGCCTGCTCCGGTGTCTCGCCGGGCTCGATGCTGCCGCCGGGCAGGCTCCACTGGTACGGCGACACCGAGGTGTTGCCGTCGCGGTGCTGCATGAGGATCGCGCCGGTCGGGTCGACGAGCAGGACGAGAGCGACGTCGTATGCGGCCACGTCCTGAGCCTGCCACGCGGCACCGGCGACGCGCAGCGCCAACTTTCTGCTATCCAGATCGAAAGTTGGATACGTAGCACCGAAAGCCATAGACATATGGACATGGCTTTTGTAGCGTCGGCGCACAGGCGACGAAGGAGTACGACGATGTGCTACGGATTCGACGGACAGGCCGCGCTGCGGCAGTCGCTGGACCGGCGCGACCTGCTGCGCGGCTCCCTGGCGGCATTGGCCGGAATCGGGCTCGCCACCGGGCTCGGCGCGACTGCCGCCCAGGCCGGCGGCGGGCACCACCACGGCCGGCGCCCGGTGCCGAAGGAACTGATCAGCCTCCAGCTCTGGACCGTCCGCGACGCGCTCAACGGCTCGCCCGGCTACGACGCGACGCTGGCGCACCTGGCCCGCATCGGCTACCCCCGGGTCGAGCTGGCGCTCGGCTACTTCGGCCGTACCGCGCGGGAGCTGCGCCGTTTCCTGGACGGCATCGGCATCAAGGCCAGTTCCAGCCACGACGGCATCGCCGCCGACGCCGCCGCGCTGGACCAGAAGATCGCGAACGCCCGGACGCTGGGCCAGCGGTTCATGGTGGTGCCGTACCTGAACTCCGACCGCGAGGACGACTGGAAGCGCTGGGCGGAGCAGATGAACGTCGAGGCCACCGTCGCGCGCAAGGCGGGCCTGCGGTACGGCTACCACAACCACGCGCACGAGTTCACCATCGACTTCGGCAACGGGCGCCGACCGTGGGACGTGCTGACCGAGGAACTCGACCCGCGCCTGGTCCACCTGGAGATCGACATCTACTGGGCGGTCACCGGCGGCATCACCTCCGGCGAGGGCGTCGACGACCCGGAGGGCTTCACGCTCGACGTGATCCGCTCGGCGCCACAGCGGGTGTTGCAGTACCACGTCAAGGATCGCGACCCGGCCACCGGCGACATGGCCGACCTGGGCACCGGGATGATCGACTTCGCGCGGATCTTCCGGGGGCACCAGGTGATGGAGTACATCGTGGAGAACGACACCCCTGATGTAACGCCGCAGCAGACCGCCGCCGTCGGCTACCGCTACCTGCGCCGCCTGCGGTTCTGACCCCCGGCGGGGCACTGATCGCCGCCGGACGTGACACGCTCGGGGGTGGCCGCGCCGACCGAGGGGGTACGCGATGACCGACGAGCCGGACGACGTCCACTACGACCGCCTCTACCGGGCCACCGACCGGCCGCCCTGGGAGATCGGCGGCCCGCAGCCGGCGCTCGCCGCGGTCCTCGACACCGGGGTACGCGGCCCGCGCGTGCTCGACGTCGGCTGCGGCACCGGTGAGCTGGCGCTCACGCTGGCCCGCCGCGGCCACGACGTGACGGGCGTCGACATCTCACCGGTGGCTATCGACCAGGCCCGGGCCAAGGCTGCCGCGGCGGGTCTGCCGGTGCGCTTCGAGGTGTGCGACGCGACGGCGATCCCGGTGCCGCCGGTGCCGTACGACTCGGTGTTCGACTCCGGCCTGCTGCACTCGCTGGACCGGCGGGGCGCTGCCGTACGCGACTACCTGGCGCTGCTGCCGCGCCTGACCGCGCCCGGCGGCGTGGTGTTCGTGCTGGCGGTCTCGCCGGACGCGGGCGAGGGCTGGGGCCTGGACGCGGACACGCTGCGCTCGGCCTTCCCCGACCCGCTCTGGACGCACGTCACGATCGAGCCGATCGACGTGCTCGCCGAGGTCGGCGGCGCGGACCTGCGCCTGGCCGGCAACCTGCTGCGCGCCACCCGCTCCCCCGCCGGCCCGTAGCGCGCCCGCCGCGACACCACCGAAAGGACGGTGAGCGGCGTCAGCGACGCCAGTGCTGGCGTGGGGCGTAGCCCTCGCGGCGCAGCCAGTGTTCGGTGTAGACGATCCGGTCGGCCTCGATCACGACGAGCGGGTCCTCGGGCGGCTCGGACAGCGACCTCCCCCGCTCGGCGTGTTCGTTCTCCCACCGGAACGCGGCCCAGTGGCGGGCCCGGTCGGGGTGCTCCGGGCCGAGTACCCGGGCGGTGCCGAACACCTGGGCGCCGCGGCTGCTGGCCAGGCCGACCAGCGGCGCGAAGACACCCACGGACACCCGCGGGTCGGCGGCGATGTTGCGCATCTTCGGTGAGCGCGGCGCGGCGGTGAACATCAGCGTGAAGCCGAGCGGGTAGTAGCGCACCGGCGTGGCCAGCGGCCCGTCCGGCCCCACCGTGGCGAGCACGCACATGTTCTGCGACGACAGCAGGTTGAGGATGCGTTCCTCCAGGCGGTCCCGGTCCAGCTTCCTCGTCGGCGTCGGTCCGGTCAGCCAGGGGTTCGTCAGCGGCACGGCGCGTCCTCGATCATGACGGCACCCTACCGGCCGGGCTCAGGCCACAGGCGCGGTGCTGGCGCGCAGCACCACCTCGCCGGGCAGGCGCACGATCCGGCGGCGGCGACCGGCGTTCTCGGTCAGGGCCAGCTTCATCGCCTCCTCGCCGAGCCGGTGCAGCGGCAGCGCCACTGTGGTCAGCGGCGGGGTGAGGTCACGCACGACCGGGATGTCGTCGAAGCCGGCGACCGAGACGTCGCCGGGGACCGACAACCCGCGGTCGCGCAGCGCCGCGTACGCGCCGACGGCCATCACGTCGGTGCACGCGAAGACGCAGGTGGCGTCGAGCCCGCGGTCGAGCAGCTCGGTCATCGCCCGGTAGCCGCCGTCGCGGGTGAACGCCGCCTCGGCCACCGCGCCCGGGTCGAGCGCCACACCGGCGGCGGCCAGCTCGTCGCGGAACCCGCCGAGCCGGTCGGCGACAGTGGTCAGCTCGGGCGGACCGGACAGCACCGCGAAGCGACGGTGCCCCAGGCCCAGCAGCGTGCGGGCCAGCTCGGCGGCGCCGGCCCGGTTCTCCGGCAGCACGCTGTCGACCTTCAGGGTGCGGTGCCGGCTGACCACCGCGACCCGGCCACCACCGTCGAGGTAGGGCGCCAGCTCGGCGGCCATCGCCCGCTCCCAGCGCGGATCCTCGAAGCCGGAGCCGATGAGCAGGATCGCCGGGGCGCGTTCGGCGCGCAGCATCGACACGTACGCGATCTCGCGTTCCGGGTCGCGGAAGGTGCTGGCGAGCATGACCAGCAGGTCGTTGTCGGCGGCGACCCGCATGACGCCGCCGGCGACGGCGGCGAAGTAGGGGTCGGTGACGTCGTGGCAGACGACGCCGACGCTGCGCCGGGACGCGCCGGCCAGCGCGCGGGCGTGGGCGTTCGGGGTGTACGCGAGGCGCGCGGCGGCGGCCAGCACGCGGTCGTGCAGGTGCGGGGTGACACGCCTGCCGTTGAGCGCCCGGGAGGCGGTGGCCAGGGAGACGTCGGCCGCTCTGGCCACGTCTTCCAGCGTCACGTGCGACATCGATGCGTCTCCCTGCGGAACGTCTTGACCCGGTGTTCCGGCCTGGCTACGGTAGCACCCTGAAAGCGCTTACTGAAAGCGCATTCACCTGCGGGGAGGCCCAGTGGAACGCACGTCCGTCGGCATCATCCTCAACGGCGTCACCGGCCGGATGGGCTACCGGCAGCACCTCGTCCGGTCCCTGCTCGCCATCCGGGACCAGGGCGGCGTGCCGGCCCGCGACGGCAGCCGCATCTGGCCCGAGCTGACCCTCGTCGGCCGCGACGAGAACCGGCTCGCCGCCGTCGCCGCCCGGCACGGACTGACGGCGTACACGACAGACCTGGACGCGGCGCTCGCCGACGACGCCCACCAGATCTACTTCGACGCGCAGGTGACCACCGCGCGGGAGAAGGCGATCCGGGCGGCGATCGAGGCCGGCAAGCACGTCTACACCGAGAAGCCGCTCGCCGAGGGGTTCCTCGCCTCGCTGGAGCTGGCCCGGCTCGCCGCCACCAAGGGCGTCCGCAACGGTGTCGTGCAGGACAAACTGTTCCTGCCCGGCCTACGCAAACTCAAGCGGCTCGTCGACGGCGGCTTCTTCGGCCGGATCCTGTCCGTGCGCGGCGAGTTCGGCTACTGGGTGTTCGAAGGCGACTGGCAGGCCGCCCAACGTCCGAGCTGGAACTACCGCGCCGAGGACGGCGGCGGCATCACGCTGGACATGTTCCCGCACTGGCACTACGTGCTGGAGCAGATCATCGCCCCGGTCACCGCCGTCACCGCTGTCACCGCCACGCACATCCCCGAACGCGTCGACGAGACCGGCACCCGCTACCGGGCCACCGCCGACGACGCCGCGTACGGCATCTTCGAACTGGCCGGTGGGATCGTCGCGCAGGTCAACTCCTCCTGGGCGGTCCGGGTGCACCGGGACGAACTGGTCGAGTTCCAGGTCGACGGCACGCACGGCAGCGCTGTCGCCGGGCTGCGCGACTGCCGCATCCAGCACCGCGGCGCCACCCCGATGCCGGTGTGGAACCCCGACCTGCCGGTCACCGAGCCGTTCCGCGCGCAGTGGCAGACCGTGCCGGACAACGGCGAGCACGACAACGCGTTCAAGGTGCAGTGGGAGGCGTTCCTGCGCCACGTCGTCGACGACGAGCCGTTCCCGTGGGACTTCCTCGCAGGTGCGCGCGGCGTGCAACTCGCAGAGGCCGGGCTGCGCTCGGCCCGCGAGGGGCGGCGGGTGACGATCGAGGAGATCCCCCGGTGAGCGCACGCATCACGCTGCCCACACCGGACGGCGGCACCGAGAAGCTGACGCTGCGCGAACCGCCCGCGTGGCAACGACCGTCCGGGCCGCCGGCCGGCCGGATCGCGTACGCGGCCGCGCACGTCGTCGCCGACCCGTACGCCGACAACTCCCCCGGCCGCCCGGCGGGGCTGGACTGGGACGCGACGCTCGCGGTGCGGCGTGATCTGTGGTCGTGGGGCCTCGGTGTGGCCGAGGCGATGGACACGGCGCAGCGCGGGATGGGGCTGGACTGGGCGGCCACGCGTGAGCTGATCCGGCGCAGCGCCGCCGAGGCCGCCGCCTGCGGCGGACGCATCGTCGCCGGGGCCGGCACCGACCAGCTCACCGGCGTCCCCGGCACGCTCGACGAGGTGGTCGCCGCGTACGCCGAGCAGGTCGCGGTGGTCCAGGAGTGCGGTGCCACGCCGGTGCTGATGGCCAGCCGGCACCTCGCCGCGCTCGCCACCGGCCCGGACGACTACCTGCGCGTCTACGAGCGGGTGCTGCGGGAGGCCGGCGCGCCGGTGGTGCTGCACTGGCTCGGCGACATGTTCGACCCGGCGCTGTCCGGCTACTGGGGTTCGACCGACCTGGACGAGGCCACCGCCACGTTCGCCGCGCTGGTGCACGCCCACGCCGACCTGGTCGACGGGGTGAAGGTGTCGCTGCTGGACGCCGGCCGGGAGGTGCGGCTGCGAGAGCTGCTGCCACCGGCCGTGCGGGTCTACACCGGCGACGACTACCACTACCCGGAGCTGATCGAGGGCGACGGGAAGCGGTTCAGCCACGCGCTGCTCGGCGCGTTCGCGGCGATCGCCCCGGCCGCGTCGGCGGCACTGGGACGGCTCGACGCGGACGACAGGGCCGGGTTCCGGGCGATCCTGGACCCGACGGTGCCGCTGTCCCGGCACCTGTTCGCCCCGCCCACGCCGTACTACAAGACCGGCATCGCGTTCCTTTCCTGGCTCAACGGGCGGCAACCCGGCTTCACCATGGTCGGCGGCCTGCACGGCGGGCGCGGCGTCCCGCACCTGGTCCAGGCGTTCCGGCTGGCCGACGCCGCCGGGCTGCTCGGTGACCCGGAGCTGGCGGCGCGGCGGATGCGCGCGTACCTGGACGTCGCGGGCGTGCCCGGATGACCGCCGATGCTCGGCTGGCGCGGCTGTCGCTCAACCAGCGCACCACGCAGCGCTGGTCGGTGGCGCAGGCGGTCGACGGCTGTGTGCGCGCCGGCGTCCCGGCGATCGGGCTGTGGCGTGAGCCGGTGGCGGAGATCGGCGTACCGGCCGCCGCGCGGCTCGTCGCCGACGCCGGGCTGCGGGTGTCGTCGCTGTGCCGGGGCGGGTTCCTCACCGCCGCCGACGCCGCCGGACGGGCCGAGGCCCTAGCGGACAACCGGCGCGCGATCGACGAGGCCGCCGAACTGCGTGCCGCCTGCCTGGTGCTCGTCGTCGGTGGCCTGCCGCCCGGCTCACGCGACCTGGCGGGCGCGCGGCAGCGA
Organism: Micromonospora sp. Mcm103; assembly: GCF_024519755.1. Lineage (NCBI taxonomy): Bacteria > Bacillati > Actinomycetota > Actinomycetes > Micromonosporales > Micromonosporaceae > Micromonospora > Micromonospora sp. Mcm103. The sequence goes on from NZ_JALJRJ010000020.1 coordinate 92,608, forward strand.
GTCGCCGACGCGCTGGCCGAGCTGGCGCCGTACGCGGCCGAGCGCGGGGTACGCCTCGCGCTGGAGCCGCTGCACCCGATGTACTGTGCCGACCGGGCGGTGCTGTCCACGCTCGGACAGGCGCTCGACCTGGCCGAGGCGTTCCCGGCCGAACAGGTCGGCGTCGTGGTGGACACGTTCCACGTCTGGTGGGATCCGGACGTGTGGCGGCAGATCGCCCGCGCCGGGGCACGGATCGCGAGCTTCCAGATCTGCGACTTCCTCACCCCGCTGCCGGCCGACGTGCTGCTCGGGCGCGGCATGATGGGCGACGGGCACATCGACTTCCCGCCGCTGCGCCGCGCGGTGGAGGCCGCCGGCTACACCGGTGACGTCGAGGTGGAGATCTTCAACGCCGAGGTGTGGGCCACCGACCCGGACGTCGTCCTCGCCACCATGACTGCCCGGTACGTGGACCGGGTGCTCACGGACTGACCCAGCGTCACGAGTCCGGCCTGTCGGATAAATCAGGTGGCCGCTCGCCCGAATCCGGGGGCAGGATCGGGATCATGGGATCCCCGCACCTCACCACCCCGATCACCACCGACCTGCTGCGCGGCGCGCTCGACCTGGAACAGACAGCGGACGGGGTGCTGCCGCACCGGCTGCCCGCGTGGGCCCGGGCGCAGAACGTCGACCCGCAGCTGACGATGGCGGAGGCGATGCCCTCGGGCGTACGGCTGGTGTTCCGCACCCGCGCCACCGTCGTGGAGCTGGACGTACTGCCGATGAAGATGGTCTACCGGGGCACCGGGCCGCGTCCGGACGGCCGCTACGACCTGGTCGTCGACGGACACCTCACCGGGCAGGCCACCGCCGACGGCGGCAAGGTGCTCACCGTCGACCTGGCCACCGGCACGTCCGGCGTCGAGCCGGGCCCGGTCGCCACGGTGCGCTTCACCGACCTGCCCGCCACCGACAAGGAGGTGGTGATCTGGCTGCCGCAGCGGGAGATCACCGAACTGGTGGCCCTGCGCACCGACGCGCCGGTCGAGCCGGCCGGCACGGGCGTCCGCCGGATGTGGCTGCACCACGGCAGCTCGATCAGCCACGGCTCGGACGCGGAGAGCCCCACCGGCACCTGGCCGGCGATCGCCGCCACGCTCGCCGGCGTGGAGCTGGTCAACCTCGGGTTCAGCGGCAGCGCTCTGCTCGACCCGTTCACCGCGCGCGCGATGCGCGACACCCCGGCCGACCTGATCAGCGTCAAGATCGGCATCAACGTGGTCAACGCCGACCTGATGCGGCTGCGCGCGTTCGGCCCCGCCGTGCACGGCTTCCTGGACACCATCCGGGAGGGGCATCCGGAGACCCCGCTGCTGGTCGTGTCGTCGATCCTGTGCCCGGTCCAGGAGGACACGCCCGGCCCTGGCGCGGTCGACCTCGTCGACGGCCGGGTGCGGTTCCGGGCCACCGGCGACCCGGCCGACGTGGCATCCGGCCGGCTCTCGCTGCGCGTCATCCGCGCCGAGCTGGCCCGGATCGTGGCGTCCCGGGCCGGCGCCGACCCGAACCTGCACTACCTCGACGGGCTGGAGCTGTACGGCGAGGCCGACTACGCCGAACTGCCGCTGCCCGACGAGCTGCACCCCGACCCGACCGCCGACCGCCGCATCGGCGAGCGGTTCGCCGCGCTGGCGTTCGGACCGAAGGGACCGTTCGCCGCACCGGAGTGACGGACACCCACCCACGGCGCGGTGTGACCCAGGTCACGCCGCGCCGTGATCCGTCGGAGGTGCCGTGAACGACCATCTAGGCGTGGGAGGAAGCCAACAGGACGAGGAGCGACTGCTGCGGCGGGTCGCGCGCGCCGACCTGGACGCGTTCGACGAGCTGTACCGGCGGACGTCGCCGTGGCTCGCGATCCGGCTGCGGCGGCGGTGCGCCGACGACGGCATCGTCGCCGAGGTCCTCCAGGACACGTACCTCACGGTGTGGCGGGCCGCCGGCTCGTTCAGCGGGCTACGGCGCTCCGACGGCGCGGACGCGCCGGGTGGTTCGGCGGCCGGCTGGATCTGGACCATCGCGGCCCGGCGCCTGGTCGACGCGCTGCGCCGCCGCGCCCGGGTGCAGGAGGTGCCGACCGACGTCCTTCCGGTCCGCAGCACGCCGGCCGCCGAGGACGAGGCGCTCGCCGGGTCGTTCGGCTCGGAGGTGGGCGCCGCACTGGACGCGCTGGCCCCGGAGCTGCGGGCGGTGCTCGCCGCGATGGTCCTGGACGGACTGACCGTCCGGGAGACCTCCGTCCTGCTGGGGGTGCCGGAGGGCACCGTGAAGAGCCGGGCGCGGCGTGCCCGCAACGCGCTACGGGAGGCACTGGCATGACCGCTCACGTTCCCCCGCCGGCACTGGCCGCGTACGCGGCGGGCAGCCCCGACGACGCCACCACCTGGACGATCGAGGTGCACCTGGAGGGCTGCGCCGAGTGCCGCGACCGGCTCGGCGAGCTGGCCGCCCCGCCACTGCGGGCGCTGCTCGGCGACGCCCGGGTGACGATCCTGGAACAGGCCCGCACCGGGCCGCAGCCGGTGCGCCGGCGCCCGCTGCGACGGTGGTGGCTGCGCTGGACCGACTGGTCGCTGCTGGCCTGGGCGGCCATGACCTGCACGGCGATCCTCGCCGCGGTGCTGCTGGACCGCAACTACCCGGAGCAGCCCTCGGCGGTGCTGCTGCTCGCGCCGGTGGCGCCGCTGGCCGGGCTCGCGGTGGCCTGGTCCCGCCGCGCCAACCCGAACTGGGAGGTGGTCGCCGGCACCGCCCGCGCCGGGATGGAACTGCTGCTTCGCCGTACCCTCGCGGTTCTGCTCCTGGTCGCGCCGGTGCTCGCGGTGGCCGGGCTCGCCGTGGGCCGCAACCCCGCGCTGTGGCTGCTGCCCTGCCTGACGTTCACCGCCGCGACGCTGCTGCTCGGCAGCCGCGTCGGCGTGCCGCTCGCCGCCGCCGTCCTCGGCGGCGGCTGGCTCACCGCGGTCGCGGCCGTGTCGTTCACCGGCGACACCGACGCGGCCCGCGCCGCCGCCGCGACCGAGGCCCTGCTCCGGCCCGCCACCATGCCCGCCTGGGCGGCGGCCGCCGTCGTGCTCACCGCGCTGACCGCGCTCCGCGCCGAACACCTGCGGCGGCCCGCCGGCTGACGCCGGCCCCCGGAACCACGCCACGGCGCCCCGCCGGCGCCGTGGCCCACCCTGCCCCGAGAAGGAGACGACATTGGTACGCGCAGTGAGCGCCGACGAGGTGGCGCCGACCCGGCACGCCTGGCGGATCGAGGCGGTGGGGCTGTCGGTGAAGGCCGGGCGGCACCTGGCCGTCGACAACCTGGGCCTGACGCTCGGCGCCGGCGTGCACGGGCTGCTCGGCCCGAACGGCGCCGGGAAGAGCACCCTGATGCGTGCGCTCGCCACAGTGGTCAAGCCGCACGCCGGCGTGCTGCGGCTGCTCGGCGCGGACGCCACCGCGTCGCGTGAGCTGCGGCCGGTGCGCCGCCGGCTCGGCTACCTGCCGCAGCAGTTCGGCTACTACCCCCGGTTCACCGTCCGGGAGTACGTCGAGTACGTGGCCTGGCTGCGGGAGATGCCCGCCTCGGCGGTGCCGGGCGCGGCCCAGCGGGCCATCGACCGGGTACGCCTCACCGACCGGGCCGACGCCAAGCTCAAGTCGCTGTCCGGCGGCATGCTGCGCCGGGCCGGCATCGCCCAGGCGATCGTGAACGAACCGGACCTGCTGCTGCTCGACGAACCGACTGTCGGCCTGGACCCGGAACAGCGGGTCGAGTTCCGTGAGCTGATCCGCGAACTCGGCGCGGACGCCTGCGTGCTGGTCTCCACCCACCTGGTGGAGGACGTGGTCGCGGCCTGCTCCGACGTCATCCTGATGGATCACGGCGCCCGCGTGTTCCAGGGCCTGCCCGCCGACCTGGTCCGCCACGGCGAGACCGGCGGCGTCGGCGACAGCGCCGCCGAGCGCGGCTACTCATACCTCCTCCAGCAGCACCGGAGCGCCCGATGATCCGACAGGTACGCGTCGAACTGCGCCGCTCCAACGCGCCGGTCGTGGCGGTGCTGCTGATCGCCGTCGGCGTCCTCGGCACCGCCAGCATGTACGACTTCTGGCAGGGACAGTGGCTGCGGCTGGGCTACGTGCACGCCTCCAACGTCTTTTTGCTGATGCCGCTCGCGCTCGCCGGTGGCGCGGTGCTCGGCCGCCGGGACCGCCGTACCCGCGCCGACGAACTGATGAACAGCACCGGCCGGCCCCGCTGGCAGCGCGCGCTGCCGGCGATGACAGCGCTCGGCGTCGCCGCCGCCGCCGCGCACCTGCTCGTGGTCGCCGCCAGCGCGGCGGTGATCGCCTCCGGCGGCGCCTACCTCGGCGTACGCGGATTCGCCGGGCCCCTGATCGACGTGCTGGTGCTGGTGGGCGCGGCCTGGGTCGGCGTGGCGGTAGGCCGGCTGTGGTCCTCACCGCTGCTGCCGCCGCTGCTGGCCGCCGCCGGCCTGGTGGCGCAGGAGGGCACCGCCATGCTCGGCGGTCCGGCCGGTAGCCGACTGACGAACGCGTCCCTCATGATCTCCTGGCCGCCGGACACGCCGTGGGAGACGCTGTCCGACCGGCTGCTGCTCAGCCGCCTGGCGCTGGGTGTCGGGCTGGTCCTCGCCGGACTGCTGCTGACGGCGGGCCGGTCGTGGCCGCTCCGGGCCGGCGCGGCGGCGAGCCTCGCCGCCGGTGTCGCGGGACTCCTGCTGATCAGCGCACCGGGTCCGGCCGGCATCTGGCAGCTCGACCAGTCTGCGCGCCGCTACGTCTGCGCCGACGGCACGCCGCAGGTGTGCGTCACCGCCGTCAACGCGCACCTGCTGCCCCAGATCACTCCCGAGGCCCGCCGCGGGCTCGACGCGCTGGCGAAGCTGCCGGACGCACCGACCCGCGCGGTGGAACTGCGGCTGGACACCATCGGCAGCAACGACAGCGAGCAGTGGCACCGGCCCAAGCCGGCCCCGGACACCGTGCAGTTCCTCCTGGAGGTCGACCCGGACAGCGGCCGGGTCGCCGACGTGGCCGAGCGCATCGCCCTGGGCGGCGGCACCATGTGGTACGGCTGCGGGCGCAGTGGCGACGACATCGCCCCGGCGATCGTCGCGGCCTGGCTGCTCGACGCCGAGACCGTACGGCTGTGGGACTCCTGGACCGGATACCGGTACGCCGACGAGCAGCAGGAGGAGATCCGGGCCGGGGTGCGGCAGCTGCGCGCCCTGCCCGGGCCGGAGCAGTTACGGCGGGTCACCGCGTTGCGGGACGCGGCCGCGCGGTGCGAGCCGGACCTGATGCCGGCGCTCACCGGACGGGCCGCGCCGTGACCCGCTGGCTGCCGCTGTACGTGCGGTCCCGCCGGCTACCCGCTGCCCTGGCCGGATCCGCTGTCGCCGTCGCCGTGATGGCCGCCGCCTGGTCCGCCTTCACCGACCGCCCCGAGGTGCCCGCCGGCCTGGCCGTGCTCACCACCGCGCTGGCGGTGGCGCCGCTCGGGCCGACGCTCGCCGGCACCGACCCGGCGCTGGAGCGGACCGCCGCGTGGCAGTGGGCGCCGCGCCGGGCCGGGCACCTGCTCGGGTACGGCGCACTGGTGGTCGGCCTGCTGGCCGCCGCCCGCGTGCTCGGCGCCGACTTCGGGCCGCTGTCCGTGCTGGCCCGCAACACCGGTGGCCTGATCGGGCTGGTCGGACTCGGTGCCGCGCTCGCCGGAGCACGGGCCGCCTGGCAGGTGCCGACCGCCTGGGCCGCGCTGGGCGCGTTGCTGGTCGCGCCGGGCGGGCCGGAGTGGCGGCAGGTGGCGCTGTGGATGGCACAGGAGCCGGGCAACCGGATCGCCGCGGTCACCGCCACGACGTTCCTGCTCGGCGGCGTGGTCGCGTACGCGCTGCGGGTGGGGCCGCAGGTCGCGGCGGCCGAGGCGGCGCTGGAACAGTGACGTGCCGGACCTCGTCGCGCTCGTGGCGCGGCGAGGTCCGGTCAGCCGCCGTTCGTGGCGGCCCCTGCCGACGCGACGCGCCGCGTCGGGTCGCCGCCCTCCGGCCCGCGCAGCCGGTCGGTGAGCAGGAATCCGGGCAACCGGAACCGCGATGCGTGCTCCCGTTCAGCAAGCGGGTATGTGCCGCCGCGCCGCTCGGGCTGCCATCCGTGCCGCAGGGCGTACTCGACGACGGCGCGTACGTCGGCCGGCGTCGGGTAGGCGTCGTCGACGGCACAGGGTAGCCAGGGTGTCCCCCACGTGGTCGACAGCAGGTCCGCCTGGAGCGCCTCGCATGTCTTCCCGCCGCCCCAGATCCGGAGCCGGATGCAGCGGTGGCAGTCGGCGTCGCCCCGCACATGCCGGATCTCCGCCCGCCAGGTGAAGGCGCGCCCGTCGATCCACAGTCGCCGCAGTCGTTTACGCACGGCCCGATCATCCGGGACGACGCCCGCACCCGCCACGGGGTTTCGTCGAGTCGGGGTCAGGTCAGCGGCACCCAGGCCAGGGTGGTCATGCCGGACAGGGCGGTCGCCTTGAGGCCGGCGTCGGAGACCGTCCAGAGCACGCCGTCGACCATCAGCGAGCGGCGGATCGGCGCCCACTCCCTGCCGTCGCCGGCCAGGACGCCCGGGTGGTCGACCGCACCGGCCACGGTGAAGCCCTTGTCGCCGACGCGCAACGCCAGCACGCCGCCGGACGGGGTGCCCTTGACGCCGTCGGCGCGGTCGGTGACCACGCCCGGCCGGGTCACCGGGATCACCACCAGGCGCTCCGGCTCCCAGTACAGGAACGCGTGCGGGTCGTTCTCCGCCTCGGACCAGCCGCCCGGGACATGGTGCTGAGCGATCCGGGCCGGCCGGGCCGGGTCGGCCACGTCGAACAGCGACACCTGGGTGCCGGTCACCCGACCCTGGCCGGTCGCGTCCTGGCCGACGCCGATCAGGCGGCCGTCGCCGGCCGGGTGCAGGTACGCCGAGTACCCGTTGATCTTCAGCTCACCGGTCACCCGGGGCGCGGCCGGGTCGCGCAGGTCCACGCCGTACAGCGGGTCGGTCTGCCGGAACGTGACCACGTATCCGGTGCCGCCGACGAACCGCACCGCGAAGATCTGCTCGCCCTTGCCGAGGCCGGTGACCGCGCCGACCCGCTTCAGCGTGGCCCCGTCGGCGCGCAGCACGTAGACGCCGGACTGGGAGGACCTCTCCCGCCGCCACGTGTCGCCGGTGGTGGTGGCGACCCGCAGGTGACCGTCCCACTCGGACAACGCGTACTGGTCGATCAGCCAGCCGGGCACCGACCCGGCGGCGACGAAGCGTGGCGTTGCCCCCGCGGTGTCGAACTGGTAGATCTCGGTGCCGGCGTCACGCGCCCCGGACGGCGCGCCGCGCCACGTCCGCCAGCGCTGGTCGTTGGCGACGTAGAGGCGCGGACCGTTGCTGTAGACGGTCTCACCGTCGGCGACCACGGTGACCGGGTCACCGGCGTCGAGCGCGGACGCGCCCAGGTCGAAGCTGAGCACCGTGACCATCGAGGCGCCGGAGAAGCCGGCCGGCCGGCTGACCCGGTCGCAGCCCACCCGTCCGGTGCCGACGGTCCGCACGCCGTCGCGGATCTCGTAGCGGGGCAGCCAGTCGTCGAGCGCAGCCTTGTCGATGATCGCCCGGTTGGCCGCGATCCGCTGGGCGTCGGTCTTGCGGTCGGAGCGGAAGGGGAAGTCGAGCCGGGGCGCGGACCGGATCACCACCCGGGCGGTCGTGCCGGACTGCCGGGCGTCGACCAGGAGACCGTCGATCCGGTACTCCCCGACCACGCGGGGCGGTCCGGCGAGGTCCAGCAGGACCAGCCGGGCCTGCGGGGTCCTGCCCGGGCGGGTCTGCCCGTCCGGTACGGGGCCCTTGACGATCCGTCCCGCGTGCAGCAGCACGAGCGCACGGTCGCCGTGCAGCAGCAGGCTCCCCTCGTCACCGGCGAACCGCTCGGCATCGGGATCGAGCGCCAGCCGGCCGGTCACGCGGCGGCTCGCCGGATCGACCACCGACAGCACGCCCCGGGTGACCGTGACGATCCGCCGCCCGTCGGTCTTGACCATGTCCGGTTCGTCCACACCGGCCTCGTGCACGTTGGTGCCGGAGTGAGCCGCCGCGCCCGCGTCCTTGGCGGCGCCGCCGAGCGCCGTCGCCCGTTCCGCGCTGAACTGCCGGAGGACGTCCGGCCCGAAACCCCACGGGCCGACCGCCGCCTTCGCGGCCGTGCGGAGCTGCCGCAGCGCCTCGTCGCAGCCGTCGAACGCCACCAGCCGCAGCCCGCCGGCCGGCACGACCTGCCCGGCGGGCGGGCCGGCGGCCGGCGGGTCGGCGGCCGGGGGCGACGCGGTGCAGCCGGCGAGAGCCAGCGCGGCGGCCATCGTCCATCCAAGCGTCCGGGGTCCGTGACCTGTCATGCCGGTCAGACGTGGCGGTGACGGGCACGGTTCCCGGCCGCGCCGCTCAACCGCCGATCGGTGCGCAACCGCCGGTCGCGCCGCTCAACCGCCGGCCATCGCGCCGAGCACGATGAACGGCTCCTTGCCGGCGACCACCTCCTCCGGCAGCGGCGCGTCCGGGGACTCGTTGGAGAGGTCCAGTTCGCAGGCGTAGAAGCGGACGAACGGCCGGCGCTGCCCGCTGTGCCGGTCGCGGATCGTGCCGAGCAGCATCGGGTACGCGGTCTCCAGGGCGTCGAGCACCTCCCGCTGGGTGGGCGGCCCGGCCACCTCGACGCGTACCTCGCCGGCGACGTGCGCCAGGTTCTTCAGGTGCGCCGGCAGCACCACCCGGATCACGGCAGCACCTGGACCTCGACCGAGAGCACGGCCGGCAGGTCGCGCACGATCGGCGCCCAGGTGTCGCCGCCGTCGGCCGAGTGGTAGACCTGCCCGCCGGTGGTGCCGAAGTAGACGCCGCACGGGTCGAGCGTGTCGACGGCCATCGCGTCGCGCAGCACGTTGACGTAACAGTGCGACTGCGGCAGGCCCTCGGTCAGCGGCTCCCAGTGCTCGCCGCCGGTGCGGCTGCGGTAGACGCGCAGCTTGCCCTCCGGCGGGTAGTGCAGCGAGTCGCTGGTGATCGGCACCACGTAGACCGTCTCCGGTTCGTGCGCGTGCACCGCGATCGGGAAGCCGAAGTCCGTCGGCAGATCGCCGCTGACCTCCCGCCAGTTCGCGCCCGCGTCGTCGGTGCGCATGACGTCCCAGTGCTTCTGCATGAACAGCGTGTCCGGCCGGGACGGGTGCTGCGCGAGACGGTGCACGCAGTGCCCGACCTCGGAGTCGGTGTCCGGGATCTCGCCCGAGCGCAGCCCTTTGTTGATCGGCAGCCAGCTCGCGCCGCCGTCGTCGCTGCGGAACGCGCCGGCCGCCGAGATCGCCACGTAGATCCGGTCCCGGTCGGCCGGGTCGAGCAGGATCGTGTGCAGGCACATCCCGCCCGCACCGGGCTGCCACGACGGGCCGGTCGGGTGCTGCCGCAGGGCGGTCAGCTCGGACCACTTCTGGCCGCCGTCGGTGCTCAGGTAGAGGGCGGCGTCCTCGCCGCCCGCGTACACGGTGTCGGGGTCGTGGCGGGACGGCTCCAGGTGCCAGATCCGCTTGAACTCCCACGGCCGTGGGGTGCCGTCGTACCAGAGGTGCTGCCCCACCTCGCCGCTGTAGGCGAAGTCGTTGCCGGCCGTCGTCCAGGTCCGGCCGCCGTCGTCCGAGCGCTGGATCAGCTGCCCGAACCAGCCGCCGGACTGGGACGCGTACAGCCGGTCCGGTTCGACGGGTGAACCTGTCAGGTGGTAGATCTCCCAGCCGCCGAAGTGCGGTCCGTCGACGGTCCAGTCGTCACGCTTGCCGTCCGAGGTCAGGATGAACGCGCCCTTGCGCGTGCCGACAAGTACTCGTATGCCGCTCATGTCTCGTCCTTCCGTCCTGAAGGGGGTTCTCCCGGCACTGACCGTGCGGCTCACCGAAACTCATCGCTGTCGTACTCCCCGTGTACGACATTTCCTGGTCGGACGCCCTACGGCGGGGTCGCCACGCCGGTGCGGCCGGAATGTCGGGGGCTGCGGCTAGCCTGCGCACATGACCGGCCCCGGAGACGTCCCACCCGAGCACCTCGACCGACTGCGGCCGGTCTGCCTCGGCCTGCCGGAGACCTACGAGGAAGCGGCCTGGGTGGGCGTGCGGTGGCGGATCCGCGGCCGCACGTTCGCCCACGTGCTCACCGTCGACCCCGGCCACCAGGCGGCGTACGCGCGGGCCGCGGCGACCGACGAGCCGGTCTGCGTGATGACGTTCCGCTCCCCCGGCGACGAGATCGCCGGGCTGCTCGCGGCCGGGCCGCACTTCTTCAAGCCGGACTGGGCCGCCGACGTGGTGGGCCTGCGGCTGGACGCGGACACGGACTGGACCGAGGTCACCGAGCTGCTCACCGAGAGCTACTGCGTGCTGGCCCCGAAGAAGCTCGTCGCGCTCGTCGACCGGCCCGGCTGAGTCAGCCGAGCTTCTTGCGCAGCGTCTCGAACGCCAGGTCCGGCCGCAGCGGCACACCGAACCGCTCGTCGCCGTACGGGAACGGGCTCAGCTCGCCGGTGCGTACGTAGCCGCGCCGCTCGTACCAGGCGATCAGGTCGTCGCGCTGGACGATCACCGTCATCCGCATTTCACCGGCGTGCCACTGCTCGGCGGCGTAGCGCTCGGCCTCGGCCAGCAGCTCCCGGCCCAGGCCGCCGCCCTGCCGGCCGGGGGCGACAGCGAACATGCCGAAGTAGACGTGGTCGTCGCGGCGTTCCAGCTGGCAGCAGGCCACCAGGTCGCCGTCCTGCTCGGCGACCAGCACTACGCCGCCCGGGCCGGTGACCGCCGCGGCGACCATCTCCGGGTCGGTGCGCTGCCCGGCCAGCAGGTCCGCCTCGTGGGTCCAGCCCTGCCGGCTGCGCTCACCCCGGTACGCCGACTCGATCAGGTCGACGAGGGCGGTCACGTCCTCGGCGCGGGCGACCCGGACGGTACGGGATGCGGGGCTGGTCATGGCGGTTCTCCACGGTCGCGGCGACGTACCTGGTCAGCGTACGCACGCGGGTGTCCCGGACGGCGACCGGGACCACCGGGCGGGACGGTTCGTGGTTCACTGCCCGGCATGGAGACGATTGTCGGCGCGGCGGGCCTGCCGGCGGTCCTCGACCTGCCGGCCGGGCCGGTACGCGGCGGCCTGGTGGTGCTGCACGGCTCGCACGCCGGGCAGCGGTCCTACTTCCTCTACGAACACCTGGCCCGGCTGCTGCCGCCGGCCGGGATCGCGGTGCTGCGCTACGACCGCCGCCCCCGGATCGACGGGCACGACGTGCCGCTGGCCGACCAGGCCGACGACGCGTCCGCCGCGCTCACCGAGCTGCGCCGGCACGTCGGGACGGCCCCGGTCGGGCTCTGGGGGTTCAGCCAGGGCGCGTGGGCGGCGGCGCTGACCGCCACCCGGCACCCGGTCGACTTCCTCGTCCTCGTCGGGTGCAGCGCGGTGAGCCCCGCGGTCCAGATGCGCCACGGCACCGCCGAGCAGCTCCGCCGCAACGGCTACGGGCCGGCCGACCTCGCCGGGCTGGCCGAGCTGCGCCGCGTCGCCGAGGGGTACCAGCGCGGCGAGGTGCCGCGCCCGGTGGCGCAGGCGGCGATCGACGCGGCAGCGCGGCGGCCGTGGTTCCCGCTGGCGTTCCTGCCCGAGCAACTGCCCGCCACGCCCGGCACCTGGACCGACATGGACTACGACCCGGCGCCGGTGCTGGCGCGGCTGACCTGCCCGGTGCTGCTCTGCTACGGCGAGACGGACGCGTGGATCCCGATCGAGGACAGCCTCGCGGTGTGGCGGCGGGCGGCCCGCGACGCGGAGCTGACGGTGGCCCGGCTGGCCGGCTGCGACCACGCGCCCACGCACGGCGAGGGTGAGGACCTGGACAGCGTCAGCCCGCAGTACGAGCGGGTGCTCCTGGACTGGCTCGGCCGGACGCTGCCGCGCATGGACGCCGACCTGCCCACCTTCGAGTTCGCCTTCCCCGGCCCGCTGCGCGACCAGCTCGTCGCCGCGGTACTCGACGGGAGCAAGACCACCACCACCGGGCTGCTCCAGGACTACGAGATCGAGGGTGAGCCACTGCCGGCAGTCGGCACCCGCTCGGCGGTCATCGACTCCGAAGGGCGGCCGGTGGCGGTGATCGAGCTGGTCGAGGTCCGCGTCGCCCGCCTCGGTGACGTCGATCTCGACCACGCCCGGGACGAGGGCGAGGGGTTCGAGACGGTCGCCGCCTGGCGGGCCGGCCACGAGCGGTTCTGGCACGGCGACGACTACCGCGGCTGGCTCGGCGACCCGGCGTTCACCGTCGACGACGACACAGCGGCCGTGCTGGAACGCTTCCGGCTGGTCGAGACGCTCTGACGGCGGCCCGGGCTGATCGCGCGGTTCACTCCGCGGCGAGCCAGGCGCGCAGTTCGGCGCCGTGCTCGTCCAGCTCCGGGGGCGGCAGGTCGTAGCGGGGCGGCGCCCCGGACAGGCCGATCGGGTTCCGGATGCCCGGTACCCCGCTGGTCGTCACCACCGGGTCCAGGCCGAGCCTTTGCGCCAGCGCCACCCCCTCGGCCACCGAGTTGATCGGGCTGCACGGTACGCCCGCGGCGCGCAGCTCGGCGAACCAGTGCCCGCTGCCGCGCCGGGACAGCGCCGCCACCAGCAGCGGCCGCAGCTCGTCGCGGTGCGCGACCCGGTCGGCGTTGCGGCGGAACCGCGCGTCGTCGGCCAGCTCCGGCACGCCGAGCACCCGGCAGAGGGTACGGAACTGGCCGTCGTTCCCGGCGATCACCACCAGTTCGCCGTCGGCGGTGGGCAGCGGCTCGTACGGCACGATGCTCGGGTGCGCGTTGCCCATCCGGTGCGGGGCCGCCGCACCCGCGACGTACGCGCTGGTGTGGTTGACCAGCCCGGACAGCGCCGAGGAGAGCAGGTCCACTGTGACGTGCTGCCCGCGCCCGGTCTCGTCGCGGTGCCGCAGCGCGGCCAGGATCCCGACCGCCGCGTGCAGCCCGGCGATCACGTCGAACACCGCCACCCCGGCCTTGTAGGGCGGGCCGTCCGCGTCCCCGGTGAGGCTCATCAGCCCGGCCGCGGCCTGCACCATGAGGTCGTACCCGGGCAGGTCGGCGCCCCCGGCGTCGCCGAAGCCGCTGATCGAGGCGTACACCAGGCGGGCGTTGCGGGCGGTGACCGTGTCGTGGTCGAGGCCGAAGCGGCGCAGCGCGCCCGGACGGAAGTTCTGGATCAGCACGTCCGCCCGGTCAGCCAGCCGGTGCGCCAGCGTCAGGTCGCCGGGATCGGTCAGGTCGAGCACCAGTGAGCGCTTGTTGCGGTTGACCGCCAGGTAGTAGGTGGAGACGTCGTCGCGAACCGGGGGCCGCCAGCCGCGGGTGTCGTCGCCGCCGGGCGCCTCCACCTTGACCACGTCCGCGCCGAGGTCGGCCAGGAGCATCGTCGCGTACGGGCCGGCGAGGATCCGGGAGAAGTCGGCGACCAGCACCCCGTGCAACGGACCCGACATGCCACCCTCCCTCGCCGCCGACCACGATGACACATACCCGACGGCACACCCGGCAGGGGTGGCCGGCCCGGCTACGGTCGCGGTACATCGGGCGGACATACCGGAAAGGGGTGCGCGTGTCGCTGCTGAGCCGGCTCGCCGGGTCCACCGACGAACGCCCCGGCGCGGTCCGGGTGGGCGACCGGTCGCTGTCCTGGGTGGAACTGCGCCGGGCGGCCGCCGCCGTCGCCGACGACCTGCGCGGCGCGACCCGGGTGGCGGTGCCCGCCACGGCCAGTCTGGAGACGGTGGTCGGCGTGGTCGGCGGGCTGCTCGCCGGCGCGGCGGTGGTGCCGGTGCCGCCCGACGCCGGCCCGATGGAACGCGACCACATCCTGCGCGACTCCGGCGCGGAGCTGCTGCTCGCGCCGCCCGGCACACCGCACGCCGGCTCGCCGCCTGTCGTACCGCTGGACCTGGCCCGGCGCGCGGACACCACACATCCCGAACCGGACCCGGCGGCCACCGCGCTGATCCTCTACACCTCCGGCACCACCGGCGCGCCGAAGGGCGCGGTGCTGTCCCGCCGCGCCGTCGCCGCCTGCCTGGACGGGCTCGCCGAGGCGTGGGCCTGGACCCCGGACGACGTGCTGGCACACGGCCTGCCGCTGTTCCACGTCCACGGGCTGGTGCTCGGCGTGCTCGGCCCGCTGCGCGTCGGCAGCCGGCTGCACCACGTCGGCCGGCCCCACCCCGAGCGGTACGCGGCAGCCGGCGGCTCGCTGTACTTCGGCGTACCCACGATCTGGTCGCGGATCGCGGCGCAACCGGCGGCGGCGCGTGCGCTGCGCGGCGCCCGGCTGCTCGTGTCCGGCAGCGCGGCGCTGCCCGAGCCGGTCTTCGCGGCGCTGGCCGGGCTGACCGGGCACCGGCCGCTGGAGCGGTACGGCATGACCGAGACGCTCGTGACGGTGAGCGCCCGCGCGGACGGTCCCCGGCGGCCCGGCACGGTGGGCGTGCCGCTGCCCGGCGTGCACACGCGGGTGGTGGACGAGCAGGGCGGCCCGCTGCCCGCCGACGGCGCCGCAATGGGTGAGCTGCAGGTACGCGGCGGCACGCTGTTCGACGGCTACCTGAACCGGCCGGACGCAGACGCGGCCACCCGCACCGCCGACGGCTGGTTCCGCACCGGCGACATCGCGACGGTCGACCCGGACGGCGCGCACCGGATCGTCGGCCGGGCCGCCACCGACCTGATCAAGAGCGGCGGCTACCGGATCGGGGCCGGCGAGGTGGAGGACGCCCTGCTGGCCCACCCGGGCGTGCGGGAGGCGGCGGTGGTCGGCACGCCCCACCCCGACCTGGGCCAGCAGGTGACCGCGTACGTGGTCGGCGACGGCGTGGCCGAGACCGAACTGATCGACTTCGTGGCGCGGCACCTGTCCGCGCACAAGCGCCCCCGGCAGGTACGGCTGGTCGGCGCGCTGCCCCGCAACGCGATGGGCAAGGTGCAGAAATCCCGCCTGACCGAGGCGTGACCCGCACCCCGCCGGGAACCAGCGCGGCTCTGGCGACGACTATCCCTACATGGCGTGTGAGCAGTGGCGGGAGATCCTGTCGGCACAGCTGGACGGTGAGGCGTCCGGCTCGGAGATCGAGGCGGCCGAGGCGCACCTGAACGGATGCGCCGGCTGCCGCGGCTGGTTCGACTCCGCGGCGTCGGTGACCCGGCGGGCCCGTACGCAGCTCGCCCCGCAGGTGCCCGACCTGGTCGACGCGGTCCTGGCCGCCGCTCCCCCGCCCCGGCCCAGCCGCCGCCACCGGATCACGCTCGGCCTGCGCGGGGCGCTCGGCCTGCTCGGCGCGGTGCAGCTCGTCCTCGGCCTGGCCCAGATCGGCCGGGAGGCGGTCGTCGAGCACGCACACGCCTCCGGCCAGCACTTGTGGCACGAGTCGGCGGCGTGGAACGTCGCCGTCGGTGCCGGGTTCCTCTACGTGGCCGCGCGCCGGTCCGCCCCGTCCGGCCTGCTGCCGATGCTCAGCGCGTTCGTCGCCACGCTCGTACTGCTGTCCGTCAACGACCTGATCACCGGGCAGGTGGCGATGACCCGGCTGGTCAGCCACGGATTCCTGCTGGTCGGCTGGGCCGTGATGCTGGTGCTGTCCCGCCTCGGCCGGCGCCCCGGCGACACCCCGCCCGGGCAGCGCCGGTCGGGGGGCTCGCGGTGGGCGCTGCCGGCCGAGGAACCGGCCGCGCCGGCGCTGCGGCTGGTGCCGCCCGGCCCGTACCCCGCACAGGCCCGCGACCGGCGCGCCGCCTGACGGCCCGCCGCGCGGGTCTCCGGGTCGCGGCGTCCTTCGGCAGTCCGGTTCCGGCCGGTCGCGGTCCCGGCCGGTCCGCGGCGGTCGTGGTGTCAGCGGGCCCGGCGGTCGCGGGCGTCGCCGGACCAGGCGGCGACCAGGTCCTCCCGGGCGCGGGCCACGCGGGAGCGGATGGTGCCCACCGGGCAGCCGCACACCTCGGCCGCCTCGGCGTAGGACAGGCCGAGCACCTGGGTCGCCACGAACGCCTCCCGCCGGTCCGGCGCCAGCGTGGCGATGAGACCGCGCAGCACCACGCCGTCGTCCCCGCCGCCGGTCACCGCGCCGGCCGCCTCGGCGGCGGCCTGCCAGTCCGGCAGCGCGGCCACCCGGGGCCGGGCGGTCGCCGCCCGCACATGATCCACCGCGACGCGGCGGGCGATCGTGAAGATCCAGGTACGCGCCGACGACCGGCCCGCGAAGCCGGGCAGGCTGCGCAGCGCGCGCAGGAACGTCTCCTGGGCCAGGTCGTCGGCCTCGGCCGGCCCGGCCAGATGAGCGAGGAAACGCCACACCGGCGCCTGGAGGGCCCGCACGAACGCGGCAGCGGCCAGCTGGTCGCCCCGGGCGGCGCGGCGCGCCCACCCGGTCACCTGCTCGTCGTCGGCGTCCAGGCTCATCCGCGGCCGGCCCGCCGATCCGGCATGCTCATGCCTGACGGTACGGATGCGCGCCCCGCTCGGTTCATTCCGCGTCCCTCCTGCCGGCGCCGCAGTGCCGCTCGCCCTCCGGTTGGTCGGCCGGCGGGCCGGGAAAGTTCCCTCGCCGTCAGTCGTCGACGGACACGGTGACCGGTCCGACCCGCAGCACGCCGTCGGTGAGCGGGGCGCACCGGACGCCGCCGCGGCGGCGCATCGCCTTCCACGTACCGGGGGCGACCACCACGTCGAGCCAGGCGCAGGGCGGCGCGGCCCGGTGCACCCGCAGCCGGACCGGGCCGTCGCCGGAGTCGAGCGTGAGCACGCGGCCCACCAGATCGTCCACCGGGATGCCCTCGGTGAGCACGTTGCGCCGCAGCTGGGTGAGGTCCGCGCCGGGCGGCAGCGACTCCCGCGCGATCAGCGTGACGCTCGCCTGCCGGTGCGCGGGGCGGCCGAAGTAGCGGTCACCGACGATGCCGAGCCCGGCGCGTAGCTCCACCCGGCCGACCAGTTCACCAGGTGGCGCGGGGGCGGGTCCGTCAGCCGGGCGGCCCACGTACCGGTGCACGGGTGAGGCCAGCAACTGGACGATCCGCGCCATGCCCCGAAGTCTAATCGCGGGCATACCACCGCCAAACCGGACGATAGCCGCGCTCACGTATCCGGGCTCTCCGCAGGGCGTTGTACCAGGTGTGACGGCGAGGCGACCCGACGCGATCGGGGCTCATCCGCAGCGGCGACTGGCCTGGGCGCGGCGCGAGAACGAGCGCCGGCGGCAGGCGTACGAGGCGGCGGCCCGGATCTGGCGCCGCCGCGCCGACCACCTCGACCGCCTGTCGATGGAGGCGGCGGGCTTCCGCGGCTGCGCACTGCCCGGCACCGCACTGCCGGTGCCGCTGGACGACGGCGAGGTCGTCTACCGCATCCTGCCCACAGTCGACCTGGTCGAGGTCACGGCCCGGCACCTGCCCGGGCTGCCCGTGCCGGGTCGCACGCTCGCCGGCTGTCTCGACCCGGCCGACGGCCCGCTGCCGGCGGGACTACGCGTGGTGGACAGCGGCGCCGCCGTGGTGACCGACCGGCGCGTGGCCTTCGCCGGGCACGACGCCCGGCGGGACTGGCCCCTGCGGGACGTACGCGGTCTCGGGCACCACCCGGACCGTCCGGTCACCCTGCTGCACGACGCCGACGGCGGCGCCCCGGCGGGCCTGCGCCTACCCGCCCCGGGCGCGGCGAACGCCAGGTTCTACCTCACCCTGGCCCACGCCGACGCCACCGGTACGCGGGAGGCGTTCGTCGAGGACGTCGAGGCGCTGCGGTCCGCCCACCGGGCCGAGCGGCCCCGGCCGCCGCGGCCGCTCGGCCCGTGGGACGCCCCGGCCGACCGGGCACTCCCCCAGCGGCTGGCCGCAGCGGGCGTCGCGGCGGTGGCCGTGCTGCTGGGCGTCACGTCCGCCGGCACCTGGACGGCGACAGCCGGGCAGACCGACCCGGCGCACGGACAGGCGACCGCGCCCGCCACCACAGCCGCACCCCCCGCGCCTGGGGTGCCGCCCGTGGCGACTCCAGTCGACCCGTCGTCGCCGGTGGTCCGGCCGACCCGGCCCGCGCCGCCACCGAAGCGTCCCCCGGCGGCGACCGCGGAGTCCGGGGCGCGGATCCTCACCACCGCACCGCCCGTCGCCGGGTCGCCGCCGGCACGGGTCGGCGACCGCCCGTCGACACCTGTCGAGCCGCCCAGCCCTCCCGCCGGCCAGGTGACTCCGGCGCCGACCGCGAGCCCGACGAGCGACCCGGACCCGACCGGGGAGCCCGGCCCCACCGGCGGCCCGAGCCCGACCGTCTCCTTCGAGCCGCCCCTGCTGGGCCTGGTGGGCCAGGTCGGCCGACGGCTCGGCCTCGCGGTAGGGCTCGGCGCGACAGTCCAGGTAGACCCGGCCCTCTCCTGACCTCGCAGAGCCGAGTGCCGGCCGGGAACGAAGGTGCCGCCGTCCTCACGTCCCGCCGAGGACGGCGAACGAGGTGTCCGCGCCCGGGCGGTTGCCGCGGAAGCTGCTTGATCGACACCAGTGCGCCGAGGTGGCGGCATCCGGCGGCCTCGGACCCCGCCACCTCGCCGAGCTGGCGTGGATCAAGCCGAGGTGTCCCCGAGCCCCGACGATCTTGCACTTACTGCCCTCGGGATGGGCGATTCATCCCGCTTTCAGGGGTCAGCAAGTGCAAGATCGCGGGGGCGGCGGGCGGGCGGCGGCGGCGGAGGGCGGGGAGGGCCCGGTCAGGGGGTCTGGGGAGTGAGGAGGTAGTCGCCGTCGTCGGGGCTCCAGCGCAACTCCACCACGCCGCCCGTCGCGGCGGCCTTGCAGAACTGGAGGAAGCTGCGGTAGCCGAGCTTCTTCTCGCTGAAGTCGGGCCGAGCCCGCCGCAGCTGGTCCTTCAGGCCGGACAGCGCCACCGCCCCGCCGTCCGCGGCGAGGTCCACCACCACGGAGCGCAGCAGCCCGAACGCGACCTCCCGGTCGCCCTGCTCGGGAAGGGACACCTCCGGGTCGCCCTTCGCCGGTCCGGCGGCCAGTTCCACCACGTTGTGCGCCGCGAGGTGGCGCAGCAGTTCACCGAAGGTCCGGAAGCCGTAGTCGGACTCGCTGAACGTGGGGTCCTTGCGCAGCAGCGCGCGCTTGAGCGCGGAGGCGGTCACGTCGCCACTGGAGCTGCCCTGCATGCCGGCCACCGTCTGCACCAGCTGGACGGCGAGCGTGTCGACGTCCCGGGCCGACTCCTCCTCGGCCGGGGCGGTCTCGACGGCCGGCTCGGGCGCCGGCTCCGCCGGTGAGGGCCGGGCCGGGCGCGACCGGCGTGCGGCCGGTGGCGGCACGTCCACGCCTTCGAGGCGGTCGTAGTAGAGGAACTCGTCGCACGCCGGCGGCAGCAGCGCGGAGGTGGACTTCTCCACCCCGACGCCGATCACCCGCTTGTTGAGTTCGCGCAGCTTGTGCACCAGCGGGGTGAAGTCGCTGTCCCCGGTGCAGATCACGAACGTGGAGATGTAGCCGCGCTCGAACGCCAGCTCGACCGCGTCCACCGCCATCTTGATGTCGGCGGCGTTCTTGCGCGAGGCCCCCATCCGCTGGGGGATCTCGATCAGTTCGACGTGTGAGCGGGTGAGCATCCGCCGGTCCTCGTCGAAGTACGACCAGTCGGCGTACGCCCGGCGTACCACCACGCGTCCCCGCTCGGCGAGCGCGTCGGCGATCGGCCGGAAGTCGAAGGGCCGACCACCGTGATGGTCCCGTACGCCAAGGGCCAGGTTCTCGTAGTCGAGGAACAGCGCAATCCGGTCTTCGTGATCCACACCGGCAGCCTAGCCCGGCCGGACCGCCGGACCGGTCAGCGCCGCTCGTCGCGGTAGACGGTCTCGCGGCGGGCCACCCGCTGGATCGCGTAGCTGGTGACCAGCAGCAACAACGCGAGCACCACCTCGACGCCGGCGACGGTGCCGGTGGCGACGGTGAGGCCGAGCAGCAGCAGGATCAGCCCGACGACGGCGAGCAGGCCCGCGAGCAGCAGCCGGTTACGCCGTCGCGCCGACCGCTGCGCGTCGTCTGCGCTCACGCTGGCCGCCTTCCTCCGGTTCCGTCTCCGATCCTAGGCGCCGGCCGTGGCCGGGGTGGCGGATCGCGGCGCCGGAAACGGCCCAGGGCCGGACGCATGTGCGTCCGGCCCTGGGTGACGGCGGCGGTCAGTGGATCGGGACCGGCACCGGACGCTTGTCCTCGCCCGGGTCGCCGTCGAGCAGGTGCGAGGGCTCACGGCGGCGGGGCAGGAACGCGGCCGGAATGAAGGTCAGCAGCACCAGGCCGAAGGCGACCCAGAACGTGGTGGAGAAGGAGTTCGCCGCGTAGTCGAGCCCGCGCTCGATCAGCGACGGCGGCACCGGGAACTGCTGGATCAGCTCGGGCTGCTGCTGGGAGGCGATGGCGAGCTGGGCCTCGGTCAGCGGGGCGCCGGTGGCCGGGTCGGTGACGCCGGGGATCGGCCGCGAGCCGTTCAGCTCACTGGTGAGGATGACCGACATGACCGCGGCGCCGACCGAGCCGCCGATCTGCTGGAGGATGTTGACGAGCGTGGAGCCGCGCGCCACCTCCGCCGCGCTGAGCGTCTTCAGCGCGGAGGTCATGATCGGCATCATCGTGCCGCCCATGCCGAGGCCCATCACGAACAGCGAGCCGCAGAGCAGCCAGTACGACGTGTCGGTGCCGAGCTGGGTGAAGGTGAAGAACCCGGCCGCGATGAGCACCAGCGCGAACGGCACCGTCCGGCCGACCGGCACGCGGTCGGCGAGCATGCCGGCGATCGGCATGGTCAGCATCGCGCCGATGCCCTGCGGCGCGATCAGCAGGCCCGCGGTCAGCGTCGTCTCGCCGCGCACCTGGAGGAAGTAGCTGGGGAACAGCAGGCCCGCGCCCATGAACGCGATGATGAACACGAACATGGTGACGGTGGCGATGGTCAGGTTGCGGTTGCGGAACAGCCGCAGGTCGAGCAGCGGGTGCCGGGGCCGGAACGAGTAGAGCACGAAGGCGACCACGAGCGCGCCGCCGGCGAGCATCGGCAGCCAGACCTTGGTGTCGGCGACGGTGCCGGTCTCGGGCAGCGTGGAGATGCCGTAGAGGAACAGCGCGAGACCCGGCGAGAGCATGAGCATGCCGAGGAAGTCGAACGACTCGGACGGCTCGGCGTTGTCCTTCGGCAGGGCGAGCTGGGCGTAGACCAGCGCGACCACGCCGATCGGCAGGTTGATCAGGAAGATCCAGTGCCAGCTCGCGACGTCGATCAGCCAGCCGCCGAGGATCGGGCCGGTGATCGGGCCGAGCAGCATCGGGATGCCGAGCACCGCCATCAGGCGGCCGATGCGGTGCGGGCCGGCGGCCCGGGTCATGATCGTCATGCCGAGCGGCATGAGCATGCCGCCGCCGAGGCCCTGGACGACCCGCCAGGCGATCAGCTCGCCGATCGAGTCGGCCGTGGCGCACAGCCCGGAGCCGATGGTGAACAGCGCCAGCGCCACCATGTAGAGGCGTTTCGTGCCGAACCGGTCGGCGGCCCAGCCGCTGAGCGGGATGACAGTGGCGAGCGCGAGCGTGTAGCCGGTCATGGTCCACGCGACGCGGGCGTACGTGGCGTCGAACTCGCTCTGGAACGTCGGCAGCGCCACGCTGACGACTGTCACGTCGAGGATCGACATGATCGCACCGAGCACGACGACGCCGGCCACCTTGAGTACGGCGGCGTCGAGTTTCGTCGACGTCGCTACGGGTTGCTGGGTCACTGACGGTCTCCTGGATCCGGTCCGGCACTGGGAGGCGGTGGCGGCGCCGCGCGCCGTCTGCGGAGCGCGGGCGGAACGCGCGGCGAGGCGACGTCCGGGCGACAGCGTAGCCATGACCTGGGACGAGACGCGGCCGGTTTTGCCGACGGGAGAACCGCGGCGGCACCCGAACCGGCCGCGCCACCGGCCCCGATCTGCTCCAGCGGCTCGCGGAAAGGGCTGGTGCGCGCCGGTTCGCCGGCCTTGTCGAGGCGCGGCCGGCGGGCGCGACCGTGACGAAGGTCATGCCCACACCGCCACCTCGTGGGGCCGGCCGCTCAGCCCAGACCGGCCATCAGGTCGACCTCGGCCGTACGCGAGCGGTCGATGCGGCGGGCGAGGTCGCGTACCCGCTCGGCGGTCCCGGCGGCGACCTGGGCGCGGGCCAGGTCGGCCGCGGTGCGCTGGTGCCGGCTGAGCACGTCGAGCAGCACCCGGTCGGCGTCGGCGGGCGTGGCGGCGCGCAGCCGGGCCAGTCCGGCGGCGGCCTCGCTGTGCCCGGAGTGGTCGTGCCGGGCGGCCGCGGCGGCGGCCGACGGGCCTGCTTCGCGCAGCCAGCCGCGCATGGTGGCCAGTTCGTCGGTCTCGGTGGCCCGGACGGCGGCGATGAGCGTGCGGACGCGCGGGTCGGTGGTGCGGTCGAGGCCGAGCCGGACGATCTCCAGCGTCTGCTCGGTGTGCGCCACCATCATGGCCAGGAACAGCGCGTCGATCCCACTGATCGTGGCGTCCGCGCCGCCCGGGACCGAGGCCGTGGCGGGCGGGACCGGTGGGGACGGGTCGGCGGCGGGCGGCCCGCCGCATCCGGTCAGGGCCAGCATCACCGCGAGCAGCGCCGCGGCGGGGCGGGCGGACGCGCGGCGGAGCCGGGGACCGGCCGGCTCCGCCGCGCGGGTACGCGGGCTCAGATCTGCTGCCACAGCGCCGGTACGTTCGGCGGCTCCCAGCCGGCGATGGCGGTGTGCGCCTGGCGGCAGCGATAGCTGCGGCCGTCGTAGGTCACCGTGTCACCGACCTGGTACGCCCGCCCGGCGGTCCACGTACCGCCCGGCGCCGGGGTGCTGGTCCGGGTGGGCGCGGGCGTGGTGGGCACCGCGGTCGGGGTGGGCGCAGCCGTCTGGGTGGGCGACGGGGTCGGGTTGCCGCCTCCGCCGCCGATCTGGAGGTCGACGCAGGAGTAGAACGCGTTGGCGGTGTCGGAGATGTTCCAGATCGCGAGCAGCTTCTGCCGGCCGGAGAAGCCGCCGAGGTTGACCGTGTGCGACACGGTCGCGCCGGGCTGGCGTCCCCCGCCGTCGACCACGGCGACCCGGGTGCCGCCGATCCAGTACTCCCAGTTGGCGGTGGCGTGCCGGGCGGTGTTGACCCAGGTGAACGTGACGCTGCTGCCGACCGAGGTGGCCGGCCAGTTGCGGCTGTCGTCGTTGAGGACCGCGAACTGGGCGATGCCGGCGTGGCAGCTGCGCAGGCCCTTGGGGCCCTCGACACTCTGCGGCTCGTACTTGATCTGACCGCAGTCGGGCACCCGGTTCTGCGCGCAGAGCGCCTGGCGGCTGGGCGGCGAGGAGACGTAGCCGTGGGCCTGCGCGGGCGCGGCGAGGGCCAGCGTCCCGGTGACGGCACCGGCGGTGAGCAGCGGGAGGGTGATTCTTCGGCGCATGGTGGCAACTCCTTCGGGGGGAACGGAAGGTGCCCCGAACATAAATTAAACATTGTTAACAGTAAAGACTCCTGTCTGCAAATTAAGCCCTGCACTCCCCCGCGCCGGGCGTATGATCCTGATCGATGGCTCGCCGCGCGGAGCCGATCGTCGTTCGTGGGCATCCCGCCGCCGTCGCGGCTCCGGGAGGACGACGCAGAACCGGGCATCTCCCCGTCGTCCCACTCCCTCGAAGGACATCCCCGGATGAGAAGACCCACTGCGTTCGCGGCCGGCCTGCTGCTGCTCGCCACCGCGCTCGGCACCGCCGGCGGACCGGCCGCCGCCGAACCCACCGAACCGGTCACCGTCACCGTGAACACCCGCGCCGGGCTGGCCACCGTCCCGGCCACCGCGCTCGGCGTCAACCACGCAATCTGGGACTCGCAGCTCGGCAGCGCCGAGACGTCCGACCTGCTCAAGGCCGCCGGCGTGAAGATGCTGCGCTACCCCGGCGGCTCGTACGCCGACATCTACCACTGGGAGACGCACACCGCGCCCGGCGGCTACGTCGCGCCGAACACCGACTTCGACACGTTCATGGCCGGTGCCCGCCGCGTCGGCGCCGAGCCGATGATCATCGCGAACTACGGCACCGGCACGCCCGCCGAGGCGGCGGCCTGGGTCCGCTACGCCAACGTCACAAAGGGCTACGGCGCCAAGTGGTGGACCGTTGGCAACGAGAACTACGGCAACGGCCACTACGGCTCGGCCTGGGAGGCCGACGACCACCCGGACAAGAGCGCCGCTCAGTACGCGCGGCTGGTGGTCGAGTACGCCGACGCGATGAAGGCGGTCGACCCGAGCATCAAGGTCGGCGCGGTGCTCACCATGCCCGGCAACTGGCCGGACGGCATCACCGCCGGATCGGATCCGGGGCCGTGGAACCAGACCGTGCTGTCCATCGCCGGCCCGAAGATCGACTTCGTGGACGTGCACTGGTACCCGGGCGGCAGCGCCGCCGACTCGCTGGCCCGCACCAACCACCTGCCCGACGCGGCCTGGCTGCTGCGCCAGCAGATCGCCCGGTACGCCGGCCCCGGCGCGGACCGGATCGGGATCAGCTTCACCGAGCTGAACGTGGACGCCGGCCGCACCACCGCACCGGGCGCGCTGTTCCTCGCCGACGCCTACAGCGGCCTGCTGGAACAGGGCGTGTTCACGGTGCAGTGGTGGAACGTGCACAACGGCATCGGCACCGTCTCCGAGGTGGCCGGGCAGACCGACTACGGCGACTTCGGGCTGCTGTCCAGCGGCAACTGCACCAGCGACGGCGAGGTGTGCCAGCCGGCGTTCAACACGCCGTTCGCGCCGTACCACGCGTTGTCCATGATGAACCTGTTCGTCCGGCCCGGGGACCAGCTCGTCCGCGCCGGGACCGATCAGCCGCTGGTCGCCGCGCACGCGGTCCGCCGGCCGGACGGCAGCGTCGCGGTCCTGCTGCTCAACAAGGACCCGGACACCGCGTACCCGGTGGCGCTCGACTACGCCGGGTTCACCCCGGCCGACGAGGCGCCGACAGTGCACACGTTCACCAACGGCGCGACCGCGATCAGCACCGCCCGCTCCGGCAGCGCGGCCGCGCGGACGCTGCCGCCGTACTCGCTGACCACGCTCGTGCTGCGACCGGCCGGCAGCTCGGCCGGGCGGCCCGGCGCCCCGGGCCGGCCGACGGCGAGCGCGGTGACCGACCGCGCGGCGACCATCTCCTGGCCGGCGGCCACGCCCGGCGGATCCCCGATCGCCAAGTACGAGGTGCACAGGCAGTACGGCGCGGTGAGCGAGCAGCTCGGCGAGACCGCCGGAACGTCGCTGACGGTGGGCAACCTCGAACCGGGCGCCCGCTACACGGTCAACGTGCTGGCCCGGGACACCGCCGGGCGGGTCTCCTGGTCGTCGCCGCCGCTGACGTTCGCCACCGGCAGCCCCGCCGAGAGCTCCTGCGCGGTGCGGTTCAACGACGACAACGACTGGGGCAACGGGTACGTGGCGAACGTCGAGGTGATCAACACGGGCGCGAAGGCCGTCGACGGCTGGACGCTGACCTGGACCTGGCCGACGGCCTGGCAGCAGGTGAGCAGCGGGTGGAGCGCCGCCTGGGACCAGCAGGGCCGCGACGTCCGGGTGACGCCCACCGCCGACAACCGGCGGCTCGCCGCCGACGGCGGGAGCACGACTGTGGGCTTCGTCGGCGCGTACAGCGGGCCGAACGTGCCGCCGGCGGCGTTCCGCCTCAACGGCACGGTCTGCACGCTGCGCTGAGGAGCCCTCAGCCGCGGCCGGGTGGCCGCAGCCGTATGTCGGCCGCCGCCGGGACCTTCGGGTTCCGGCGGTGGCCGGCTCGCCGGGGCGCCGGCACCACGTGCGGGCGCACCGGTCCGGACGGGAGCGTGGGCGGTTCCGGCACGGCCGTCGGCAGGACGGCCAGGATCGCCACGAGCAGCACCACCGCGACGACACCGTCGAGCCAGTAGTGGTTGCCGGTGACCACCACCACGAGCGCTGTCGCCAGGGGGTGGAGCAGCCAGAGCCAGCGGAGGCGTCCGGTGGTGACCGCCATCAGCGCCAGCGCGATCGCCAGCGCCCAGCCGACGTGCAGCGACGGCATGGCCGCGTACTGGTTGCTGAGCTGGTCGGTGTCGGGGGGACCGTAGACGCTCGGGCCGAACCGGGTGCCGGTGTCGACCATTCCGGTGAGCGTGGTCAGCCGGGGCGGCGCGAGCGGAATGCAGACGTGGAGCACCAGCGCCACCGCCGTGAGCGACGCCAGGGCGCGGCGCAGCCGCAGGTAGTGGGCCGGGCGGCGCAGCCAGAGCCAGACCAGGCAGAGCACGGTGGCCGGGAAGTGCATGTAGGCGTAGTACGAGTTGGCGACGCGTACCAGCAGCTCGTGCGACAGCAGCGGCCCCTGCACGAGCATCTCGTCGGGCAGGCGCAGCAGCCGTTCCAGCCGCCAGACCCACTCGCCGTTGGCCAGGGCCACCTCGGCGTGCCCGGCCACCACCTGCCGGCCCGCCTTGTAGGCCAGGAAGAGCACGGCGACGAGCGCCAGCTCACGCGCGGCCCGCTGCCATGCGGCGAGGCGGGTGGGCGCGGTCCGCGTGACGTCCACGGCTCCTCCTTCGGTCGTCCCCGCATGGACCAGGGCCGCCGCCGGGGTCGGCGACGGCCCTGGGGGTACGGGCTCAGCGGCGGGTGCGTTCCTCCCGGCCGGCCGAGTCCACGCTCACCTCGTCGAAGGCGGGCGCGCCGTCGACGGCGTCCGCTCCCACCGCCACCGATCGGCCGGTGTCCGGCAGGTCGAGGCTGGAACGCAGGGTGACCGGACGCAGCAGCAGCGCCGCCACGATACCCACCACCGCGATGGCGGCCGAGATCAGGAAGATGTGCCCCGTTGCGTCCCCGTACGCGGCCCGCACGATCTGCCGTACCGGCTCGGGCAGCGCGTCGAGGTTGAGCGTGCTGCCGCCGCCTCCGCCGGAGGTGGGGATGCCGGCCGCGGCGAGGTCGTGTGTGATCCGGTCGCTGACCCGGCGGGCGAGCACCGCGCCGAGCACCGACACGCCGATGGTGCCGCCGAGCGAGCGGAAGAAGGCGACGCTGGCGCTGGCCGCGCCGATGTCCTTGAGCGCGACCGTGTTCTGCACCGCGAGCACCAGGTTCTGCATGGTCATGCCGACGCCGACACCGACGATGAACATGGCGATGCCGACGAAGACCAGCGAGGTCTCGTGGTCGATGGTGCCGAGCATGGCGAACCCGATGACCAGCACGACCGCCCCGAACACGATGTACGGCTTGACCTTCCCGGTCGCGGTGATCATCCGGCCGGCCACGATCGAGGAGATCAGCACACCGGCCATCATCGGGATGGTGAGCAGTCCGGCCTCGGTCGGGCTGTAGCCGCGGCCGATCTGGAAGTACTGGCCCAGGAAGACCGCGCCGCCGAACATCGCCATGCCGACCGCGAGGCTGCCCAGGATCGCCAGGGCGGTGGTGCGCTCCCGGACGATGTGCAGCGGCACCACCGGCTCGGCGGCCCGCGCCTCCACCCAGACGGCGAGCGCGAGCAGCAGCACCGAGCCGCCGACCATGGCGCCGGTCTGCCAGGAGGCCCAGGCGAACGAGTCGTCGACGAACGAGATCCAGATCAGCAGCACGCTGACGCCGGCGGCGATGAGCGCGGCGCCCAGATAGTCGATCTTGACGTTGTCCCGGCGCACGGTGGGCAGGTTCAGGGTGATCTGGAGCAGGAACAGCGCGACGGCCGCGACCGGTACGCCGACGAAGAAGCACCAGCGCCAGCCGAGCCAGGAGGTGTCCACGATGAGGCCGCCCAGCAGCGGGCCGCCGACGGTGGCAAGCGCCATGACGCCGCCCAGGTAGCCGTTGTAGCGGCCCCGCTCACGCGGCGGGATCATGGCCGCGATGGCGACCTGCACGAGCGCCTGGAGGCCGCCGACGCCGATGCCCTGGAAGGCGCGGGCGGCGATGAGCTGCCCGGCGCTCTGCGCGAAGCCGGCCGCGATCGACCCGACCAGGAACACCACGATGGCGATCTGGATCAGCAGCTTCTTGTTGAACAGGTCGGCCAGCTTGCCCCAGATCGGGGTGGTCGCGGTGGCGGTGAGCAGGGTGGCGGTGACCACCCAGGTGTACTGCGTCTGCGAGCCGTTGAGCGCTCCAATGATCTTCGGCAGGGCCGTCGAGACCACGGTGCTGCTCAGCATGGCCACGAAGAGCACCAGCAGCAGACCGCTGAGTGCCTCCAGCGTCTTGCGCTTGCTCATCGGGGCGGCCTCAGCCGTCATGGTGGGTGCGCTCATGCGCGCGTCCTCCAGGTGTGTCGATACGGGGGTGGCCGCTTCGTTGCCTCAAGCAATCAACACTAAACCTTGCCCGGTAGGCAAGTTTGCCCATTGAGAAATCGGTCACCTACGCTGGCTGTCATGGAGGAGTGCACCGGGCTGCGGGAGCGGAAGAAGGCGGCCACCCGCCTGGCGCTGCACGAGGCGGCGCTGTCCCTCGCCGCCGAGCACGGCCCCGACCGGATCACCGTCGAGGCGATCGCCGACGCCGCGAACGTCTCCCGGCGGACGTTCTCCAACTACTTCGGCGGCAAGGAGGAGGCCCTCTTCCACGGCGACACGGTGCGGCTGCGCCGGCTCCTCACGCTCGTCGCGGAACAACCGGCCGAGCTGTCGCCGTGGGCGGCGCTGACCCGGGCCGCCCTGGCCCAGGCCGAGGACGGCTACGACGACCCGGCCGAGCCCTGGCTCAGCCGGCGCCGCCGGCTGCACGGCCACCCCAGCCTGGCCGCCCACCAGGTCGGCGCGTACGCGGCCCTGGAGCGGGAGATGGCCGCGGAGCTGGCCCGCCGGCTGACCGGACCGGATGCGGCGCTGCGGGCCCGGATCGTCGCGGCGACGTTCCTCGCGTCCCTGCGGATCGCCGCCCACGAGTGGCTGGAGCACCCGGGGCGGTCGTTGCGCGACGTGCTGCGCGACGTGCTCGCCCTGGCCGCCCCGACGGCGGGCTGAGCGCGCCGCTCCCCGTCGGACCGGTGGAATGGCCGGCGAAAGCGGCACCCGGCCCGACCTGGGCTGACACACTCGCCCGGTGGGTGGCGACCGGTGGCGCAAGGGGCTCGGGCCGGCGACCGGCGTCGCCCCCGCCACCCGGGTCGACCGGTTCGAGATCTTCTTCGACCTCGTCTTCGTGGTGTCCTTCTTCATCATCACGCGCGCCACCGCCGCCAACGTGACCCCTGGCGAACTGCTGCACGCGCTGCTGGTGCTCGCCGTGCTCTGGTGGTGCTGGGTGGTGCACAGCGCGGTCGCCGCCCGGCTGCGCCTCGGCGAGGGCTTCGTGCCGATCCTCATGGTGGTCGGCATGATCGCGCTGTTCACGTTCGCGCTCGCGCTGCCGCAGACGTTCGGCGACCTGGACAAGGGCAGCGCCGGGCCGATCCTGGTCACCATCAGCTACGTGGTGATCCGGTTCGTGCACACCACCCTGTACTGGTACGCCACGCGCGACGACCCGCCGGCCCGGCGCAAGCTGCGGCTGTTCCTGCCGGAGGCGGTGATCTCGGCCGGCCTGCTGCTGGTGGCGGCGCTGCTGCCGCCGCGCGTGTCCCCGGAGGTCGGCCCGTGGCTGCGCGACGGGCTGTGGATCGCGGTGGTCGCCATCCAGTACAGCAGTGGCCTGCTGGCCGGCACCGACGGCTGGAAGATCACCTCGGCCGAGCACTGGACCGAACGGTACGACCTCATCCTGATCATCGCGCTCGGCGAGTCGGTCATCTCGGTCGGCGTCGGCGGCAACCTGCTCGGCCAGCCCGTGACCTGGCCGGCCATCCCGGCGGCGATCTTCGGCATCCTGTTCACCGCGGCGCTCTGGTGGGCGCACTTCGACATGATCGGCCCGGCCGCCCGGATCGCGCTGCACGCCGCGCAGGGGCACACGCGGGTGGCGCTCGCCCGCGACGCGTACGCCTACCTCTACCTGCCCATGATCGCCGGGGTGATCCTGTTCGCGATCGGCGCCGAGGAACTGGTCCGCATCGTCACCGACCCGGCCGGCGGCCCGATGGAGCGCGGCCACGGACCGGCGGTGCCGCTGCTCTTCGGTGGTGTGCTCGTCTACTTCGCCGCGAACATGGCGTTCCAGTGGCGCGCGCTGCGGACGCTGTCCTGGACCCGGGTCGGCACCGTGGTGCTGCTCGCCGCGGCGCTGCCGGTCGGCCGGCACCTGCCGGCGCTCGGCGCGCTGGGTCTGCTCACCGCGATCTGCGTGGCACTCGTGGCGGCCGAGCTGGTGATCTTCGCCGATTCGCGGGTCGCGTTGCGCCGGCTGATGCACGAGGAGAAGGCCAGCGCCGAGGAGAGCGAGGCCGCCTGGCGGGCCCGCTGGCGCGACGGGGGCGACAGCGCCCCACAGCGACCTTGACACAGGCCCTAGAGTCTCCGCGTGATCGAGATCGTCACCGAGGTCGACCTGTTCCACCCGCCCGCCCGGACTTGGCGGGCGCTCACGGAACGCGCGCTGCTGGCCAAGTGGTTCGCCGACAGCGCGCCCGGGTCCGACCGGTGGATCCTCGCCACCGCCGCGCTGCCCGGCTACGACGGCGACACCGAGGTGGAGACCGTCGAACTGCGCGCGCCGCACCGGCTGGTGGTCCGCTGCCGGGAGGCCGGCCGGGCCACCCGGCTCGCCTGCGACCTGACCCCCACCGCGCACGGCACCCGGCTGTCGGTCCGCGAGGTGCTCGAGGAGGGCGACTGGGACGCCGACGCCCGCGCCGAGCAGCACGAGCAGGCGGTCACCGGACGACTGCCCGCGATCCTCGACTGGCTGGCGTTCCAGAACGTCGACCTGCGCCGCGCCGAGGGCGGCCTGACCGCCGAACTGCCGGTGGTCCGGCTGCTCGGCGACGACCAGCGCCGGTCCGGGCGGCGCCGGGTGCTGCTGGCGGTCGGCGCGGTGACGCTGATCGCCGCCGCGGCCGGGGCGACGGTGTGGGCCACCGCCGGCGAGCCGCCCGCACCGGCCGCGCCGGCCCCGACGGGGTCGCTGGTCATGCCGTCCAGCGCCACGCCGTCGGCCCGGCCCACTACTGCGCGACCCACGCCCAGCGCCAGCCGCCGCAGCGCGTCGCCCTCGCCGACGCCGTCACCCACCCCCAGCCGTACGCCGAGCCCGACGCCCTCGACTGTGGCGGCGGCACCGCTGAGCGCCACCTACGAGACGGTCACCGACCGGGTCTTCGGCTACCGGGGCCAGGTGGTGCTGCGCAATCCCGGCCCGTCACCGCGTCCGGGCTGGACGGTCACCGTGACGCTGCACGACGGCGCCACAGTGGGCAGCGTGAGCGGAGCCGAGGCCACCCAGGACGGACCGGTGGTCACGTTCACCGGGAGCGCGTTGCCGGGCGGCGAGTCCGCCACCATCCGCTTCGACGTCCGCGACCCCGACCCCTCACACGACGCCCCCGCCGCCTGCACCGCCGACAACACCCCCTGCACCCCCGCCTGACCCCGCCCGCCTCGTCCCCTCCCCCTCCCGCCCGCGCCCCTGAGCGCGTCGATCATGAAGTTAGGCCGCGGATTCGTCCGCATTGAATGCGGTCAACTTCATGATCGACCCAGCCTGGGGCGGGTGGGCGGTGCGCGGGCGCGCGTGAGGTGGGCGCGACGGCTGGTTCGGTGGGTGCGGAAATGGGTTGTTGAGTGCTTGGGAGCGCTCCCGTAACATCTCTGACGCGGCTGTTAACGCTCACAAAACAATCGCCACCGCCAATGCCAGAGCCGCCGCCCCCGCAGGAGGTCAATTCATGTCCAGATCCAGGTCAGTCAATGTCATATGGGCATCGGCCGGTGCCGCGCTGCTGGCGTCGGCGTCGGTCGCCGTGGCGCTGCCCGCCGGGGCCGCCGCCGCCGGCTGCTCGGTCAACTACGCGATCTCGTCCCAGTGGCAGGGTGGCTTCGGCGCCAACGTCACCATCACGAACCTCGGCGACCCGGTGTCGAGCTGGACGCTGACGTGGTCGTTCGGCGCCGGGCAGACGGTGACCCAGTCGTGGAACACGAGCCTGACCCAGAGCGGGTCCGCTGTCACCGCGCGCAACGTCGACTACAACGGGTCGATCCCGACGAACGGCAACACGTCGTTCGGCTTCAACGGCTCCTGGACCAGCAGCAACCCGGTGCCGACCAGCTTCGCGCTCAACGGCGTGACCTGCACCGGCGGCACCACCACGCCGACCGGCGCACCCACCACCGCACCACCCACCACCGCGCCACCCACCACGGCGCCGCCGACCACCGCGCCGCCCACGACGCCGCCTCCGGGTGGCACGTGCAACCTGCCGTCTTCGTACCGGTGGTCGTCCACGGGTGCGTTGGCGCAGCCGCGCTCGGGGTGGGTGTCGTTGAAGGACTTCACGGTGGTGCCGTACAACGGGCAGCACC
>NZ_JALJRJ010000021.1:0-116380 GCF_024519755.1 Micromonospora sp. Mcm103
CCGAAGCCGAGCACCAGTGCGCCGACCGCGCCGGCCCGGACCACGCCGCGCCGGGAGATCTCGGTGCCGACCACGTCGCCGAAGTACGGGTTGTCGGTCGGGTTCGGCACCGGGTGGTCGCACGCGTTGCCGCACCGGTACAGACAGGTCATCGCGTCGCGGCTGCCGTGGCGGGTGCCACCCAGCAGCGGAAGCAGGCGAGGCCGGTCGCTCATGAGGTGGAGCCTCCTGATCTCAACGTCGGAAGGCGCGCGGGTGATCGGCTCGCGCGCTCACCCGCCGGACGCTGCCAGGGCACGGTGAGCGGGGATCGGCCCGGACCTGAACCGGACGTGAACAGCTCCGCGTTGACCTGCGGATGAACCGTTCGGCGTCACGGCACGTATGGAAGGGCGAACGCATCGCCGGTTTCCCCGCCGCCGGAAGCGAGGTACCGCCATCAGCGACCACGACGCCCAACTGCTGCGCGCGCTGCACGACGAGCATGCCGACGCGCTGTACGCGCACGCCCTGCGGCTCGTCAACGGCGATCGGCCCCGCGCGGAGGACCTGGTGCAGGAGACGCTTCTGCGCGCCTGGCGGCACCCCGAGTCGCTGGACCCGCGGCGCGGCTCGGTACGCGCCTGGCTGTTCACCACCGCGCGGAACCTCGCGATCGACGCCTGGCGGCGGCGTTCGGCCCGGGTCGGCGAGGTCTACACGGACGAACTGCCCGAGACGGCGGAGACGGTCGACGAGACGGAGCGTGCGGTGGAGGCGTGGACCGTCGCCGAGGCGCTCAACCGGCTCAGCCCGACTCATCGGGAAGTGCTTGTCGAGTGCTTCTACCAGGGGCGTTCGGTGGCGGAGGCGGCGGCGCGGCTGGGCGTTCCACCGGGGACGGTGAAGTCGCGTACCCACTACGCGCTGCGCTCACTACGGTTGGCGCTGGCCGAGATGGGGGTGACCGGGTGACAGGCTGCGAGTTCGCGCACGACGACGGGGCGTACGTGCTCGGTGCCCTCGCCCCGGCGGACCGGGTCGCCTACGAGCGGCACCTGGCCGGGTGCGCGCAGTGCCGGGAGGCGGTGGCCGAGATCGCCGTGCTGCCCGGCCTCCTGGGCCGGCTCGACCCGGCCGGGCTGGAGCAGTTCCTGGAGGTCGGGCCGGAGACGTCACGGGTACCAGCGCTGCTCGACGCCGCGCGCGAGCGCAAGCGCCGCGAGTGGTCCCGCTCCCGCCGACGGTACGCGCTGACGGCGCTCGCCGCCGCCGCGCTCGCGGTGCTGGCGGGCGTCGGCGTGGGGCTCGTGCAGTCGCCGGCTGAACCGTCCAAGCCGCCGGTGGCGCTGGCCTCGATGCGGCCGGTGGCCGGGACGGTGCCGGTGCACGCCGAGGTGGGGCTGACCGAGACGCCGTGGGGCACCGAGGTCACCATGCACTGCGGGTACGACAGGCGGGCCGGGCACCGGGAGGCGTACACGTTCCGGCTGGTGGCGCACGGCCCGGACGGCGCGACGGAGCAGATCGGCTCGTGGCTCGCCGCCCCCGGTGACGACCTGCGCTTCTCCGGCGTCACCCGCTTCACGAAGGGGGAGCTGGTCCGCCTGGAGTTGCTCCGAGGAACGAACGCCCCCGTCCTGGCCTACGACCTCCGCTGACCCTGCCCTTCTCTCCGTTGATCTTGTACTTGTGGCCCTCGGCGCGGGCGATTCACCCCTTTCGCCGGGGCGGAAAGTGCAAGATCAGCGAGACGGGATGGGGGTGGGGGCGGCGTGGGTGCGGGCGGCCTGGCGGGTGCGGTGGGAGTGGCGCAGGGCGTCGGCGGTGAAGACCACCAGCGCGAGCCAGACCAGGGCGAAACCGGCCAGCCGGGCCGGCGGCATCGGCTCGTGGAAGATCAGCACACCGCAGCCGAGCTGGAGGATCGGCGCGAGGTACTGCAGCATGCCGACAGTGGACAGCGGCAGCCGGTTCGCCGCCCCGGCGAACAGCAGCAGCGGGATCGCGGTGGCGGCCCCGGCCAGCACCAGCAGCGCGGTGTGCCCGGCCGACACGTGCCCGAACGTCGAGTCGCCGCGCGCCGACAGCCACCCCAGGTACGCCAGCGCGGGCAGTGCCAGCACCGCCGACTCGACGAACAACCCTTCCGTGGCGGGCAGTGCGAGCCGCTTCTTGACCAGCCCGTACCCGGCGAAGCTGAACGCCAGGGTGAGCGCCAGCCAGGGCAGGCGGCCGTAGTCGACGGTGAGCACCGCCACCGCGAGCGCGCCCACGCCCAGTGCCGCCCACTGCGCCCGGCGCAGCCGTTCCCGCAGCACGAGCACGCCGAACAGCACGGACACCAGCGGATTGATGAAGTAGCCGAGCGCCGTCTCCACCACCCGGTCGGAGTTCACGCCGTAGATGTACGTGCCCCAGTTGACGGCGATCAGCGCGGCGGCGAGCCCGATGCCGGCGAGCGCCCGGGGCCGCCGGGCCAGCTTGCGCAGGAAGCCCGCGTGCCGTGTGGCGGCGAGCAGCAACGCCACGAACGCCACCGACCAGAGGATCCGGTGCGCGAGGATCTCCACCGGCCCGGCCGGGCGCAGCAGCTTCAGGTAGATCGGGAAGAAACCCCAGATCAGGTACGCGCCGACGCCGTACAGGTAGCCGAGCCGGAGCTGGTTCACCGCTCCACCGTAAGTGGTGGATCCTTTTCTTGGTCCTTATCGGTGACCGGCGTCACCCGCTGATCCAGCTCCATCCACCGATCCGCCGCGACCGGCCTGAAGCCGATCTTCGCGTAGACCCCGTGCGCGTCGAGCGTGGCGAGCAGGATCCGGCGTACGCCCAGCTCGTTCAGGTGGTCGCGGACCGCGCCGGTCAGCCAGGTGCCCAGCCCGCCACCCCGCTCGGCCGGGTCCACGTACACGTCGCACAGCCAGGCGAACGTGGCCCCGTCGGTGACCACCCGGGCGACAGCGACCTGCCGGCCGTCACCCGGCCGGTAGACGCCGAAGCCGATCGAGCCGGCGAACGCGCGCGCGACAGTCTCCCGCTCGCGCCCCAGCGCCCAGTACGCGTCGGTGGAGAGCCAGTCATGCACCCGGTCCAGGTCGATCCGGTCCGGGTCGGTGCTGATCTCGTAGCCGTCCGCGCGGGTCACTGTGAACACGCGGCCGAGGCTAGTACCACCGCCCCGCCCTCTCGCCAGCCAATTCCCTCCTGCTGGCCTGGTGAGCCCGGCCGGCCGCCGGGGCGACCGGCCGGGGTCCGGCGTCAGTCGCGGTCGAGGACGGCGCCGAGGATCCAGGTGACGATGCCGACGAACAGCGCGCCCAGCACCGCCTCCGGCCAGAACCCGTCCACGTGGAAGGGCAGCCCGGCCTCACCGGCGATCCAGCTGGTGAGCAGGAAGAGCAGGCCGTTCACCACGAGCGCGATCAGGCCGAGGGTCAGCAGGTAGAAGCCGCACCCCACGGTCTTGATGATCGGCTGGAGCACCGCGTTCACCACGCCGAAGATGACCGCGACGAGCACCAGCGTGATCACCGTCTCGGTGGCCGAGTCGGAGTCGAGCGAGATGCCCGGGATGAGCAGGGTGGCGAGCCAGAACGCCACCGCCGTCGAACCCACGCGAATCAGAAGACCCTTCAGGAAATCCATGGCCGGGATCGTGCCACGGCCGTACCATCAGGGGAAGGCTCGACCTGGTACGCGGCGGCGCGGCTCGTCAGTGCCGGGCCGGGCGACCGACCAGTTGCGACTCGACGGGCGTGGGCGAGAGCAGCGCCCAGCGCAGGGCCCGCCGGTTGACCACCGCCACCATGTCGTCCCGGATCCGGGTCAGCCACTCCGCGGAGCCGCCCAGGCCCAGCGCCGCGCCCGCCAGCGCCGCTTCGTCCGGGTCGAGCGGCTGGAGGATCGCCAGGTCCGCGCGGGCCAGCGCCTGCGTGTCGGCCGGGGTCAGCTCGTCGCGGACCAGCAGGACCGACTGCCAGGCGGCGGCCGGGCCGGCCTCCGGCGGCACCGGGCCGGCGTCCACCACCACCAGCAGCGGGTGCAGCGGCGAACCGGGCGCGCCGCCGACCGGACGACCCGGCGGAAGCAGCGGTACGCCGCCACCGAGCGTCCCGACACCCCGTACGAACGGCTCCCAGAACCGGGGACGACCGGTCTGCACCACCACGCGCGCGCCGAGCGCCAGCGCCCGCAGCACGAGCAGTTGCGCCGCTGCGACGCCGCCGACGAGCAGCACCCGGGTCGTGGCCGGACGGAACAGGCGGACGGTGAGCGCGGCGCCGTGCCGGTTCGCGCCCACCATCAGGCCGGCGGTGGCAGGCGGCAGGTCCAGCGCGGGCGGAGGCGAACCGGCCGGGGACGCGACTCCGCCGGTCACCGCCAGCGGCAGCGTGGCGGCCAGCCCGGCCAGGTGCTCACCGTCGAGCCGGCGCAGTTCGCCGCCGACGTCACCGGCGACCCGGCGCAGCGTGCGCTCCGCGGTCGACAGCTCGGCCGCGCTCCCGGCCGCCACCCGTACCGCCAGCTCGGCCGGGACCGGCGTCGCGCCGACGCGCGGACCGGCGGTGAGCGCGACTGTGGTGGCGGTGGCCGGCAGCGCGAGCAGCCGCCCCACCAGCCCGCGGGCCGCCTCGCCGCGCGGATCCGGCCACCGGCGCAGACGCCAGGTGGCCTGCGCCAAGCCACCGACGGCGAGCAGCGGCCAGGTCTCCCGCACCGGGGCGCCGGGCTCGTGGTGGGCCAGTTCGGCGATCACCCGCAGCGCCGCGTCGCCGCCGAGCGGCCGTGCGGTGAGCGGGCCCAGCCGGCGGACGAGCCGCCGCAAGGTGCCGGACAGCGCCCGCAGCAGATCCTCGTCCGGCCAGCCGTCGGCGCGCAGCACCTGGACGGCCAGCACCACCCGGGTCCGCCCGGCCACCCGGCCGTCGGTGAGCTGACGGTACGACGTACCCGCCGGGCCCCCCGCGACGGCGGGCGCGGGTGCGGGCGACGCCGAGAACACCAGCTGCAACCGGATCGCGGGGGCGTCCGGGCCGGCCGGTGGAAGCAGGTCGAAGGGCGTGGGCAGCTCGGGCGCGTGGTCGCCGAGCAGGTCGTCCGGGTCGCCCAGCTCCAGCAGCGCGGTCAGGCCGGCGGCGTCGTGCACCACCGCCGCGCCGCCGGACGCCTCGGTCGCGCCCACCACCGTGCCCGGCCGGAGCAACTCCAGCAGCGCCGCCGGCTCGGCCGTCGCCGGCAGGGCGCGGCGCCGGGTCAGGTACGCGGCGGCGGTGACGAGCCACTCGTGCAGCCAGCGGCCACGCACCCGCACCCACGCGGCGGGCAGCAGCAGGGCCGCCGCCAGCAGCGAGACGGCCGTCGGCACGACACCTCGACCGGCGGACGCTACCAGTGCCGCCACCGCGACCTGGGTCGCCACGATCTGACCGGCGCGCAGCCGCGCTGCCGACCGGCTCGTCCACTGTGGTGCCCGAACCGGGACGGACGCGGGCCGCTCCGACGTGCTGGCGGTCACCGCACCTCCTCGCCGGGCCTCCGCGTGACGCTGCCGTGGCTCATCGTAGTGGGCGAGTTGTCCACAGGGGAGCCCGAAGGGGTAGCAGAACCGAAGTCGGACGGCTACCGTCAGCGACGAAATCGTCGAGTTGCGTGTCCGCCGCCGCCGGGCTTCCCCCTCCACCGGCCCCGGGCCCCCGCCGACGAGTCCACGGTGGTCACACGGTGGCCAGCCACGACCGAGGAGACGAGGTGACGTCCGGGATGTCCCAGACCCAGGCAGAAGCCGCGGTGATGCAGCAGACCGCCGCGAAGTTCGAGCAGGTCGACCAGTCGCTCCAGAGCATGCTCAGCGGCCTGATGGCCGAGCTGGAGGTGCTGCAGCAGGCCTGGCGGGGCGCCGGTGGGCGCTCGTTCGCGCAGGTCAAGCAACAGTGGGCGCAGGATCAGGCCGCCCTTCAGCGGGCGCTGCGCGAGACCGCCACCGCGATCCGCAGCGCCGGCCGCCACTACGACGTCTCCGACACCGAGGCCGCCGGCCGGGTGGCGGGCACCAACCGCGGCATCCAGCTGCCTCTCTGACAACCGGAAGGATCGAACTTATGGAGCACGGTGTGCTGGTCGTCAACTTCGCCGCCCTGCAACAGGCCGGCGCCGACATCCAACGGGCGCTGTCCACCCTGGAGAGCCAGCTCGGTCAGCTCGAACGCGACGCCGCCCCGCTGGTGGCGAGCTGGAACGGCGAGGCCCGCGAGGCGTACGAGGTGCGGCAGTCCCGGTGGCGGGCCGCCTCGCAGGACCTCCAGGCGATGCTGCGCGACATCAAGCTCGCTGTGGAGGATTCCGCGGCCGACTACCTCGACACCGAGAAGCGCAACGCCAACCTGTTCCAGTGAACCGACGCCGCGCGGCCCGGGCAGGTGACCCGGGCCGCGCGACTCGCCGTCATCTCGGCGCGACAGTGCCGGCCGGGTCGGCCGCCCGCCAGCGTCGCCGCGCGCCGCGCGGCAGCACCAGGGCGAGCGCCGCCACGAGCACCACCGCCCCGCCCGCCACTGCGGCGGCCAGCAGCGCCCGGTCCCGGGCCGAGTCCCGGCGGGACTGGCGGGCCAGTGCGGCCGGATCCGGGCGGTCCTCGGGAAGCGCGGCACCCGGCCGGGTACGGGAATCCGTCGCGCCGGCCGACTCGGTCACCGCCCGGTACGGGTTCAGCACCCCCGCGCCGTAGCCCGCGTCCCGCCCCGGCGCGGGGTCGGCGGCGGCCACGATCCGCCCGGCCACCTCGTCCGCGCTCAGCCGGGGCCGGTACTGGCGCAGCAACGCCGCCGTACCCGCCACGAACGGGGTGGCGTAGCTGGTCCCTTCCGCCCGCTGATGCCCCGACCGGGGCGCCGCCATCAGCACCTCGCTACCCGGGGCGACCACGTCCACGTACGAGCCGGTCTGGGAGAACGCGGAGCGTGTCCCGTCACGCCCGATCGCGCCGACGCCGAGCACCCCGTCGTACGCCGCCGGGTAGGGCCGGGGGTCGCCGTTGTCGTGCAGGTTCCCGGCGGCGGCCACCACCACCACGTCCCGGCGCACCGCGTAGGCGACGGCGGCGCGTACCGCCGGGTCGTCCGCGTACAGGACGACCGAGAGGTTCAGCACGTCGGCGTCGTGGTCCACGGCCCAGCGGATGGCCCGGGCGAACCCGGCCGCGTCGACCGTACGCCCCGACTCCCGTCCCTCGACCACCTGCTGCTCGCTGACCCGTACCGGCAGGATGCGCGCGTCCGGCGCGAGGCCGCGGAACGCGACGCCGGGCTGCGGGGCGGCGGCGATGATGCTGGCCACGCCGGTGCCGTGCCCGGCGCAGTCCCGGGTGCCGTCCCCTCCGCCGTCGAGGAAGTCGGCGCCGTCGAGTACGCGGCCGGCGAGCTGCGGATGGGACCGGTCCACACCCGAGTCGACGACCGCGACCACGACTCCGGCGCCCGTCGCGAGCGGGGTGAGCCGGTCCGGGGCGTACCGCTGCTGCGGCCACGGCTGGTCCGCGACCGGGCGGGCCGGCGCGGGCGGCGAGGCGCAGCCGGCCGGCGCGCGAGCTGCGGCCGCGGCGGCCGGAACCCCGGTGACGAGGAGCGTCGCCAGGGCGGCCACGACGGGGTACGCGACTGGCCGAGACATCGACGACCTCCGTAGCGTGTCGGCTCCGGAACGGGATGTTAGCGCTTCGCTCACTCCGGGGCCGC
This sequence comes from Micromonospora sp. Mcm103, assembly GCF_024519755.1. NCBI lineage: Bacteria > Bacillati > Actinomycetota > Actinomycetes > Micromonosporales > Micromonosporaceae > Micromonospora > Micromonospora sp. Mcm103. The sequence goes on from NZ_JALJRJ010000021.1 coordinate 7,713, forward strand.
CCGTCGATGGGCAGAAGTCCTGATCTTGCCGCCACCTTGTAGGTTGTATGCGATGCCTGTGGCCTGTTCGCGGAAGGAGAGGTGGCCGTGACCGGATGGGAGCCGGCCACCGAGGCCGAGGTGGCGATGCGGGATGCGCTGCGCGCGCAGGACCAGCAGCAGTACTTCCGCGTGCTGACCCGCGTCGATCTCCTGCTTCCGATCGCGAGCGGGCCGTCCGCCGGGTGGGGCACCTGGACCGCCGGGGGTCGTACCCACGTCCTGGCCTTCACCTCCGTCGCCGCGCTGCGCGCGAGCCTGGGGGAGAACGCGGGTGCCACCCGCCGCGTCCCCTACCCGGATCTGGCGGCCGGCTGGCCCAACCCCGAGTGGTGGCTGGCGGTCAATCCCGGCCTGCCGATCGAGGGCTACCTGCCCGCCTGGTACGTGGCTCAGCTCTCCCGGGGCGACGTCCGCCTCCCCGGCCGCACCATGGGCGCCCGCGCCCGGCTGGAACGGGTGGAGAACGCCACCCGGGGAGCCCGGAACACGGTGCCCGAGGCCGCGCCCCGCCCGCCTGCCGTCCCCGTCCCCCCGGCCGTCGTCACGCCCGCGACCGTGCCCCATGCCGCCGTCCCGCCGGCCGCTGTTCCGCCCCCGGCCGTGCCGCCGCCCGCGGCGCCGCCCCCGGCCGTGCCGCCGGTCGCCGGTTCGCCCGGCCGGGACGAGCGGCTGACGGAGGCCGGTGAGCCGCCCACGGTGCCGATGCGGGCCGCCTCGGTCCTGGGGCGACGGCTGCCCACCATGCCGCCCCGCCGCCGAGGGCCGGCCGGCGACGTCCGGAGCCGGACCGCTCCCGGCGCCGAGCCGGACACGGACGCCCTCGACGGCTGGCTCACCGACCTGCGCCGCCGCCCGGACGAGCCGGACCCGTTCGCCGCCGCCCCGGCGGCACCCGCCGACGAGCCACCGGCCGCCGCCGCTCCGCCGCCGGCCCGCTCCTTCTTCGAGCCCTCGTCCGGCGGCCGCTCGGCCCGTCGCCCGTCGCCGCTGGACCCGTCGCGCCGGGCCGGTGAGCGTGCCGCCCCGCCGACCCGGTTCGCCGGCGGACAGCCGTTTCCGCGCCGGCGGCCGCTGAACGAGCCGGTACGCGAGGGGCCGACCCAGGCCTTCCCGACACGGACGGACGAGCCGTCGACCGCGCCCCGGTCGGAGGAGGCCACCCAGGCGTTCCGGCCGACCCGCCCGTCCGAGGACGCGACCGAGGCGCTGCCCCGGCGGCACACCGGCCCGGCCCCGGCTGCGCACACCGCACCGGCCGCTGCGGCGCAGGCCGGACCGGCCGCCGCGCACGCCGGACCGGCCACTGCCGACGGGTGGGGAGCCGCGCCGGGCAGCACGGAGGGCGACACCGCGCGGTGGGAGACGATCGACGAGCCGGTGGAGGAACTGCCGCCGTCGATCGCCGAACCGGTGTCCGCGCCGCCCACGTCGCGCCGCGACTTCACACCCATCGTCATCGAGGGCACCGTCATCGAGGCCCGTGACCTGACCGAGCCGGAACCGGTCCGGTCCGCGCAGCCGACCAGCCCGGTGCGTGCGGAACCGGCCGAGGGTGCGCCCTGGGCCGGCACCGCCGACCCGACGATGCCGCTCTCCGTGGACCGGCCGGTCGCCGACGACACGGTGAACCTCGCCGAGCCGGCGCCGACCCACCTCGGCGCGCCGGACCGGAGTTCGGAGCCCGACGACTCGACGGTGTCGCTCGCGTCGGCATCCGAGCCGACGACGTCGCTGTTCGAGCCGTCGTCCTCGGCAGGCGAGGCCACGGCACCGCTGTTCGCGTCGTCGTCGGCCGAGCCGACGGTCTCGTTGTTCGACCGGGTGCCGGCCGAGCCGACAGCGCCGCTGTCCGGTCCGGCTGAGGGCGAGCCGACGGTGTCGCTCGCGTCGGCATCCGAACCCACCACGTCGCTGTTCGAGTCGCCGGCAGCCGAGGCCACGGCACCGCTGTTCGCGTCGTCGTCGGCCGAGCCGACGGTCTCGTTGTTCGACCGGGTGCCGGCCGAGCCGACAGCGCCGCTGTCCGGTCCGGCTGAGGGCGAGCCGACCGCGCCGCTGTCCACGTCGCCGGCTGAGGCCGAGCCGACGGCGCCACTTGCTTCGGCGTCCGAGCCGACCACGTCGCTGTTCGAGCCGTCGTCCTCCGCAGGCGAAGCCACGACGTCGCTGTTCGCGTCGTCGTCGGCTGAGCCGACGGTCTCGCTGTTCGACCCCGCACCGACCACGCCGCTGTCCGATCCCGCTCCGGCAGAGCAGCCGACCGTCTCCCTCTTCGAGCCGCCGACAAGCGACGACGAACCGGTCACCACGTCGCTGTTCGCGTCCAGCGACGCCACCGTCGCGCTGTCCCCGCCGACGGCGGAGCCCGCGGCACCCGCCACGACAGACGACCCGCCGGCCGCCGAGTTCGTACCGGCGAACGACGTCGAGGAGGAGCTGCTGGCCGCCGCGGGCAGCGGCAGCACCGACGGTTTCCTCACCACCCTGCTGCTGGCCCGGGTGCTGCTGCCGGTCGCGCCCGACTCGGTCGCCGGCAGCCGGCCGGGCGACAGCGGCTTCGTCTGGCACGCCGACCAGGTCGACGGCGAGCGGTGCGTCTCGGTCTACACCTCGCCGGAACGCCTGGCCGAGCACACCGAGGGCCAGATCGAGACGGTACGGGTCAAGTTCGTGCAGCTCATCCGCAGATGGCCGGACGTGGCCTGGTCGTTCCGGGTGAACCCGGGCAGCCCGGTCGGCGCGACGTACCCGGGGGAGCAGGTCCTCGCGCTCGCCAACTGGGCGGCCGAGGTGGGCCTCGGCGACGACCCGGAGCCGGCCGCCGCGCCGCAGCCGGCGGAACGACAGCGCCCGGAGGCGCCCACCATCGCCGCGAACCGGCCGGTGACCATGCAGAAGGTGATCGCGGCGAGCCAGCTCGCGTACTACCTGGAGCGAGGCTACGACCGGGTCTCCGGCTTCGTGCACCGGGCCGGGGAGCTGGCGCATCTGCGTACCCCGGCGGAGCTGCACGGCGCGCTCGGGCTCAGCCACCCGGGTTCGCCGTTCTCCCCCGACGACGAGGAGATCTACCTGCTGCGCTGGCCCGCCTACCGGCCGAGCCTCTACCGGATCCCGTACGGCGGACCGAACGAGGCGGCGATGCGGGCGATGGAGGGCTGGGTGATCGAGCGGCCCCCGTTCCGCGGCAACGGCTTCGCGCCGGGGGAGAGCAGCGATGTGATCGCCGAGTTCAAGGTGGACAGCGCCCGGCTTCCGCACGGCGCCGAGCTGTGGCGGGTCGGTGCGGACGGCGACAGCAGGCTGGTCGCGGTCCTGGACACCGACGAGCTGCTGTGGCGCAAGGCGGACGAGGCGTGAGCCGCGACGGCTACGTGGCCCGCTGGCGGGGCCGGGAGTACCAGGCCAGCCCCGACGGCGACGACATCCGCCTGTACCAGCCGGGCCCGGACGAGGGATTCACCGAGGTACGCCCCGGCCGGTACGTCCGGGTGGTGCCGGCCGCCGAGGTCGACGATCTGGCGTACGTGCGGACCACCTGCACCTGGCAGGGGCAGCCGTTCATCGTGCTGGCCGAGCACGAGGGCTGGCTGCGGCTGGAGTACACCGGTGGGCGCTGGCCGGTGGCCGAGGCGATGGGACTGGAGGCGTTCGACTTCGGCGTCTACCAGGGCTGGGCGCCGGCGGCCGAGGTGGCCGACCTGGGCGAGCAGCGGGTCTGAGTCAGGACTTCGCCCAGCGCAGGATCTCGCCGAGCACCAGATCGCGCGCCTCCACGTGCGGGAAGTGACCCACGTCGTCGAGCAGCCGCCACTCGTACGGGGCGGTGACGTAGCGGCCGGAGCCCTGGGCGGTACGGGGAAGTGAGGCCCGGTCGAGGGCGCCGTGCAGTTGCAGGGTCGGCGTGACCAGTGGCTTCTGCATGAGCTTCACGAAGCGGTAGCCGTGCAGCCGCAGCACCGAGCGGAACGCCCAGCGGTAGCCCTCCATCGCGCAGAACGCGGCCTGCGGGATCTGCATCGCCACCCGGCAGCAGTGCGCGTAGTCGGCGAAGTCGGGACCGGACACCCAGCGCGGCCCGCCCCACCGGCGCAGGATCTCCTCCACCTCGGCGGCGTCGTCGCGGGTCAGCACGTGCTCGTAGCGGGGGAGCTGGAACTTCAGCGTCGCGGTGGCCGAGGTGAACTGGCCGCGCGGGTCGGCGAAGATGGCCGCCCGCAGCCGCAGCGGGTGCGGCGCGCCGAGCACCACGAGCCGCCGGACCAGGGTCGGGTGGAAGGAGGCGGCGGTCCAGCCGATCAGCCCGCCCGCGCCGGTGCCGACAACGGTGGCCGACCGTTCACCGAGCGCCCGGATCAGGCCGGCGACGTCGGCGGCGAGCGTGTAGCCGTCGTACCCCCGGGGGGGTTTGTCGCTCGCGCCGTAACCGCGCAGGTCGACCGCGACCGCCCGGAAGCCCGCGTCGGCGACCGCCGGCAGCATCTCGTGCCAGGCGTACCAGTATTCGGGGAAGCCGTGCAGGAAGAGCACCATCGGACCGGTGCCCGCTTCGACGACGTGGAACCGGCTGCCGTTGGCGCCGACGAACCGGTGCGTCCACGGCCCTTCGGGCAGGACGCAGGAGTCGTCGACGGGTCCGCCGCGCTGGTCGGTCATGGGGCACAGCCTAGGGCCGCCGGTCACCCACCGGACCCGCAGGTGACGAGGATCAGGGATTTCTCCGGGCGGTCACCCGGAACCGCGCACCCGGGCCGACTCCCGGCGTCGTGAGCGGCCTGCCACCGGCTGTCACTCCTCGATGATCCGCATGGGGATGCCCGGTCCGCAGTCGACGGAGCGGTCCCGCGCGGTGAGCCGCAGCGTGACCAGGTCGCCCTTGCGCAGCTCACCGGCGTTCGGGCCGTACACCGCGTACTCCGTGCCGTTCTCGTCGATCAGGCCGTAGCACGGCCCGGAGCCGCCCCGGGTGATCCAGCCGGCGACGACGCCCGTCGGCCGGTTGTCGGTCGGCGTCTTCGGCGGCCCGGTGGGCCGCCGAAGCGTCGGCAGGTCGGTGGCGGACGAAGGCGTGGGGCGATCGGCGGGCGAGGCGGGGCCGCTCGCGGCCGGCTGGTGGTCGTCGGACACGGATCCTCCGTCTCGGCCGCGCCGGCGATCAGCGCCCTCGCGGGGCGCCCGCCGGCGTGGTGCGGGTGTCGAACGGATGGGACGCGGGCGGGGTACGCCGGGTTCCCGGAAAGGGCGATGCCCGGGCGGGTGAACCGCCCGGGCATCGTGTGGTGCGTCGATCAGTGGATCAGGAGAAGCGGACCTTCAGCGAGGTGCCGTTCTGCTCCAGAACCTTGATCTTGGTGCCGGTGGCCGGGAGCTTCACGCCGTGGTTCGGCAGCTCCGGGAACCAGTACTGCTTGGTGTCGTCGAACAGCGGCTGCGCCGCCTGGCCGCGGATGTACTGCGGCTGGCTGTTGAGGTGCAGCGTGAACGAGTCGGCCTTCTTCAGGCTGAACGGCGCGTCGTAGACCTGGACGCGGGCCCGCCAGGGCGCCCCGGTCAGGTTGTAGATCGGCCGCGGGTGCGCGTCGATGATCATGTTCCGACCCTCACCCGGGTGCGCGAACGTGTCGTTGTCCGCGAACCGGAGGTTCCAGTAGGAGATCAGCAGACCCTCCTGGTACGCGTAGTGGTCCACGTAGTCCGGGCGGGTGTTCGCGTAGCCGAAGAAGTACGGGCCGGTCTTGAGGTACTTGTCGTACGAGACGTACGACCGGTTGCCGGCGATGTAGTAGTTGTCGAACTTACGGGTGTAGGTCTCCTCGACGATGCTGTAGCCGCTGAGGGTCCAGCCGTTGGCACCGGCCTCGGCGCCGTCGGTGAGGAGGGTCTGACCGTCGGCGGTCACGGTGATCGCGTCACCGTAGAAGCCGCCCTCGGAGACACCGCCGTCCGTCTGGTAGCGCAGCCGGAACTGCACGACGTTTCCGGCGACCGCGTCCATCGGGATGTTGACGTCGACCCACTGGTCGTTGCTGGAGCCGTCCAGGGCGTAGCGCCCGGGGGAGATCTCCTTCAGCGGGGTGCCGTTGGCCGTACCGGGCAGCGAGGTCCAGGTCTGGCCACCGTCGGTGGACGCCTCGAAGAACAGGTAGTCGTAGTCCGCCTCGATGCTGTAGCGACCCTTCATCGACAGCGCGGCGCTGGTCTTCCCGGTGAGGTCGACAGTGCGCGTCATCGTGGTGTTCAGGTCGTCGTCGTTGCCCGAGAAGAACTGCTTCGTACCCTCGAACGGCTTGCCGTTCTGGAACGTGTACTCCCGCTGCGGCAGCACCACCACGGCGCCCTGGGCCTTGTTGGAGTTGTACTCCTGCGGGCCCAGCTCCAGGGTGCGCTTCTGGCCGGCCACGACGACCTCGTAGTCGAGCCAGCCGAGCTGGAGCTTGTTCCAGGCGCCGAGGTCGCCACCGCGCTCGCCGATGCCGCCGTCGTTCTTGGCGCCGAGCCGGCTCTGGGCCATCAGGGTCCAGTGCTCGTTGTTGTTGTCCCCACCGCTGACCACGTTGTAGTCGTCCGGCAGACCGAGGTCGTGGCCGTACTCGTGGTAGAAGACGCTCCGGCCACCGTTCTCCGGCTGGATGGTGTAGTCACCGATCCAGACGCCGGTGTTGCCGATCTGGGTGCCGCCGGCCGGGAAGTTCTCCGGGCCGGTGTTGCCCTGGTCGCTGGCGAAGGCGTACCACCGGTGGCTCCAGATGGCGTCCTCACCCTGGTACGGGTCACCGTCGGCCTGGTCGCCGCCGGCGTGGACGATCTGGAAGTGGTCGATGTAGCCGTCCGGCTCGTTGAAGTTGCCGTCGCCGTCGAAGTCGTACCGGTCCCACTCGTCCATCGCCTTGACGTCCGCGGCGATCTCCGCGTCGGAGCGGCCCTGCGCCTTCTGGTCGGCGACCCACTGGTTGGCGGCGTCGCGGACCAGCGCCCAGGTGTTGGTGCAGACGTTCGAGGCGCACGGGTAGCCGTCGGAACGGCCGTAGCGGGCCTCGTTGTACCGCACCTTCACCCAGTTGGTGACCTCGCCGTCGACGCTGTACCGACCCGAGGACTGGGCCTCGTAGTACTGCTTCAGCGACTCGTCACCCGGGTTGGTGCCGAAGTACAGCTGCCGGAAGTGGTCGGCGCTGTAGTCGGCCTGCCACACGGTGGAGTTGTCCACCGCCCGGTTGGGCTGCGGGATCTGGTTGCGGAGCGGACCGTCGAACCGGGTCGGGCCCGGGGTGTCCGGGTCGGTGTCCTGGTCCGGGTAGTTCGGGTGCCGCTCGTCGCCGAACTCCGCGAGGATGACGAAGATCTTGTCGGTCCGCTCGCGGGAGAGTTCGACGTACTGGTCCTTGGTCGGACCCTTGCCGGCCTTGGTGCTCTTGGCGGACCTGCCCGCCGCGGCACCTTCGGCAGCCCGCTCGCCGACCTTGACGACCGTGCTGCCGTTGATCTTCTGGGCCTTCGCCCTGCCGGACAGGACCTCGCTCAGGCCCTCCTGGCGCAGCGCGCGCCGCTTCTCCTCGAGCGGGTTGGGCAGGTCGTGCTCAGCCTGCGCAGGCTCGGCCACCGACGGGGCGGCGGCCGGCAACTTCGGCGTCGGCGCGGCGCTGGCGGCCGTGCCTGCCATCAGCCCCGTCGCGGTCAGCGAAAGCCCGAGCAGACCCACTGCGACTTTGCGCACGTGGTACCTCCGGTGTGAGGGAACCGGCCCAACTGGGGGTACGGGCCGGTGGAACGTCCCACTAGTGGGACCAAGGGTGAACATAGACACTGCTGCGACTGGTGGGAAGATGTGTGCGTCGATTTGTAGCAACTTTTTGTTGGGGATGCTTTTCACCGTCACACGTCGGTCCGTCACCGAGCCGTTGACCAGCAGCGATGCGTCGATCATGTAGTGCAGTGACAGTCATGGATCAATTGGTTACGCGGAAGGGCCGGGAGCACTCACGCTCCCGGCCCTTCCCCCATCGACACCGTTCAGATCATTTTTCGGTCATTCCGGTTCCGCTTTGACCGTACCGTTCAGTTGCGCGGCGGAACCACGTACACCCGGGCGTACGAGTTGTCCTTGGCGGCTCGCTTGATGATGATCGAGACGCCGTACTGGACGCCCGCGTCACCCGGGTTGCCGGTGCCGAGCACGATCGCCCCGCCACCCAGCGTCGAACCGTAGTAGTCCGTCGCCGGAGTGCCGTCCGGGTTCACCACCCGGGTCGTGTACTGCTGGTTGCCCCGCGACGGGATGACCACCGAGGCGTCGTTGTCCCGCGAGTACGCGGCACCGTCACGGATCTCGATGCCCGGGTACCAGCCCTTGGCGTCGGTGAAGCCGCGCACCGGAGCCTGCGGGCCGAACTTCGTGCAGTACTCGCTGTACGGCTCGTCCGCCGCCTCCAGGCACTCCTTGAACGGGTACGTCGGCTTCAGGCCGAACGCGGCGTTGGAGGACTGCGGCCGGCTGGGCAGGTTCTTCAGCACCGACGGGTCCTTCTCGGCCGCGACGCCCTTGCGGCGCAGCGGGTCGTTGTGCGAGTCGACGATCAGCAGACCGCCCTTGGCGCCGTAGCTGGGCAGCGCGGTCATCTGCGCGGTGACGTGGTTGACGTCGCCGAGCTGGGTGTCCCGGTACCAGACCAGCATGCCCGGCGCGTTGTACGCGATCCGGTCGACCTTCCAGGCCTCGTGCGAGTAGACGGTGTCGTAGGTGTACTTCAGGCCCTTGTCGAAGCCGTCGAAGTTACGCCACTCGGCCAGGTAGTAGTGCGACTTCACCTGAGTGCCCGAGTCGATGTACCAACCCGCGCCGCTGGTGTCGGTGAAGGTGCCGCCGGTCTGGGTCCAGCCCGCCGCGCCGCTCTCCACGTCGTCGCTCCAGGTGGTGGCGCCGCCGCCGGTCACCGAGAAGTCGTCGGCGAACCAGCCGCGCTCCACGAACGCCTCGTCGGTGGCGTACCGCAGCCGCACCTGCACGGTCTGCCCGGCGTACGACGACAGGTCGACGTAGTCGTGCCGCCAGCCGTTCGTGCTGCCGGTCAGGCCGTACTTCTTGTTGCCGAAGTCGACCATGCGGCCGTTCGGGTCGGCGTAGCCGTCGTTCGTGGAGACGAGCGCGCCGCCCTCGGCGTACACCTTCTGCTCGTTCCAGGTGGCGCCGCCGTCGGTGGAGACCTCGACGAAGCCGAAGTCCCAGTCCGCCTCGATGACGTAGTTGTTCCACATCCAGAACTTCGCGTCGGCGGCGTTCGGGACGGTCACCGTGCGGCTGAGCTTGACGTCGGCCCAGTTCTGGTCGGCGCCGGAGTACCACATGTTCCCGCCGCTGTGCGGCGTCGCCAGTGAGATCACCTTGTCCGGCAGGTCGATCTTGATGCCGTCCTCGGTGCCGACCGGCGTACGCGACGTCTGTCCGAGGTTGACCAGCTTGGACCGGTCACCCGGCCCGAACGTCTTCGGCTCGGCCCAGCCCAGCACCCACTTGTCCCAGAGGCCCATGTGGGTGGGCAGCGCCTGGAAGATCTCGCCGGAGTGCGAGCCGGACGCCATCAGGTCCCAGAAGTCCACGTCCGAGTCGGCGTTGCCGGAGGTGTCGTAGAGGTCCGGCAGGCCCAGGTCGTGCCCGAACTCGTGGGCGAAGACGCCGACGCCGGCGTCCTCCGGCTGCACGATGTAGTTCGACACCTTCAGGTTGGTGCCCGGAATCGTGTAGCCACCGGCCACGGTCGAGGAGTGCGCCCAGACCGAGTAGATGCCGACGTCGCCGCCACCACGGGACTTGCCCTGGTTGGCGTGCACCAGCACGAGGTGGTCGATCACGCCGTCCGGCTCGTGGTAGTTGCCGTCGCCGTCGCGGTCGCTCTGGTCCTCGATGTCGTAGTCGGCCCAGGGGAAGTCCGGGTCGGCCGCGGCCAGCGCGTCGATCGCGTCGGTGGCGAGCCGGCCGGCACCCTGCGGGTTGTCCGGGTGGCCGTTCATCGACTGCTCACGCCCGGCGACCCAGTTGCCGTTCTCGTCCTGGAAGCAGCGCGAGGCGGCGTACCAGCCCTCCGAGTGCGGCACCGTGATCCACGGGCTGGCCTGCCCGTCCACGGTGTACGCGTTCTTGGACATCTCCAGGTACATGTTGTGCATGGTCCGCCCGGCGAGGCTGATGCCCGGCTTGCCGTCCGGCCCCTTCAGGTCCTTGCGGACCCGCTCGGTGATGCCCTTCTTGCTGTACAGCATCTTGTCGTAGTGGGCCGGCGAGAAGTCCGGCACCCACATCGAGTTGTTGTCCTTGTGCGGCAGCGTGGCCGGGTTCGGGATCGTGTTGTGCCGCGGCCCGTTCTGCACGGTGCCGGGCACGCAGGTGCGGTCCTCGAACACCGTCTTCGGGACCATCACGTTGGTGAAGTCGTCGTTGGCGTTGTCGTTGAACTCGACGAGCAGCGTCAGCAGCTTGGCGGTCTGCGTACTCTTGGCCTTCTTGATCTTGCGAGGACTCTGGCCGGTCCGGATGGACTTGGCCTCCAGCTTGGCCAGCTCGCGCGCCGCGATCGGGTTGCCCCCGGCGTACTTGCGGTCGTAGGCGCGGGCCTCGTCCGCCGGCGAGGAGAAGATGCCGTCGCGGCCCTTCACCTCCTTGCCGCCGGTGTCCGGCTGGACCTCGGGCTCGGCGTAGTTGATGTAGTGCTCGTCCGCCCCGATCGTGACCGGTGCGGACCGGGCCGGCTGAGCCGCCGCGCTGCCCGTCACGGTCAGCGACGTGGCCGCGAGCGCGATGGCGGGCAGTGCGACGAGTAAGCGTCGCCGTGCCCTGTGCTGCGACATGGGGAGCATGCCACTCCGTTCGTAGGGAATGGTGAGGAACCGGCCGTCTCAGTGACGCTCGTCGAAATCCGCCGGTCGGCTGAACGTAACCGACGACGAGCGACATCGACAGAGTTGATCAGGCCCTCTGGCCGATCAGATCAGTCCCGGATCCCCCGATCGACCGGCGCGGATCCCGGATGCGACGAGGGGGCGGACCGCCCGGCGGCCCGCCCCCTCGTCGTCAGTCGGCGTCAGTCCTCGTCGGACTTCCCGCCGCTCATCCCGGACGAGATCAACTCCATCACCGAGGAGTCCTGGAGCGTGGTCACGTCGCCGAGCGACCGGTTCTCCGCCACGTCCCGCAGCAGCCGGCGCATGATCTTCCCGGAGCGGGTCTTCGGCAGCTCCGGGACCAGCATGATCTGCCGCGGCTTGGCGATCGGGCCGAGCGTCTTCGCCACGTGGTTACGCAGCTCGGCGATGAGCTGCTCGCCCGCGTCACCGGAGATCTCCGCGCTGCCGCGCGGGATGGCGAACGCGACGATCGCCTGGCCGGTGGTCGGGTCGGTCGCGCCCACCACCGCCGCCTCCGCCACCGACGGGTGACTGACCAGCGCCGACTCCACCTCCGTGGTGGAGATGTTGTGGCCCGACACCAGCATCACGTCGTCCACCCGGCCGAGCAGCCAGATGTGCCCGTCGTCGTCCTTCTTCGCGCCGTCACCGGCGAAGTAGACCCACTCGTCGCCGGTGTTCGCGCCCGCGCCGAACCGGGACCAGTACGTCTCCAGGAACCGGTTGTCGTCGCCCCAGATGGTCCGCAGCATCGACGGCCACGGCTCCTTCAGCACCAGGTATCCGCCGCCGCCGTTCGGCACCGACTGGCCCTGGTCGTCGACGACGTCGGCGACGATGCCGGGCAGCGGGCTCATCGCCGAGCCGGGCTTCGCCTCGGTCACGCCGGGCAGCGGCGAGATCATGATGGCGCCGGTCTCGGTCTGCCACCAGGTGTCCACCACCGGCAGCTCGCCGCGGCCGACGTGCTGCCGGTACCAGATCCACGCCTCCGGGTTGATCGGCTCACCGACGCTGCCGAGCAGGCGCAGCGACGACAGGTCGTACCCGGCCGGGATGTCCTCGCCCCACTTCATCATGGTGCGGATCAGCGTCGGCGCGGTGTACAGGATGGTCACCTTGTACTTGTCGACGACCTCCCAGAACCGGCCCTTGTGCGGCGTGTCCGGGGTGCCCTCGTACATGACCTGGGTGGCGCCGTTGGAGAGCGGGCCGTACACGATGTAGGAGTGCCCGGTCACCCAGCCGATGTCGGCGGTGCACCAGTAGACGTCCGTCTCCGGCTTCAGGTCGAACACCGCGTGCGTGGTGTACGACGCCTGGGTCAGGTAGCCGCCGGTGGTGTGCAGGATGCCCTTCGGCCGGGCGGTCGTGCCGCTGGTGTAGAGGATGAACAGCGGGTGCTCGGCGTCGAACGCCTGCGCCTCGTGCTCCGGCGACGCCGTCTCCACCGTCTCGTGCCACCAGTGGTCCTTCGCCGACCAGGCGACCTCCTCACCGGTACGCCGCACCACCAGCACGTGCTCCACCGACGGGCAGTTCGCCACCGCCTCGTCCACAGTCGGCTTGAGCGCCGACGGCTTGCCCCGGCGGAAGCCGCCGTCCGCGGTGATCACCACCTTGGCGCTGGCGTCCTGGATCCGGTTGGTGAGCGCGTCGGCGGAGAAGCCGCCGAAGACCACGCTGTGCGTGGCGCCGATCCGGGCGCAGGCGAGCATCGCCACCGCCGCCTCCGGGATCATCGGCAGGTAGATCGCCACCCGGTCACCGGCGGTCACGCCCAGCTCGGTCAGCGCGTTCGCCGCCTGACAGGTGAGCTTGTGCAGGTCGGCGTAGGTGACGGTACGGGTGTCGCCCGGCTCGCCCTCCCAGTGGATCGCCACCTTGTCGCCGCGGCCCGCCTCGACGTGCCGGTCCAGGCAGTTGTACGCCACGTTGAGCCTGCCCCCGGTGAACCACTTCGCGAACGGGGCGTTCGACCAGTCGAGCACCTGCTCCCACGGCTGGGCCCAGGCGAGCCGGCCGGCCTGGCGCTCCCAGAAGGCCAGCCGGTCACCGGCCGCCTCCTCGTACGCCTCGGCGGTCACGTTGGCGTTCGCGGCGAGTTCAGCCGGCGGCGGGAACTGGCGCGTCTCGTTCAGCAAGTTGGCCAATGCCTCGCTCATGCGGTGACTCCTTCGTCGCGTGACCTGCGTCTCCTGATGCGGGGAAGGTTAGTCCCGGCGTACCCCGGCCGCGACCGCCCGGCCCCTCACCGCGCGCCGAGCGGCCCCGTCCCCGCGCCGAGTGCACCGCGCGACGCCGACGGCGTCACTTTCCCGGCGGGCGGAGGCGGATACCGGCCCGGCGGTCGCTAGCGTGACGGGGTGACCACCGATCCGCTCGCCCCGCTGCTCGCGCTCGCCGACGTCGCCACCGCCGTCGAGCAGGCCCGCGAGCGGGTCGACCTGGCCCACCGGCACCGCGCGCTGCGCCGCCAGGGCGGCCAGGTCGCCGCCGAGGTCAGCCTCCGCTCCGCCGTGGCCAGCGCCGCGCTGGAGGGCCGCGTCCACGACCGCGAGGAGGTACGCGCCGGCACCGTCACCGACCCGGTGCTCCAGGGTGCGCTGCGGGTCGCCGGGGCACTGCCCGGCCTCAGCGACCTCTGGCCGAAGGCCCCCCGGCAGGTGATGGCCCGGCTGCACGTACTCGCCGCCCGCGACGTGGTGACCGAGGAGGAACTGGGTCGGCCGGTCGCCGACCCGGTGGTCGCGGCCCGCCTCGACGGCCTGGCCGCCCTGGTCGCCGGCGGCACCAAGGTGCCACCGCTGGTGCTGGCCGCCGTCGTACACGGCGAGCTGCTGAACCTGCGCCCGTTCCCGGGCCCGTCCGGGGTGGTGGCCCGCGCCGCCGCCCGGCTGGTGCTGATCTCCACCGGTTTCGACCCCCGCGGGCTGGTCGCGGTGGACGTCGGTCACCGCGAGCGCGAACCGGAGTACGTGGGCGCGGCCGGCGCGTTCGCCACCGGCACGCCCGACGGCCTGCGCTCCTGGCTGCGGCACTACATGACGGCGGTGGAGGTCGGCGCCGACCAGATCACGCTGATCGGAGACGAGATCCTCGCCGCGTCCTGACGGGCGCGAGGCGTCAGGCGGTGGGTGCGGCGGCGCGGGTGCGCCGGTGCCGGCCGTACCAGGCGATGCCGATGGCCACGCCGACGCCCACGCCGAGTGCCGCCGCCGCGACCGGCACCGCCGGCCGCTCACGCAGCCGGCGGCCCAGCGGGATCGGGTGCCGGAACTCCAGCACCGGCCACGCGTTCTCCACCGCCAGCTTGCGCAGCGCCCGGTCCGGGTTGACCACCGTCGGATGCCCCACGCACTCCAGCAACGGCCGATCGGAGTACGAGTCGGAGTACGCGTACGAGTCGGCCAGGTCGTAGTCGCGCTCAAGAGCCAGTTCGCTGACCGCCTCGACCTTGCTCGGGCCGGCGGCGTAGAACTCGACCTCTCCGCTGTAGCGGCCGTCCACCACGCCCATCCGGGTGGCGATCACGTCGGTGACCCCGAGCAGCTCACCGATCGGCCGGACCATCTCGTCGCCGGACGCGGAGACCAGCACCACGTCCCGCCCGGCGGCCTGGTGCTCCTCGATGAGGGCTGCCGCCTCGGCGTACACATAGGGGTTGATCAGTTCGTGGAGTGTCTCCGCGACGATCTGGCGGACCTGTTCCACCGGCCAGCCCTTGCAGAGCGTGGCGAGGTAGTCCCGGGTGCGGGCCATGGTCTGCTCGTCGGTGCCGCCCAGCCGGAACATCAACTGCGCGTACGCCGACTTGACCACGTCACGCCGAGTGATCAGCCCGTCCCGGTAGAACGGCCGACCGAACGCCAGGGCGCTCGACTTGGCGATGACGGTCTTGTCGAGATCGAAGAAAGCGGCGCTGCGGCCCACGGCGCGAAAGTCTAGCCCGACGAGAGGCGTCGAGGCGTCCGCCCGGGTCGCGAAAGCCGATGAGCACCCGGTGGAGTGACGGCGGTCACAGGCATCTATCGATGAATTTAGCTTTGCGTGGAGTGAACAACACTCGACGTATAAGGGTCGACTGCGGCATGCTTGTCCTCGCGGCGGGAGTTCGCATACCCGGCGTCGATGGGCCTCGGCGGTTGCACCCCCCGTAACCGCTGAGTCGGTTCGGCTCGACCCCCCCGGAGCCGAACCACAAGACGACCCCCGTCTCCCCCCGACGGGGGTCGTCCCTTTGCGCGGGGCGCTCCGCCGCGGGCCACAGCCCTTCCTCGTCATTCCAGGCCGAAATCGGCGGGCCTTTCGGCAGCTTTGATCCTGAACGCTCTCTCCAGAACCTCGCCTTGAAGGCCAGCCTCCAGATCATCATGCCTGGACCCAACGTGGCCGGTGTCCACGTCGTGCTCAATGAGCTCCACGACCAGCTCGGCGAGGTCCGCCAATCCGAAGTACCGCATCGCGTCCACGGCTCGTCTGAGACGGAATGCCTCGTTCACCTCGACAGCGAAGCCCACGCCACCACCCATCGCTGAGTTGTAGACGCGCAGCAGGTACGAAAGGTGCACGATGCCGAGTGGAGTGCCCTCGGGCGCCTCGCCATCAGCGCCGTAGTCGGCCGCGTCGTTCCAGATGACGTGTAGTTCATCCAGGCCGGCGGCCCTCCACCCCTCTTTCGCCTCGTCCGCGGCACGACCCAGCCCATGTGAGCGGCTTGCCTTATGAGGTGGCCGTCGGATCACCGACGCAGGGTATCGGGCGGACCACCTCCGTCGGTCGGCGCACGTCAACCGAGCCAACCGCACGATCCCGGCCCGGCTGGCGCGTGGCGCATATCAGTCGGCGGACGCGTGTCGATTCTGGGGTTCGGGGCTGGACTTTGTCGTTGGGCCTTCGGGCTTGTGGGGCGGAAGGGATCGGCAGCGGATGCACCCGTAGTGCGCGTCGGTCAGGTGTGGCCGAGCATCGACATGAGCTGCGTGAAGCTGGGCGCCACCAGCCGCCAGGAACATCGGCTCGGGTCGGTCCAGAAGTCACTGGCGACGACCCTCGGGTCGGTGACATCGGTTCGGTAGTCGAGCGCGAGGGCGACGTCGTCTCCGGGGTCTCGGTTGACCGCGATGAGGACCGCACGCTCAGCATCCAGCCACGGCAGATCGGAAGGGCGATTCATCCGGCTGCCGCGGGTCACTCGAAAGAGCTGCGACAACGGTGCGTCGTCGGCGAAGAGATCCAAGGCTTCGTTCTCGAACCGCATCCGGTCGAGACTGCCGGGAAACATCAGGGGATCTCTGAACCATGGCATGACCTCTTGGAGCACCTCGGCACCGGGGTTTCGCCAAAGGCCCTGCTCCAGCAAGTTGACCAGCGTCGCGGGTAGGGAAAGACCTCGGACTGTCCCTTCGCGTGGCCGAGAGCTCTGGTGCACCGGCACTCCCTCAGCGTCAGCCATCATGCAGGGCGACAGAGTAATCGTCAGCCGGGCGAAGGCACTCCAGGCGATGCCACCCCCGCTGAGCGTTCCGCAGTGAGATCAGGGCGTGTAGCCGGGGCCGGCGACCGCCTCGGCGATCCGGGTGAGCCAGTGCAGATCGGTGGCCCGGGACTCCGCACTGGCCTCCGGATCGAGGATGCTGCCCAGAAACGCCGCGACGTCGTCGAGGTGCCGCTCACTGCGGTAGTAACTCAGCAGGACCGGGTCCGGCTCCAGCGGTCCGTAGCCTTCGCGGAAGAGTTCGGCCCGGCGCGCGTTGATCGGGTGATCGCCGAAGTCGGTGCTGTAGACAAACATCAGGTCCCGCTCGCGCGGCGCGAGGATCGGTGCGTCCCAGTCCACGATGTATAGCGGCCCGTCGCCGTCGGCGATCAGGTTGCCCGGATGGATGTCCGCGTGGCAGATGACGTGCTGCCCCGGCGTCACGCGCGACGCCAGGTCGTCGACGGTCTCCGCCAACCGGTGCAACGCGGGACCGTACCGCTTCCAGAAGGCACCCAGAACCTCGCTCGTCGCGGCCCGCCGGCCGAGGGTCCGCAAACGCTCGCCCGCGCTCGACCGGTACGTCTCGACCGGCAGGACGGCTGCTACCTCCGCGCTCGGCGTGACCCGGTGCAGCCGGCCCAGGAACTCGCCGTACTCGATCCACTGGCGGTCAGTGAGGCCGCGCCCCCACAGGCTGCCGCCGTCGTGGAACGGGTAGAGCAGTAGTCGATAGTCCCCGAACCCGCGCCCGGCGCCACCGTCGGGAAGGTCCAGCGGCGCGACCACCTGCCGAAGGCCCTGCGCCCGGAGGAAGCCGGGCAGCAGGACGGCGGCCGGCGTGAAGTCGCCCCTCCGCACCTTCAGGAAGTAGCGCCCGCCGTCGGACGTCTCCACCCGGTACGCCCACGCCTGCCCGTCGAGTCCGACCGGCATGAACACCAGGTCGACGACGTCCACCGACCAGGCGGCGGCGACCTCGGCCGCCAGCGTCCGCTCGTCGATGTCCGGCTTGTCGATCACCCGACGGAGCGTCGCAGCCGCCGGTCGGGCCCGGCAAGGGAGTTACCGGATCACCGCGCGCAGCGTCCGCCGGTCCGGCTCGAAGCACACCAAGCCTCGGCCTCGCTCATCGGCCACGACCCACGGATGACCGACGTACGTCTGCTGCCGGTAGGGCTGCCCGGGGCGCAGAACCGCGTACTGCTGTCGACGGCCGTCGTAGTTGATCCAGTGGACCACGACTGTCGACTCCCGGGCGTTGACGAAGTCGATGAAGGTCGACGGACCACCGCCGTGCGAGCGCAGCCGCGACTCGCGCGAGGCCGGCAGCGGGGCCAGTTCCCCGGGCCCGACCACCGGCGGCTTCGGCCGGGGAGGCGTGGGCTTCGACGAGGTCGGCCGGCTGCTCGGGGTGGGGCGGCGGGTCGGTGCGGCGGTGCGGCTGGGCGGCACGGCACGGCTGGAGAACGACACCGACGGCGGCGCGTAGGACTCGGCGGGCGTCTCCGTCACCGACCCCGCCCTCGTCGGGGATGCCAGGATCGCCTGGCCTTCGAGCGGCGGCGGGAGGTCGGGGCGACGGGGTGCGGCGAAGACGCTGACGATGCTCGCCAGCACCACGACCACGAGTCCGATGGCGATGGCGGCGAGCAGTGTCGGCGACGGATCGCGGAGCCAGATCTCGCTTGCGGCCGTGTGGGCGGACCGTGAGTGGGGTCGTACCGAG
The DNA here is from genome assembly GCF_024519755.1 of Micromonospora sp. Mcm103. Classification (NCBI taxonomy): domain Bacteria; kingdom Bacillati; phylum Actinomycetota; class Actinomycetes; order Micromonosporales; family Micromonosporaceae; genus Micromonospora; species Micromonospora sp. Mcm103. The sequence goes on from NZ_JALJRJ010000021.1 coordinate 25,859, forward strand.
GAGGGCGTGAGGGGGTGCGGTGAATCGGTCATGGCCTCGATTCCGCAAGCCGGTGCCGTTCATCGAGCGGCGAGGGGCCCCGATTATCCGTTACTGATCGTCCCCGTCGTCAATGGCCGACGGGCCACTCGTTGTTCCCGTCTCCGGCGCATAGCAGATCAACCGGGCCACCGAGGTCTGTCCACAACGCCCTCCGTTGTCCACAGGGCACCTGTCACACCTCCCCCGGCCGGGCAGGCTGCACCGCGGCACGTCCGAGTTCGACTGATGGAGGCCGCCATGCCGCCCCGTACCCCGCTCCCGCCGTACCGTCGCCTGCCCCTGCTCGTCACCTCCGACGGCGACCTTCTCGACGAGCTGTTGCGACTCGCGGCGGCCGGCGGCACCGAGGTCGAGCTGGCGGCCGATCCGGCCGCCGCCCGGGCCCGCTGGGCCCCGGCGCCGCTGGTGCTCATCGGCGCCGACCAGGCGGCGGCCTGCCTGCGGGCGCGCCTTCCCCGCCGCGCCCGCACGGTCCTGGTCGGTCGCTCCGGAGAGCTCGACCCGGGTACGGAGTTGGCCGAACTCATCGGCGCCGAGCACGTGGCGACGTTGCCGGCGGCCGAGCCCTGGCTGGTCGACCGGTTCGCCGAGTGCGTGGCCGGTCCGGCGGGCCCGGGTCAGGGCCGGGTGGTGGCCGTCCTCGGCGGCCGGGGCGGCGCCGGAGCCAGCGTGCTGGCAGGTGGGCTCGCCGTCAGCGCGGCCCGGTCCCGGCTCCGCACGCTGCTCGTCGACGCCGACCCCCTCGGCGGTGGTCTCGACCTGGTGCTCGGCTGGGAGCAGCTCGACGGGTTGCGCTGGCCCGAGCTGGCCGGCACGGACGGGCGGGTCGACCCGCCGTCGCTGATCCGTGCGCTGCCCAGCCGGGGCGACCTGGTGGTGCTCTCCTGGGATCGGGGCGACCTGCGGCACCTGCCGGCCGAGGCGATGGCCGCCACCGTCGACGCCGGCCGGCGCGGGCGGGACCTGGTCGTGCTCGACCTGCCCCGGCACCTCGACGACGCGGCGGTGGTCGCGCTCCAGGCCGCCGACCGCGCGTTGCTCGTCGTACCGGCCGAGCTGCGGGCGGCGGCCGCCGCGGCCCGGGTCGCCGCCGTCGCCGCGCCGCACTGCGTCGACCTGTCTGTCATCGTGCGAGGTCCGGCGCCCGGTCGGCTGCGCGCGGCTGAGGTGTCCCGGGCGCTGGGGCTGCCGCTCGCCGGCACGCTGCGACCCGAGCCCGGGCTGTGCCGTGGGCTGGAGCGGGGCGAGGCGCCGGGCGCGAGTGGGAAGGGGCCGCTCGCCGCGCTGTGCCAGCGGCTCGTGGACGAGCTGGTCGGGTCGTCCGCCGCGGGTGCGGCGTGACCACGCCCGCCGACCCGGGGGAACTGGCCGCGCGGGTCCGGCACCGGTTCGCCGCCGAGGCCACCTCGGTCACGCCCGCGGCGATCGTCTCCGCGGTTCGCGCCGAACCGGCGACTGCGGTCCTTGGTGACACCACGCTGCTGCGGATCGCCGAGCGGGTGCACGACGACCTGGTCGGCGCCGGGCCGCTGGCGCCGCTGCTCGCCGACCCGCAGGTCACCGACGTACTGGTGAACGGGGTGCGGGTCTGGGTCGACAGGGGACGGGGACTACAGCAGGTCGCCGTGCCGCTGGGCACGCTCGACGACGTACGCCGGTTGGCGCAGCGCCTCACTTCGGCGGCCGGTCGCCGGCTCGACGACGCCTCGCCGTACGCCGACGCGCGGTTGCCCGACGGCACCCGGCTGCACGCGGTGCTGCCTCCGGTGGCGACCGACGGGCCCTACCTGTCGCTGCGTACCTTCCGGCAGCGGCCGTTCACCCTCGACGAACTCGTCGAGCGGGGCACAGTGCCCCGGCCGGTCGCCCCGCTGCTTGCCGCACTCGTGGCGGGCCGCCTCGCGTACCTGGTCAGCGGCGGCACCGGCTCCGGCAAGACGACGCTGCTGAACACGTTGCTCGGGCTGGTGCCCGGCACCGAACGGATCGTGCTGGTGGAGGACGCCGCCGAGCTGCGCCCGGTGCACCCGCACGTGATCGGCTTGCAGGCGCGTACGGCGAACGTCGAGGGCGCCGGAGCCGTCGGTCTCGGTGACCTGGTCCGGCAGGCGCTGCGGATGCGGCCGGACCGGCTGGTCGTGGGCGAGTGCCGGGGTGCCGAGGTGGTCGATCTGCTGGCCGCCTTGAACACCGGCCACGACGGCGGGGCGGGAACGTTGCACGCCAACGCCCCGGCGGACGTCCCGGCCCGGCTGGAGGCGCTCGGGATGCTCGGTGGCCTGCCCCGGCTCGCGCTGCACGCCCAGGTCGCCGCCGCGTTGCAGGTCGTCCTCCAGCTCCGCCGTACCGGCGAAGGGCGGGTGCTGGACTCCATCGGCCTGCTGCTGCCCGACGGGCCCGACCGGGTGGTGAGAGTGGTGCCGGCCTGGGTGCGAGGCAGAGGTCTCGGTCCGGCGGCCCGGGCGCTCGCCGACCTGGTGCGCGAGCGGGGAACGCCGGTGCCCCCGATCCTCCAGGCGGCGTGGCCCAACCCGGCGGAACCGTCGTGACCGGCCACCTCTGGCCTGCGGTCCTGCTCCTGGCCGCTGCGGCGGTAGCCGTCGGCTGGCCGGTACGGGCCGGTCGCGCTCGGCGGCTGGCGGTCCTGGGCGAGGCGGGCACCTCGGCCGAGCGGGCGAAGGGCGCGCGTTCAGCGTCCCCGGAAGCCCCACGGCGGCCGCTCGACTCCGGGCCGAATGCGTCCGCCCGTCCGCCCGGCCGGGGCCGGGAGCGACGTCGCCCCGGGCACCAGATACGGCGGTGGACCGAGCTCGTGCCGCTTCCGGTGACACCCGCTGCGGCATCGTCTCCTGCTCCGGCGCTCTCCGCCGGTCGTGTGCTGCCGGTGGCGGCGCTGTGTGGCGTCGTGACCGGGGCGCTGCTCGGTGGCCCGGTGGCAGCCGTGGTGCTCGCCGCCTATGGCGTGCTCGGGGCCCGGGCGGTGCTGCGCCGGCGTACCCACCGGACGGCCGCCCTCGCGCACCGCCGCGATCTCGACCGGCTCGCCGCCGTCGCCGCCGACCTGCGGGCCGGGCTACCCGCCGACGGCGGTGTCGACGACGGCCCGGGACGCGTCGCGCGGCTGGCCCGAGCCGCCGGAAGGCTGGCTGACCGGACCGGCGCGCCGCTGGCCGATCTGCTGGAACGGATCGAGGCCGACGCCCGCGCCGCCGACCGGGGACTTGCCGCTGCCGCCGCCCAGGCCGCGGGGGCGCGGGCGACCGCCTGGCTGCTCGCCGCGTTGCCGCTCGGCGGGATCGGGCTCGGCTACGGCATCGGGGTGGATCCGGTGGCGGTGCTCCTGCACACGCCGGTGGGTGCGGGTAGCGCGGTGGCGGCAGTCGTGTTGCAGGTCGGCGGTTTGCTCTGGGCCGAGCGCCTCGGTGTCACGCCCGGGCGGGCCGCCTGATGTCGCGCCAGGTGCTGGCCGCCGTCTGCCTCGGCGGCGCCGCGTCGCTCCTGGTCGTCGCCGGTCCGGTCGTCCGCCCGGTACGGCGGCTGCGCCGGCTCGCCCCGGCACCGCCGCCGACTCGCCCGGCGTGGTGGCCGGATCGGGTACGCCTCGGCGCAGCGCTGGCCGGGGTCGCCGTGGCCGTGGTCGTCGGCGGGGTGACGGGCGTGGTCCTCGGGCTGCTGGCCGGTGTCGTCGCCGACCGTCTGCTGCGCCGGATCGAGCCGCGCGCCGCCCGGGAACGGCGACTGCGGGAGACCGCCGACCTGCCGCTGGCCGCTGACCTGCTGGCCGCCGCGCTGCGGGCGGGCGCACCGGTCGACCGCTCGGTGCTGGCCGTCGCCGAGGCGCTCGGCGGGCCACTCGCGGACCGGCTCGGCCGGGTCGGCCGCACGCTCCGGCTCGGTGGCGGCCCCGGCGAGGCGTGGGCGCACCTGGACGGTGTCGCCGGTGCCGAACCCGTGGTCGCGGCGGCCGTCCGCTCGTCGAACAGCGGCGCCGCCCTGGCCCGCGCGCTGACCCGGCTGGCCGACGACCTGCGTGCCGAACGGTCGACCGCGGCCGAGGCGGCGGCCCGTCGCGCGGGTGTGCTCATCGTGCTGCCGCTCGGGCTGTGCTTCCTGCCCGCCTTCATTCTCGCCGGTCTGGTGCCGGTGATCGTCGCCGTTCTCGGCGACGTGCTGTGAACCATCGAGAAGGGACGTACGACATGCGCAAGCTCCTCACCCGCCTACGAGGTGACGCGGGTATGAACACCGCCGAGTACGCGGTGGGCACCCTCGCGGCGGTCGCCTTCGCCGGGATCCTGCTGAAGGTGCTGACCTCCGGCAACGTGCAGTCCGCGCTGACCGCCGTCATCGACCGGGCCCTGAAGTGACCGGGCGCCGGCGGGCCGGCCGTGGTGGCCGGTCGCTCCAACCGCCCGACGTGTCGACCGAGCCCGCCCGGGACACCGTCGGCCGCCGGGCCGGGGCGGTGTGGCGCGGGTGGCGCTCGCGGGTCGCGTGCGAACGGGGCTCGTTCACCGCCGAGTTGGCGGCCGGCCTGCCGGCGCTCATGCTGCTCCTCGTCGCCGGGCTGACCGCGGTGAACGCGGTGGGTACCCGGGTCGCGTGCGTCGACGCGGCCCGGGAGGCGGCTCTCGCCGCGGCCCGGGGCGAGTCCGGCACGGTCGCCGGAACCCGGTACGCCCCGGACGGCGCCGAAGTGGCCGTGACGGTGGCCGGTGATCGGGTCACGGCGACGGTCCGGGCACCGGTCCGGACGTTCGGTACGCGGCTGCCCCGGCTGGTCGTGTCGGCGGAGGCGGTGGCCGCCGTGGAACCCGGCGCGCCGGGCCCGGTGCCGTGAGAGCCGGCAGCTCTACGGCCGACCTGCCCTCACGTCGGTTGATCATGGAAGGGCTGCCGGTCACGAGCAGGCTCGGGGCGAGCGGGCCCGTGGGGAGAGGGGAGTGCAGGGAGCCTGTCGTGAGGACGTCCTCGGCCGACCGAGGCGGCGCGACCGTGTGCCTGCTCGCGATCGGACTGGTGTTCGTGCTGGTCGGGGTGTTCGGCGCCGCGGTCGGGGCGGCCCGGTGCGCGCGGCATCAGGCCCGCAACGCGGCGGACTTCGGTGCGCTGGCCGGTGCCGGTCGGGTACTCGACGGCGTGGACGCCGCCTGCGCTCGCGCGGCCGACCTGGTCTCGGCCAACGGCGGCCGGATGACCGGGTGCCGGGTCGACGGACTGGACCTGATCGTCACGGCGCGGGTACGCGTCGCGCCGCTGCCGGGACTGACCCGGGACGCCACCGCGACGTCCCGGGCCGGCCCGGCCCGGTCCTGACACGCGAAAACCGCGTCTGAGCCGAGAGCCGGGCCAGGCCGAGAGCCAGGCCAGGCCGAGAGCCGGGCCAGGTCAGCGGGACTGGAGGGCGTCCAGTCCGACCGCCATGGCGATCACCAGCCGGCGGTCGATCTGCGGGTGCTGGATCTCCACCGAGTACCGGTCCCGCAGGCCCCACTTGCGGTCGACCGAGAACACCGGCTGGCCGCCGGCCATGAAGTCGAAGTGGTACGGCAGCCAGGAGAGCGAGTCGACGAACCGGCGCAGCAGCGCCACCGGCAGGCTGCGCTCCTGCCCGGTGGCAGGCGGCAGGCCGGGCTGCTCGACGTGCCACGTCGAGCGCAGCAGCGACTGGGCGAAGTCCTTGCGGAACAGCCCGATGGGGTTGCCCGCATGATCGGTCACGTCGTAGGTGGCACCGAGGTCGAGCCGCTGACGGGCCTTGAAGCCGAGGAGGGGGTACTGCTTGGAGTCATCGGTGTAGATGGTCACCTGCTCCTTGAAGGCGAGCCGCTTCTGCTGCGCGAACGCGAGCAGCCCGCCTTCGGAGCCGTCGGGCGCGACCGAGTGCACCTCGTACTGGTTGACCATCATCCGCAGCCGCTGACGGATGATGAACCGGTGCTGGGCCTGCAGGTTGTCGGGCGACATGGGATCTCCTTCGAGGGGTCGCCGGAGTCTTGCACAGCAGACCGACCACCGCTCACCCGATCGCACCCACACACCACGCCGCCGGCACACCGGGCGAGGCGCAAGGTCAGCGAGGTCAACGACCGCCGTCGACCGTGGCCTTCATCGCCCAGCTGTTCAGCACCTGATGGATGCCGCGCAGGCGCTCGTTGATCTGCTCCAGCCGTTCCGCCTGGGCGAGCGTGGCCATCGCGGTGCCCAGCGCTATCTGCTGGTCGGGCGTGAGGTTCTCCTGGTCGATGGTATAGAGCAGCTCGACGGTCTCGGCGATCGTGTCGGCCACGGCGGCACCTCCGGCGGGACGGGTCTCGGGTCACCTGTGCGCTACCGGAAATGATGCATGGAAGCGCTCCCATACATCAATGCCCCGACGGCCCTACCCTCATGCACCCGTCCCACCAACCAGACACCCCGGCCTCTGGAAGGCCGTCCGAGCCAGCTTGATCGACACCAGCTCGGGGAAGTGGCTGGGTCCAACACCCGCCGATACCGCAACCTCCCCGAACTGGCGGACGGGCAGGCCACCCACCCGGCCTGGTCACGCGGGTGGGCCACCGGCTGGCTGGGCCGGGCGGGCCACCCGGTCGCCCTGCCGGGGCAACACCTCGCCTCGCCCCGGGTCGACGCCCGCTTCCGGGTCGACGCCCGCCTCCGGGCCGGTGACAGCGGCGAGGTTGGTCAGCACCACGTCGAGGACCTGCACCGCCTCCGCCTTGGCCAGCGGGTTGTTGCCGTTGCCGCACTTCGGGGACTGGACGCACGACGGGCACCCGGTCTCGCACCCGCACTCGGCGATCGCATCCCGGGTGGCGCGCAGCCAGGCGGCGGCGGTGCCGTACGCCCGCTCGGCGAAACCCGCGCCGCCGGGGTGACCGTCGTAGACGAAGACGGTGGGCGCCTCGGTGTCCGGGTGCAGGGCGGTGGACAGCCCACCGATGTCCCACCTGTCGCACGTCGCCGTCAGCGGCAGCAGACCGATGGCGGCGTGCTCGGCGGCGTGCAGCGCGCCCGGCACGTCCGCCGCCTCGACACCGGCGGCGGTCAGCGACTCGGGGGAGAGCGTGAACCACACCGCGACGGTGCGCAACTCCCGGGCGGGCAGGTCGAGCGGCCGGGTGTCGATCACCTCGCCGGTGGCGATGCGCCGCCGCTGGTAAGACACCACCTGGCTGGTCACGTCCACCTCGCCGAGGAACAGGCCGACCGGCCCGGCGTCCACGTACGAGCGGACCGACACCACCGACAGCGAGGTCACGTCGCGGGCGTGGGTGGACCAGTCCGGCTCCTCGGCGTGCACCAGCGCGCACCCGTCGGCCAGGTCGAGCGAGTCGACCACGTACGAGACGCCCTGGTGCAGGTAGACCGCGCCGGTGTGCAGCAGGAAGTGCGCCGACCCGCCGTCGACGGTGCCGAGCAGGCGGCCGGTGGACACCTCCACCACGCACACCGGGGCGCCGCCCTCGCCGCGCAGGTCGACCTCGGGGCGTTCCCGGTGCCGCCAGTACCAGCCGGTGGGCCGCTGCCGCAGCGCCCCCGCCTCGACCAGCGAGTCCACCGCCTCCTTCGCACCCTCGCCGAACAGGTCCAGGTCGGCCGGGGTGAGCGGGGACTCGTGGGCGGCGCAGGCGAGTTGCGGCGCGAGCACGTACGGGTTGGCCGGGTCGAGCACCGTCGCCTCGACCGGCCGCCCGAACAGTGCCTCCGGGTGGTGCACCAGGTAGGTGTCGAGCGGGTCGTCCCGCGCCACCAGCACGGCGAGTGCCTCGTCGCCGGAGCGCCCGGCCCGCCCGGCCTGCTGCCACAGTGACGCGCGGGTGCCGGGCCAGCCGCAGATCAGCACCGCGTCCAGCCCGACCAGGTCGACGCCGAGTTCGAGCGCGTTCGTGGAGGCGAGCCCGAGCAGGTCGCCGTGCAGCAGCGCCCGTTCCAGCTCGCGGCGCTCCTCGCGCAGGTAGCCGGCCCGGTAGGCGGCCACCCGGTCGCCCAGCCCGGGCACCGCCTCGTCGAGCGACCGCCGGGCGTTCGCGGCGACCACCTCGGCGCCCCGGCGGGACCGTACGAACGCGAGCGTGCGTACCCCCTCGACCACGCTGTCGGCGAGCAGGTCGGCGGTCTCCCGCAGCGCCGAGCGCCGGACCTGGACGAGGTCGGCGTCGACTGACGAATCGGTGGGCGGCAGCAGCGGCGGCTCCCAGAGCGCGAACGTCACCCCGCCGCGCGGCGACGTGTCCTCGGTGACGGCGGTGACTGGCAGGCCGGTGAGCCGCCCGGCCGCCGCCGCCGGGTCGCCCGACGTGGCGGAGGCCAGGAGGAAGGTCGGGGTGCCGCGCGAGCCTGCGAGCGCCTGACCGGGGGTATGCCCGAAGCGCGCGCACTGCCGCCGCAACCGCCGCAGTACGTGCGCGACGTGTGAGCCGAAGACGCCCCGGTAGGTGTGGCACTCGTCGACCACCACGTACGCGAGCCGTCGCAGGAACCCGGACCAGTGGGCGTGCCCGGGAAGGATGCCGTGGTGCAGCATGTCCGGGTTGGTCAGCACGAACCGGGAGTGCCGGCGGATCCACTCCCGCTCGGCGCGCGGAGTGTCCCCGTCGTAGGTGGCGGGGCGTACCCCGTCGAGTTCGAGACCGGCGACGGCGCGGAGCTGGTCGGCGGCGAGCGCCTTGGTCGGCGCCAGGTAGAGGACCGTGGCGCGCGGGTCGGCGAGCAGCGTGCTCAGTGCGGGAAGCTGGTACGCCAGGGACTTGCCGGACGCCGTGCCGGTGGCGACCACCACGTGCCGGCCCGCGTACGCCAGCTCGGCGGCCTCGGCCTGGTGCCGCCACGGGGCGGTGACGCCGCGCCGCGCGAACGCCGCCCGCAGTTCCTCCGGCGCCCAGCCGGGCCACCCGACCGGCTCGCCGGCGCGGGCCGGGACGCGTTCGACGTGGGTGACCGGGTCGGTGGGGTGACGCAGCCGCAACCGGCGCAGCAGCTCGCCCGGCGCACGCCGCGGGCCGGGGCTGTGGTCGGTCACGTCCTGCACTCTCGCACTGGTGTTCGGAATTGGGAACCGCAGGGTGGGGGTATGGGGGAGGGCGTGGCCGGTGACCCGAGAGGGCCGCACGGGGGGATGGTTAGATGCCCAGGAGAGTTTACCGAGGAGGGACCGATGGAGCTGTCGCTGGCGACCCGCGCCGTGGGGGAGCACACGGTGCTCGAGGTCGGTGGTGAGGTGGATGTCTACACCGCCCCCCGCCTGCGGGAACGGCTCCTGGAGTTGATCGACGGCGGGGCCCGCCACGTGGTGGTCGACCTCGGCCGGGTGGATTTCCTCGACTCGACCGGGCTGGGTGTGCTCGTCGGCGCGCTCAAGCGGCTGCGCTCGGCCGGTGGCTCGTTCGCGTTGGTCTGCGACAAGGAGCCGCTGCTCAAGATCTTCCGGATCACCGCCCTGGACCAGGTCTTCCCGCTGCATCCGACGGTCGACGCGGCCATCGCCGCCGACTCCACCGGCGCGTGATGGCGACCGTCAAGCTGTCCTTCTCTCCGGCCCCGGTGCACGTGCGCACCGCCCGCCTGGTCGGCGTCGCGGTGGCCCGGCGGGCCGGCGTACGCGAGGACCTGCTGGACGAGGTGCGCCTGGCCATCGGTGAGGCGTGCACCCGGGCGGTGGCGCTGCACCGGCAGTACGGCCTGGCCGACCCGGTGTACGTGGAGATGTCCGACGGCGGCGGCTACACGGTCCGGGTGGTGGACCGGGCTCCGATCGAGGCGGGTCTCGGCCTGGCCGCGCTCGGCCCGGACGAGCTGGCCAAGGAGTCGCTCAGCGAGGACGCGCTCACCACCGGCGTGGGCTTCGCGCTGCTCGCCGGTTTCGTGGAGGACCTCCAGGTCCGCCCGGTCGAGGACGGCGTCGGCACCGAGGTACGGATGTCCTGGCCGGCCGGCCGCGCCTGACCCGATTCGCACACGCAGGCCGCGTTCCCCGAGAGGGGAGCGCGGCCTCGTCGTATTGGCCGCGCCATATATCAGATTTCTTCGCATAACACAGTTACGAAGATCATCGAGACACGGTGCCCCCTCGGTGTGACCTCCGCCACGCCGGAGGGCTACAGTACGCGGGTTGTCAGCAAGTGATCCCATCCCGTAGCCAGCGGGAACGGGAGTTCATCGCTGGTCCGCCGGGGTGGGTTGGCGCGCGCTTGCGAGTCCGCATCCAGGCGTCGGCCCGTGCGTCTCCACAGGTCGGCGCGAGTTGTTCGGTACAGGAGGACATAGATGTCCGGGACCTTGGCCGCCGACGGCGGCGCACTGTCCCTTACCGGAGCCAACGTGACGTACGTCGTCATCGCCGCGGTCATCGCGCTGGTGGCGCTCGTCTTCGCGGCCGCCCTCACCAGGGCGGTCCTGGCGGCCGGTAAGGGAACCACAAACATGCAGGAGATCTCCGGCGCGGTGCAGGAGGGCGCGTCGGCGTACCTGCTGCGGCAGTTCCGCACCCTGGCGATCTTCGTGGTGATCGCCGTCGTGCTGCTGTTCCTGCTGCCGGTGCACGACACCGACGGCAACGAAACGCTGGTGAAGCTCGGCCGCTCGGCGTTCTTCGTGGTGGGTGCGCTGTTCAGCGCGTTCATCGGCGGCGCCGGCATGTGGCTGGCCACCCGCGCGAACCTGCGGGTGGCGGCGGCCGCGCGGGAGCGGGAAGGCGGGCGCGAGGGCGCCATGAAGATCGCCTTCCGCACCGGCGGCGTGGTCGGCTTCCTCACCGTCGGCCTCGGCCTGTTCGGTGCGGCGCTGGTCGTGCTGATCTTCCGGGGTGACGCACCGACCGTGCTGGAGGGTTTCGGCTTCGGCGCCGCGCTGCTCGCCATGTTCATGCGGGTCGGCGGCGGCATCTTCACCAAGGCCGCCGACGTCGGCGCCGACCTGGTCGGCAAGGTCGAGCAGGGCATCCCCGAGGACGACCCGCGCAACGCCGCCACCATCGCCGACAACGTGGGCGACAACGTCGGCGACTGCGCCGGCATGGCCGCCGACCTGTTCGAGTCGTACGCGGTCACGCTCGTCGCGGCGCTGATCCTCGGCCGGGCCGCGTTCGGCGAGACCGGCCTGGTCTTCCCGCTGATCATCTCCACCATCGGCGTGCTCGTCGCGATCGTCGGCGTGTTCATCACCCGGCTGCGCACCAGCGACCGCAACGGCCTGACCGCCATCAACCGGGCCTTCTACCTGTCCGCGCTGCTCGCCGCGGTGCTCGTCGCGATCGCCGCGTTCGCGTACCTGCCGGCCACGTTCGCCGAGCTGGAGGGCGGGCTGACCGACGTCGACCGCAACCCGCGGCTGGTGGCCATCGGCGCGGTGGTGATCGGTATCGTGCTGGCCGCCGCGATCCAGGCGCTGACCGGCTATTTCACCGAGACCAACCGGCGCCCGGTGCAGGACATCGGCAAGAGCTCGCAGACCGGCGCGGCCACCGTCATCCTCGCCGGCATCAGCGTCGGCCTGGAGTCGGCCGTCTACTCGGCGCTGCTGATCGGCGCCGGCGTCTTCGGCGCGTTCCTGCTCGGCGGCAGCTCGATCACGCTGTCGCTGTTCGCCGTCGCGCTGGCCGGTACCGGCCTGCTCACCACCGTCGGCGTCATCGTCGCGATGGACACGTTCGGCCCGATCTCCGACAACGCGCAGGGCGTGGCCGAGATGTCCGGCGACATCGACGAGCACGGCGCGCGGACGCTCACCGAGCTGGACGCCGTCGGCAACACCACCAAGGCGATCACCAAGGGCATCGCGATCGCCACCGCGGTGCTGGCCGCGACCGCGCTGTTCGGCTCGTACACCGACACGCTGCGCTCCGCCTACGAGGACGCGGGAGTGAACGACGTGGGCAGCGAGATCCTCAACTCGCTGAACGTGTCGAACCCGCGCAACCTGGTCGGCCTGATCATCGGCGCCGCAGTGGTCTTCCTCTTCTCCGGCCTGGCCATCAACGCGGTCTCCCGCTCGGCCGGTGCCGTGGTGATGGAGGTACGCCGGCAGTTCCGCGAGATGCCGGGCATCATGGACCGCACCCAGCGGCCCGAGTACGGCAAGGTCGTGGACATCTGCACCCGGGACGCGCAGCGCGAGCTGATGACCCCCGGCCTGCTGGCCATCCTGGCCCCGATCGCTGTCGGCTTCGGCCTCGGCCCGGGCGCGCTGGCGGCGTACCTGGCCGGCGCGATCGGCGCGGGCACGCTGATGGCGGTGTTCCTGGCCAACTCCGGTGGTGCCTGGGACAACGCCAAGAAGCTGGTGGAGGACGGCGCGTACGGCGGCAAGGGCTCCGACGCGCACGCCGCCACCGTCATCGGCGACACCGTCGGCGACCCGTTCAAGGACACCGCCGGCCCGGCGATCAACCCGCTGCTCAAGGTGATGAACCTGGTCTCGCTGCTGATCGCCCCGGCCGTGGTGGCCTGGAGCGTGGGCGACGACCAGAACAACCCGCTGCGCATCACGATCGCCGTGGTGGCCGCGCTGATCATCGCGGCGGCGGTGGTGTTCAGCAAGCGCAAGGGTGTGGCGATGACCGACGAGGACAGCGACGCCGGCACCCCGGACCAGCGTCCGGAGACGGTGAACGCCTGATCGCACGCGACGGTTCCCGGCCGGCCCCGGCCGGCCGGGAACCCGGTGCCCGGCAAACCTGACCGGTGGCGGTTCCGCCCGGAGGTCGTACGCTGCTTCGCATGCGTACGCGCCGGGCGGCAACCGCCGGAAAGCTCACGGTGGTCCTGGCCACGCTGGTCCTCGTGGTCACCGGGTGCGGTGGCGGTCCCAGCCCTCGGGTCTGGGCCGCGTCGGTGTGCCAGGCGCTCACCCCGTGGCGCGCGGAGATCTCGAAGCTGACCAGTAGCACCCAGCAGCAGATGACCGCGCAGACGACTCCGCCGCAGGCCAAGGAGAACCTGGTCCGGCTCTTCGCCGGCGCCGAGCAGGCCAGCGAGACGGCCCGGCGCAAGGTCGAGGAGGCGGGCGTGCCCGAGGCCGAACGCGGCGCCGAGGTGTCCGCCGGGTTCCTCGGGTCGCTGAGCAAGATGCGCGACGCGTACGGCCGGGCCCGGGGCGCCATCGACCGGCTCGACACCGCCCAGGCCGGGCCGTTCTACGACGGCGTGCGCGCCGCCGTGGACACGCTCAACAAGGAGTACGACGCGAGCGCGCTGGACACCAGCAAGCTCAACTCGACCGAGCTGAAAGAGGCCTTCGACGAGGTCCCGGAGTGTCGCTGACCCCTCCCACCCCGAACCCCGCCCGCCAGCCCTCACTGTTCTCCACCGAGGCGGCCGATCCGGCCCTGGCGGATCTCGCCGGCCTGCTCGCCGGGCCGGGTGAGGTGGGGCGGATGGGCGGCACGGCCCGGATCTCCGTGGTGGTCGACGCCGCCTGGCGGGTGCACGTGCTGGTGGCCGAACTGGGTGCCCGGGGCGTGCCGGCGAGCTGGGAGCCGACCGAGGACGGGCGGCACCGGGTGCGCACCGCGTACACGAGCATGCTGGCGCCGCTCGCGCGGGCCTGGCTGCGCGGCGGTGTGAAGCGGCCGCCGGCCCGCTTCCACCTGGACGGACGGCGGCTGCGGCTCTGGGCGGCCGCGGCCGGCACGGCCGAGCCGGCCGGGTTCCGGCTGCGGCTCGGACCGGCCGACGAGCCGTCCTGGCCGGTGGTCCGCGCCGCGCTGGCGGCGGTCGGCCTGCCCGCCGCGTTCGTGGAACCGGACGAGGGCGGACCCGCGTTCCGGATCGGCGGGCGGCGCATGTCGCGGCTCGCCGAACTGGTGGGGGAACGGCCGGCCACGGCGCCGGCGGCGGAGTGGCCGGGCTCGCCCGGCTGACCGCCGGGTGTCCGAAGCCGGACACCCGGAGACGGCTCCGCCGGGTGTACGCGATCGTCACAGTGACCCGCCTGTCGCCCTACCCACGGTGTACCGTGACGCCGTCCGGCAGGGTGCGGCCGGCGGTCGCCGGGAGGGCGGCCCGTTTGCCGCCCACGAAACCCGGAACGCGGACGGCGCGTTACGTTGGACATCCGGACCGCCTCTGGTCCGGGTGGCGCAACAGGGCCCGAAGCGGGCATGGCGTAGGAGTGAGGTCGGGGAGAGACGTGCCGAGCAACGCTGGAACCACCCGTCTGGTCATCGTCGAGTCACCGGCGAAGGCCAAGACGATCTCGGGCTACCTCGGCCCGGGGTACGTCGTGGAGGCCAGCTTCGGCCACGTCCGGGACCTGCCCCGCAACGCCGCCGACGTCCCGGCGAAGTACAAGGGTGAGCCGTGGGCGCGCCTCGGCGTCGACGTCGACAACGGCTTCCACGCCCTCTACGTGGTGTCGCCCGACCGTAAGCAGCAGATCAGCAAGCTGGTGAAGCTGGCCAAGGAGGTCGACGAGATCTTCCTGGCGACGGATGAGGACCGCGAGGGCGAGGCCATCGCCTGGCACCTGGTGGAGACGCTCAAGCCCAAGGTGCCGGTCAAGCGGATGGTCTTCCACGAGATCACCAAGCCGGCCATCCAGGCCGCGGTGGCGAACCCCCGGGAGATCGACCGCGACCTGGTCGACGCCCAGGAGGCGCGGCGCATCCTCGACCGCCTCTACGGCTACGAGGTCTCGCCGGTGCTGTGGAAGAAGGTCATGCCGAAGCTGTCGGCGGGCCGGGTGCAGTCAGTGGCGACGCGGATCGTGGTCGAGCGGGAGCGCCAGCGGATGGCGTTCCGCACCGCCGAGTACTGGGACATCCTGGCCACGCTCGCCGTGGCGAAGCCGGGCGAGGGCCCGCGCACGTTCAACGCCACGCTCGTCGCGCTCAACGGTGACCGGATCGCCACCGGCAAGGACTTCGAGCCGACCACTGGTCGTGTTCGCGCCGGTGCGGGTGTCGTCCACCTGGACGAGGGCGGGGCCCGGGGGCTCGCCGCCCGCCTGGCCGACCGGCCGTTCACCGTCACCCGGGTCGAGGAGAAGCCCTACCGCCGCCGCCCGTACGCGCCGTTCATCACCTCCACGCTCCAGCAGGAGGCGGCCCGCAAGATGCGGTTCTCGTCGCAGCAGACGATGCGCACCGCGCAGCGCCTGTACGAGAACGGCTACATCACCTACATGCGTACCGACTCGGTGAACCTGTCCGAGACGGCCATCGCGGCGGCCCGCCGGCAGATCGTCGAGCTGTACGGCGAGCGCAGCGTGCCGCCGGAGCCGCGCCGCTACACCGGCAAGGTGAAGAACGCGCAGGAGGCACACGAGGCGATCCGCCCCGCGGGCGACAACTTCCGCACCCCGGGCGAGGTGGCCAAGGAGCTGTCCGCCGAGGAGTTCAAGCTCTACGAGCTGATCTGGCGGCGCACCATCGCCTCGCAGATGACCGACGCGGTCGGCTCCAGCGTGTCGGTGCGCATCCGCGCCGTCTCCTCCGCCCAGGAGGAGGCCGACTTCGGCGCGACCGGCAAGACCATCACCGACCCGGGCTTCCTGCGCGCGTACGTCGAGTCCAGCGACGACGAGAACGCCGAGGCCGAGGACGCCGAGCGGCGGCTGCCCACGCTGGTCAAGGACCAGCCGCTGACCGCCGACGAGCTGGCCGCGCAGGGCCACCACACCCAGCCGCCCGCCCGCTACACCGAGGCGTCGCTGGTCAAGGCCCTGGAGGAGCTGGGCATCGGCCGGCCCTCCACGTACGCGTCGATCATGCAGACGATCCAGGACCGCGGGTACGTGGTGAAGCGCGGCCAGGCCATGATCCCGTCGTTCCTGGCGTTCGCGGTGATCGGGCTGATGGAGCGGCACTACCCGCGCCTGATCGACTACGACTTCACCGCCAGCATGGAGAACGAGCTGGACGAGATCGCCGGTGGTGACCACGCCGCCGTCGACTTCCTCACCTCCTTCTACTTCGGCAGCACCAACGGCACCGGCGACCAGGCCATCGCGCACGCCGGTGGCCTGAAGAAGCTGGTCACCGAGAACCTCAGCGAGATCGACGCGCGCAGCGTCAACTCCATCCCGCTGTTCACCGACGACGAGGGCCGCGAGGTCGTCGTCCGGGTCGGCCGGTACGGGCCGTACCTCCAGCGGGCGCTGCCCGGCTCGGCCTCGGCCTCGGCCTCGGGTGAGGGTGAGGGAGAGGAGGGCGGCTCGCAGGGTGACCGGGCGCCGATCCCGGAGGGCCTGGCGCCGGACGAGCTGACCCCGGAGAAGGTGCACGAGCTGTTCCTCGGCGGCGGCGGTGAGCGCAAGCTCGGCGACGACCCGTCGACCGGCGAGCCGATCGTGCTCAAGTCCGGCCGGTTCGGCCCGTACGTGGCGAGCGGCGAGCGCAAGTCGTCGCTGCTGCGCTCGCAGACGCCGGACAGCCTCACCCTTGAGCAGGCGCTGCAGCTGCTGCGCCTGCCCCGGCTGATCGGCGTGGCCCCGGACGGCGCCGAGGTGGTCGCCAACAACGGCCGCTACGGCCCGTACGTCAAGCGCGGTGACGAGTTCCGCTCGCTGGACTCGGAAGACAAGATGTTCACCGTCACGCTGGACGAGGCGCTGGCGTTGCTCGCCGCCCCGAAGACGCGTCAGCGCCGGGCGGCCGCTCCGCCGCTGCGGGAGATGGGCAACGACCCGCTCACCGAGAAGCCGCTGGTGATCAAGGACGGGCGCTTCGGGCCGTACGTGACGGACGGCGAGTTCAACGCGTCGCTGCGGCGCGGGCAGACGCCGGAGGAACTGACGCTGGAGCAGGCGTCGGAGATGCTGGCCGAGAAGCGCGCGAAGGGCCCGGGGCCGAAGAAGAAGGCCGCGAAGAAGGCCGCCCCGGCGAAGAAGACGACGGCGGCCAAGAAGACGACGGCCGCGAAGAAGACCACGGCGGCCAAGAAGACGACGGCCAAGAAGGCCGCCCCCAAGAAGGCGACCTCAACCCCGAACGAGTGATCTTGGTACGGAGGCGCCCTTCCAGGGGCGGGTCCGTACCAAGATCTCAGCCCGGCCAGCCCGCGGATCGCAGGGCGGCACGCAACTGGGTCACGACTCGGGTGGGGTCGTTGCGGACGGCCCAGGCGGGGAAGCGGAGCACCCGGTCACCGGTGGCCCACACGTCGTTCTGCCGCTGCATGTCCGCCCAGGCGGTCCTCGGGTCGAGGTGCTGCCCGCCGTCGATCTCGACGTGCACACGCCACCGCTCGAACCAGACATCCAGGTAGCGCCGCCGCCCGGTGGCGTCCCGCCGCACGACCTGGAGGGACGGTTCGGGCAGCCCGGCCCGCCGGACGAGATCGAGGAAGTCGAGTTCGGCGAGGGAGTGGGCGCCGCCCGCCGCGTCGGTGGCAGTCGTCATGATCAGGCGGCGGCGACGAGCCCGGGGAAGCCGTTCCAACACCCGGTGCAGGTCGTCGCCCCACACCAGGCGTTGCTGGAAGCCCGCCGCGACGACGGCACGTGCCTCCTCGTCGGTCGCCGCCCACTGCGCCGCGTCGACGAGCGAGCGGGCCGGCATGGTCCGGCGGGGCCGGCCGACCGCGAGCACGTCCTCCGACGGCAGCACTGTGGTGCGGTGGATCCGTACGCCAGGTGGCAGCGCCCGGGTCTGGTGCCGCGCAGGCAGCAGCAGATGCACCAGCCGGCTCTCGTAGCGCCTGAGTCCCCAGCACTGGGCCGCGGTGAGCCCGCCCAACGTCGCGGCCGGTCCAGCCGCCAGCACCGCGATCCAGCGTCGCTCATCCGGGCCGACGGGACCGTCGTGCGTGACGTAGACCCTGGGGTGCACCTGCCGCCAGCGCCCGCTGGCGATGCGGTGCCGGACCGCCTTCTCGGACAGGAACCGCCGAGCCTGCGCCGCACCCAGCACGCGCGCCTGATGGAAGAGCAACCAGCTCAGTTCGCCCGCGTCGTCCCCTGGCATCTCCACACCGGCAACCTCACCCGAACAGCGCCCGTCGTCGCTGTCCCTGTGGACAACCGCCGAGATCTTGGTACGGAAACGCCCCTCAAAGGGCGTCCTCGTACCAAGATCTTCAGGCGCCCAGGACCTGGGTCAAGTAGGGGTTCTGGAAAATGTTGTGGGGGTCCAGGCGGGTGCGGACGGACTGGAAGTCGGCGAATCTCGGGTAGGCCGCCGCCAGGGAGTCGGCGGTACGCCAGTGCAGCTTGCCCCAGTGCGGGCGACCACCCAGCTCCGCCGCCACCTCCTCGAACGCGCGGAAATAAGGCTCGTACGGCATGCCCACGTACTGGTGCACGGCGATGTACGCCGAGTCCCGCCCGTACGAGTGGGACAGCCAGATGTCGTCGGCGGCGGTGAACCGCACCTCGACCGGGAACAGCACCTTGAACGGCAACCGGTCCACGATCCGGCGCAGCTCGGCCAGCGCGGTCGGCAGCGCCTCGCGCGGCAGGCCGTACTCCATCTCCACGAAGCGGACCCGGCGCGGCGTGCAGAACACCCGGTCGGAGCGGCCGGTGTAGGTGCGTTCGGTGAGCGCGCGGGCGGAGACGGCGCTGATAGTGGGTGCGAGGGCGGGTACGGCGCGGCCGAGGCGGCAGGCGCCGGCGAAGACGGTGTTGGAGAGGAACTCGTCGTCCAGCCAGCCGCGCCAGCCGGGCAGTGGCTGATCGTCGGCGGGTACCCGGTCGTTGGTCTTGACCTGCACCCGGTCGGTGTACGGGAACCAGTAGAACTCGGCGTGGTCGTGCGCGTCGTAGAGGCCGGGCAGGTCGCCGAGCACCTCGGCGAGCGGGGCCGGGCGTTCGTGCGCGCGCAGCACGAAGGCGTCCACGCAGCGCAGCGTGACCTCGACCAGCACGCCGACCGCGCCGAGCCCGACCCGGGCGGCGTCGAACACGTCGCGGTTCTCCTCGGCCGAGCAGCGCAGCACCTCGCCGGTGCCGGTGACGAGCGTCAGCCCGGCCACGAAGGTGGACAGGCAGCCCAGTTTCGCGCCGGTGCCGTGGGTGCCGGTGGAGAGCGCACCGGCGATGGTCTGGGCGTCGATGTCGCCGAGGTTCGGCATCGCGAGGCCGTGCCCGGCGAGCAGTTCGTTGAGCGTGTGCAACGTCATCCCGGCCGGTACGGTGACCAGGCGGCGCGCCACATCGACTTCGACGTCCGTCTCCAGCGCGGCGAGGTCGATCCGGTGCCCGTCGGCGACGGCGGTGGCGGTGAAGGAGTGGCCGCTGCCGGTGGCCCGGATGGTCCGGCCCGCCGCCGCGGCCTGGCGCACCGCCTCGGCCACGTCGGAGACGCTATGCGGGCGCACGGTGAGGAGCGCGGTGCTGTGCTGGTTGCCGGCCCAGTTGGACCAGGTGGCGGTGGTACCGGTCATCGCGGCCACTCCTCGACATGAATATGAACTGAATTCATATCAGGAACGTTGTGCCTGGTAAATACCGCAATCGAGCCCGGCTCGTTGTACCGGTAGTCACAGACTCGTGACGTGCAGATATGTTCATCCGTCGAAGGGGGGTGGCGCCGAGTGTCCACACCAGCCGCCACGACCGGGCCGCTGCGTCGGGTACCGGTGCAGGGTCGAAGTGTCGCGCGGGTCCAGCGGATGCTGGACGCCTGCGCCGAGCTCGTCGACGAGGTGGGGTACGAAGGGCTGACCACTACCCTGCTCGCCGAGCGTGCCGAGGTGGCGATCGGGTCGGTCTACCAGTTCTTCCCGGACAAACGGGCGATCGTGCAGGCGCTGACGCTGCGCACCATGGAGTCCTACCTCCAGCGGCTCGACGAGCGGTTCTCCTCGGACGACCTGACCCACTGGTGGGACGGCGTCGACGCGGCGATCGACGAGTACATCTCGATGCACCGCACCGTCCCCGGCTTCCGTACCCTGCACTTCGGCGACGTGGTCGACCTGCACCTGCTGGACGACCAGCGGGACAACAACGGGGTCATCGCGGAGCAGCTCGCCCGCGTACTCACCGAGCGTTTCGGCCTGGCCGGTGTACCCGACCTGCGGTTCCACCTGGAGGTCGCGGTGGAGGCCGCCGATGCCCTGATCAAGCTGGCCTTCCGCCGCCGCACCGACGGCGACGAGCGGGTGCTGGTCGAGGCCAAGGCGCTCATCCGGGAGTACCTGCACCGGCAGGTGAACGCCCCCACGGAGGCCGTCCACCAGGGCTGAGCGGCACGCCGAGCGGCGGGTTCCCGGGTGCGCCGGGGCCCGCCGTCGTCACGTGGTGGGCGGAGCCGCGGGGCGGCTCAGAGGAAGGCGTGCCCCTCGCCCCGGTAGGTCGGCACGGTGGCGACCACCGCGTCCCCCTCGATCAGGTGCACCTCGTTGACGTGCTCGCACAGCTCGCCCGCCTTGGCGTGACGGAACCACACCCGGTCGCCGACGCGCAGGTCGTCGGCGGCCTTCCCGGCCAGCGGGGTCTGCACCTCGCCGGCGCCCTCCGCGCCGAGCAGCTTCAGCCCGTGCGGCAGCCAGGGCCGCGGCAGCCGGCTGCTCGCCGCCTGGCCGGAGGCGATCCAGCCGCCGCCGAGCACCGTCGCCAGCCCGGGTGCCGGGCGACGGACCACCGAGCAGGCGAAGAACGCCGCCGGGGTCGGCCGCCAGGCACGGTACGCGTCGAACAGCGTCGGCCCGTACAGGCCGGAGCCCGCGGTGACCTCGGTGACCGCGGGGTCCGCGCTGGTGGCGGCCACGCTGCCGGTGCCGCCGCCGTTGACGAATTCCAGGTCGGCGTGCTCGCGTACCGCACCGACCGCAGCCGAGCGGCGCGCGAGCAGTTCCCGGTACGACCCGCGCTGCGCGACCCGGATCGCCGAGCCGAGCATCGCCTGTCCGGGCGGCGCGTCGCCGAGGCCGGCGATCTGTGCCTCGTACGACATCAAGCCGACCAGCCGGAAGCCCGGCCGACCGGCGACGGCCGAGGCGAGCGCACCGGCCGCCGTGGCGCTGTGCACCGGGGAGCGGCGCACGCCGACGTGCACCCGGCCGCCCAGCGGGCGCCAGGAGGCGTCCAGGTCGAGGCAGATCCGCAGCGCGGGGCGGCGCGCGGGCGGGCAGACCGCGTCGATCAGGTCGAGCTGCGCGGTGTCGTCGATCATCAGCGTCACCGCGTCGGCGAGCGCCGGGTCGGCGGCCAGCTCGGCGAGGCCGCCCCGGTGGGCCGTCGGGTACGCCACGAGCACGTCGTCGCTGACCCCGGAGCGGACCAGCCACAGCGCCTCGGGCAGCGTGAAGGCCATCACGCCGTGCCAGCCGGGCCGCTTGAGTGCCCGGGTCAGCAGCTCGCGGACGCGTACCGACTTGCTCGCCACGCGCAGCGGCTTGCCGCCGGAGCGGCCGGCGAGCGCCTCGGCGTTGGTGTCGAACGCGGTGAGGTCGACCACGGCGTACGGCGGGTCGAGGTGAGCGGTCGCCCGGTCGAGACGCTCGCGAAGTTTGTCACGGTCGATGGCCACGTCTGCACGCTAACTGTCTGGACGGCAATGCGAAATACCCTCGCGTCTGTCCGGGCTGCGGGCGGTGGTCCCGGCGGCCTAGGCTCGGCGAGCAGGTGAATGTCGCGGGGGACGACCCTTCCTGCGCGACTAGAGTGTTCCACCGGGGATGCCCAGACCTGGGCCGGCACGTGGAGGTACGGCCATCGAAAGCCAGAACAACGGCGAGTCGCCCGGCGTGTCGTCGTCCGGGACAGCCGCCGACCACTCCGGCGTCGCCGCCATCCGCTCGGTGCTGCGCATCCGGCCGTTCCGCAGGCTGTGGATCGTGCTCAGCGCCGCCTCCTTCGGCGACTGGCTCGGCCTGCTCGCCACCGCGCTGTTCGCCGCCTCCCAGGTCTCCGGCAGCACCGCCCAGGGCGCCGCGTTCGGTGGCGTGACCGCGATCCGGCTGCTCCCGGCGCTGGTGCTCGGCCCGGTGGCCGGCGTGTTCGCCGACCGGTTCGACCGCCGGTGGACGATGGTCATCTGCGACCTGCTGCGCTTCGTGCTGTTCGCCTCGATCCCGCTGTACGCGCTCACCGGCGCCGCGGGCGGGCTGGTGGTCGGCTGGGCGCTGATCGCCACGTTCCTGATCGAGTCGATCACCCTGCTGTGGATCCCGGCCAAGGAGGCGGCGGTCCCCAACCTCATCCCGCGTACCCGGCTGGAGGCGGCCAACCAGCTCACGCTGATCACCACGTACGGCCTGACGCCGGTGGCCGCGGCCGTCGCGCTGGCCGTGCTGACCCGCGGCCTGCCCGGCGCGTTCGGCGGCGACCTGCCGAACTGGGCCGAGCCGGCCCAGCTCGCGCTCTGGTTCAACGCCCTCTCCCGCCTGGCCACCGCGCTCGTGGTGGCGATCGGGATCAAGGAGATCAGCCAAGCCCAGCGCGCCGAGGCGGAGCGCACCGAGCAGAGCATGTTCCGGCAGTTCTCCGAGGGATGGAAATACATCGGCCAGACCCCGCTGGTGCGTGGCCTGGTGCTGGGCATCTTCGGCGCGTTCGCCGGCGGCGGCATCGTGGTCGGCACGGGCAAGTTCTTCGCGAACTCGCTCGGCGCCGGCGATGCCGCGTTCTCGCTGCTCTTCGGCGCGATCTTCGTCGGCCTGGCGCTCGGCATCGGCCTCGGGCCGATGATCGTGCGGGACATGTCCCGCCGCCGCTGGTTCGGCATGAGCATCGTGCTCGCCAGCGCCTCCGTGCTGGTGCTCGCGTTCGCCATCCACCTGTCGATGGCCATCCTCGGCGCGATCCTGGTCGGCGCGGGCGCCGGCATGGCCTTCCTGGCCGGCACCACGCTGCTCGGCGGCGAGGTGGCCGACGAGGTGCGCGGCCGGGTCTTCGCGGTGGTGCAGATCGGCACCCGGCTGGTGCTGATCCTGGCCATCGCGCTCAGCAGCCTCCTGGTCGGCGTCGGCGGCTCCCGCCAGCTCACCATCGCCGACCTGGGCATCTCCATCTCCTCCACCCGCCTGCTGCTGCTCGCCGCCGGCGCGGCCGGCATCATCGCCGGAATCAGCGCGTTCGGCCAGATGGACGACAAGAAGGGCGTACCGGTCCTCGCCGACCTGTGGGGCTCGATCCGGGGCCGCCCGCTGATGCCGGCCGAACCGTTCGTCTCCAGCGGCCTGTTCGTGGTCTTCGAGGGCGGCGAGGGCGCCGGCAAGTCCACCCAGCTCGCCCAGCTCGCCGACCGGCTGCGCGCGCAGGGCCGCGACGTGGTGGTCACCCGCGAGCCGGGTGCCACGCCGGTCGGCGAACGGATCCGCTCCCTGGTGCTCGGCACCACTCCCGGCGAGGCGCCGTCGCCGCGCGCCGAGGCGCTGCTCTACGCCGCCGACCGGGCGCACCACGTGGCCACAGTCGTCCGCCCGGCGCTCGTACGCGGCGCTGTGGTGATCAGCGACCGGTACGTCGACTCGTCGCTCGCCTACCAGGGCGCCGGCCGGACGCTTCCGGTGGACGAGGTCTCCTGGCTCTCCTCCTGGGCCACCGGCGGCCTCAAGCCCGACCTGGTGGTGCTGCTCGACGTCGAGCCGCGTACCGGCCTGAGCCGGGTCGAGGACCGCGCCGAGGGCACCGACCGGCTGGAGGCCGAGTCGCTGACGTTCCACGAGCGGGTCCGGTACGCCTTCCTCGACCTCGCCGCCGGCGACCCGAAGCGCTACCTGGTGCTCGACGCGTCCCGCCCGATCGACGAGACCGCCGACGCGGTCGCCCGCCGGGTGGGCGAGCTGCTCGCCGATCCGGCCGGCATCGTGCACCCCCGTCCGGCGCAGGGCCCGGACACCTCGGTCCAGCCCGAGTTATCCGACGCGGAGCTGGTGACGATGGAGCAACCCCGACGATGACCGACGTCTTCGGCGATCTGGTCGGGCAGGACGAGGCGGTGGCCATGCTGCGGCGGGCCGCCGCCTCGGCCGCCGCCCTGCTGCGCGCGCCGGTGACGTCCCCCGCGGGCGGGTACGACGACCTCGACGCGCTCGCCGAGGAGCACGACGGCGACCCGGGTCCGGCGCCAGCCGATCCGGGCGCCGGCATGACCCACGCCTGGATCTTCACCGGGCCGCCCGGATCGGGCCGATCGGTGGCCGCCCGCGCGTTCGCCGCCGCCCTGGAGTGCGTGCACGGCACCGGGTGCGGCACCTGCCCCGGCTGCCACACCACGCTCACCGGCACCCACGCGGACGTCCGCCTCGTGGTGCCGGAGGGCCTGTCCATCGGCGTCAACGAGATGCGCGCGCTGGTGCTGCGGGCGGCCAGCGCGCCGTCCGGCGGCCGGTGGCAGATCGTGATCATCGAGGACGCCGACCGGCTCACCGAGGCCGCCGGCAACGCGCTGCTCAAGGCGATCGAGGAGCCGCCGCCGCGTACCGTCTTCCTGCTCTGCGCCCCGTCCACCCACCCGGACGACATCTCCGTGACCATCCGGTCGCGCTGCCGCGTCGTACCCCTGCGGCAGCCGCCCCCCGCAGCGGTGGCCGAGGTGCTGGTCCGCCGTGACGGCATCGCGCCGGACGTGGCCGAGTGGGCCGCCGCGGCGGCGCAGGGGCACGTGGGCCGGGCCCGGCGGCTCGCCCGCGACCCGGAGGCCCGGCAGCGGCGTGACGCGGTGCTCGCCGTACCGCGTCGGCTGACCGGCGTGGGCGCGGCGTTCGACGCGGCCTCGGCGCTCATCGAGGCCGCCGAGGCGGAGGCCGCCGCGTCCGTCGCGGAGATCGACGAGGCGGAGCGTACGGCGTTGCAGACCGCGCTCGGCGCGGGCGGCACCGGCCGGGGCGCGGCCGGCGCCATGCGCGGCGCGGCCGGTCAGCTCAAGGATCTGGAGAAGCGGCAGAAGTCGCGTGCCACCCGCGCCCAGCGGGACGCGCTCGACCGGGCCCTGGTCGACCTGGCCGGGTTCTACCGGGACGCGATCGTCATGGCGCTGCGGGCGCCGGTCGCCCCGGTGCACACCGACACCGCGTCGCTCGCCTCGGCGGGCGCGCAGAAGTGGGACGCCGAGGGCTCGCTGCGCCGCCTGGAGGCGGTGCTGGAGTGCCGCGCGGCGATCGAGGCCAACGTCAAGCCGCGGATCGCGGTGGAGGCGATGATGCTGGCCCTCTGGCGCGGCTGAGCCGACCCCTTCCGCACTGTCCACAGGGCATCGACACGCGCGATTGGCGTGCGGTACGGTCCGGTGATGCCGTGGTGACCGAGGCGGCACGCTCAGTGAAGGCCGGACCGGCCGGGAGGAGTCCGCCGATGCCGCGGGGCGAGATCGACGAGGCCTGGATCGAGGAGGCGGTGCGGCGCTACCGCCGGATCGAGAACCTGCAGGCCGAGTTCGACCAGGCGGTCGCGACGGTCGAGGTCACCGTCCGCTCACCCGACGGGCTCGTCGAGGTGGTGGTGACCGCCGGCGGACGCATCACCGACGTGCGTTTCCTCGGCCCGCTGCACCACCGCAGCCCGCGCGACGTCGCCGGTTCGGTGCAGGCCGCCGTCACCGCCGCCGCCGACGCGGCGCAGTGGGCGCGGGAGAAGCTGCACAACGAGACGTTCGCGGCCTACCGGCCGCTGGCGGGGGCCTGACATGGAGACGCTGCGTGCCCTGGCCGCCCGTCTCGACGAGGCGGGCGCGACCCTCGCCACCCTCTCCCGCACGGTGACCGCCACCGACCCGCCGCATCCCGCGTTCGGCGCGCACGCCACCGGCCGCCCCGGCGAGGTGGGCCGCGCACTGCACCGCCAGTGGACCCTTGCCACAGCCGACCGGGCGCGCGAGGCGCAGGCCGCCGCCGTCCGGCTCGCCGCCGCCGCGGCGGCGCTGCGCAGCGCCGCCGACCGCTACGCCGCCGCCGACGACGCGGTCGCCCGGCGGCTGGCCCGGGAGGCCTGATGGACGCGCTCGACCGCCTCGCCGAGCCGGGGCTCGACCTGCTCGCCCGCGTCGACACGCTGCTGGCCGCCGGTGCGCCCGAGGGGCACCGGCTCTGGCCGCTGCTGCGCCGCATGCAGGTGCTTCCCGGCGCGGCCGTGCGCGAGTTCCTCGACCTGCATCCCGCGCCGCTGACCGGCGCCGGCCACGCCGTGCGCCGGCTCGTCCGGGGGTACGACGACACCTGCGCGCTGCTGGCCGACCAGGTCGCCTGGTCCGGTGCCGCCGCGTCGGCGTACGACGAGGCACGTGCCGCCCTGCTGCGGCACCTGGACGAGGGGCCGGAGAGCCTGGTCGGGCGGCTGGAGTCGACGGCGGGCTACGCCGACGCGCTGGCCGGCTGGGTGGAGGGCAGCCGGGCCGCGCTGGCCCGGGCACTGGCCGAGGTGCTGGGCTCGGCCGAGGCGGTCGCGGTGCACGCGGCGACGAGGCCCGGCGCCGAGGCCGGACGGGCCGGGGCGTGGGCCGCGGCCGAGATCGCCACGAGGGTCCTGGGTGTGCTCGGGGTGGCCTACGACGGCGCCGAGACGCTGCTGCGCCAATGGGGGCCGAGCCTGGCCGAGACACAGTGGCGGGACCGCGCCACCACCGCACCGCGCTACGGCGGCACCACCCGGATCGGCTACTGACGGCCCACGGCGTCGCGCGCCGATCCGGCCGTGGCCGGGTGACGGCGGCGACGCCGTGGCCTTCCTGCACCCCCCGCAGGTATGCCTTCACTCAACGCGCCCGGGCGGTGTTTGTCAGGGGCCCCACGGAGATTCAGCCGTCCGGGCGAGGCGATGGGGCCGGTTCGGCCGGGTCGACGTCGATGATCGCTGCGGTGGGTGACCGGGCGGCGACAGGTGCGCCGTGCGGCGGTCGTCGATCCGCGTAGGGTGTGGCGTATGGGCATGCTCTGCGCGGTCAGCTTCAACCGGTACGGGCGCCTCTACTACCTCGACCCGGGCGAGCTACGCCCGCAGGTGGGCGACCGGGTGCTGGTGCCCACCGACGAGGGGCCCGAGGTGGCCGAGTGCGTGTGGGCCGCGCAGTGGGTCAGCGAGGACACCGACAGCTTCCCGAAACTGGCCGGGATCGCCGGCGACGACGACCTGCGCCGCGACGAGATGCTGCGCCGGCGCAAGGCCGAGGCGAAGGTCGCCGCCAAGCGGCTGATCCGCGAACACGGCCTGCCGATGAAGGTGGTCGCCGTCGACCACGTCCTGGCCACGCCCGAGAACGGCAGTGACCGCACCACCATCTACTTCACCGCGCCGCACCGCGTCGACTTCCGCTCGCTGGTCCGCGACCTGGGCGCCACGCTGCACTGCCGGGTCGAGCTGCGGCAGCTCTCCGCCCGCGACTCCGCCCGGGTGCAGGGCGGCATCGGTTCCTGCGGTCGTGACCTGTGCTGCGCCACGTTCCTGACCGACTTCGAGCCGGTGACCATCCGGATGGCGAAGGACCAGGACCTGCCGCTCAACCCGTTGCGCATCTCCGGGGCGTGCGGGCGGCTGATGTGCTGCCTGAAGTACGAGCACCCGCTGTACCAGAAGTTCCAGGAGTCGGCCCCGGCGGTCGGCAGCCGGGTGTCCACGCCGCAGGGCGAGGGCAAGGTGGTCGGCCACAGTGTCCCGCGCGACGCGGTGACGGTCCGTCTGGACGCGGACGGCTCCCGCTCGATGTGCTCCCGGGCGTCGGTGTGCGGCCCCAGGCAGGCCCACGACCAGTACTACCCCCAGCCCTGACCCGCTGCCCTCCCTCCCTCTCCCGGTCTTTCTCGTCGATCATGAAGTTAGCGGTCGAAATGGTGATCGACTTCGCCGCCAACTTCATGATCAACGGAGTGAGGTCCGGGTGTGTGCCGGGTGGGGTCAGCGGATGACGATGGGGGGCTCGGCCAGGCGGGGGGTCAGGGGGGTCTTCGGGGTCAGCCAGGAGGCGGTGGGGGACTGGTCGGGGTTCAACTGCCAGTCGTGGGACACCTTGTCGACGGCGATCGGGTAGATCGTCAGCGTGCCGTCCCTGTCGATCCGGAACCGCAGGAACGCCTTCGAATCCTCGATGCCCTGCGCCGCGAACAACTCGTTCAGGTTCACCCCGAACGCTCCAGCCACCAGCAGGTAGAGCGCCACGAGCTGGCTGGCCACCAGCCCGCTCACCGGCCCGTAGAGCACCACCGCGGCGACCGCCGGCATCGGCCACGGCCAGTCGTAGAACGGCAGCTGCAACCAGACCCACGTTCCCCCGGCGG
Organism: Micromonospora sp. Mcm103; assembly: GCF_024519755.1. NCBI lineage: Bacteria > Bacillati > Actinomycetota > Actinomycetes > Micromonosporales > Micromonosporaceae > Micromonospora > Micromonospora sp. Mcm103. The sequence continues at coordinate 53,992 of NZ_JALJRJ010000021.1, forward strand.
CGAGCGCTATCTGGGCCAGCCCGTGCACCACCCCGAGGATCCAGTGCCGGGCGTGCCGTTTCCCGCCCGCCGTGGGCGGCTTGGCGAAGAACACCGCGCCCATCATCGCCACCACCAGCATGATCGCCAGCGGGACGCTGAACAGGCGCTGCTCGGTGGTGCCCACCCGCTGCACCGCCACCCCGGCCATCGCGAGCATCAGCAGCGTGTGCAGGGTGCCGAGCAGCGTGGTGAAGCCTGGATTGCGGAACGGTAGCCGGGCGAAGATCCCCCAGCCGTACCGGCGGGAGCGCGCCTTGTCGGGGTAGCGCGCGGCAAGGTCGTACTCCTGGGTGTTGCTGGCCCGGCGGGTCAGCGTGTCACGCGGCGGCACCTCAAGCTTCTCGGGCAGCCGGTGCGTGGGGTAGAGGTAGGCGCCGCCACCGCCGCACGTGATGAGCTGCCGGTCCGTCCCGGCATAGCGGGCGTAGTGGTGCAGGTCGCCGGAGATCAGCACCCGCACCTGCGCCCCGGTCGGTGCGACGAGGGTACGGATGAAGTAGTCGATCGAGTCGTACGCGTTGGGGTGGTCGACGGCCTTGACCCACGTCGGTGCCGGCACCGCCAGGATCACCTTGGACTCCGGGGTGAGCTTGCGGGCCACCTCGTCGAAGTACGTGAGCTGCGGGTCGTCCAGGTACGAGCCGGACTGGTCGTCGAGGCCGAGCAGCCACCAATCGGCCGGCAGCTCGACGGCGAAGTACGAGCGGGACTGGCCGGTGCCCCAGCCGCCGAAGTGCCGGTCCCGGGTGCGCACGAACAGGCGCAGGAACGCGGTCAGCCCGTCGTACCAGTCGTGGTTGCCAGGCACCGCGAACAGCGTCGGCTGCTCCGGCGGGGCGACCGGCAGCGCAGACTGGTACGGGCCCTTGCAGCGGTCCTCGTACGCCTCGTAGCCCGCCGCCGGGTAGACCTGGTCGCCGCCCATCACCAGCGTCTGCGCGCGGGGAAGGCGATGGCCGTCCACTGTCAGCTCCGGCTGGGCGAGCAGGTACGCCACCGAGTACGTGGCGTCGAAGCCGTCACCCAGGTCGGCCACGTAGTCGAGCCAGAGCCCGCCGTCCGGCCCGACCTGCCGGAACGTGCCGTCGCCGAACGCGTTCTGCAACTCGCGCTTGTCCAGGTACGCCCCGAACAGCATGGCCAGCAACGTCCGCAGGCCGGTGCTGATCAGCAGCAGCGGCGCGAGCCAGGGCACCGGCCGGCGCGGGGTGAAACCCAGCTCCCGGGGGTCGATGCTGCGGGGGCGGCGGGTGGCCCGCTCGCCGGGATGCGCCTCGGGAGCCGGTGGTCGCGGCGGTTCGTCGGTCACCCGCCGCAGGGTAGTCCGGACCGGGCGCGAAGTCTCTCCCGTAGCGGGGCGGATGTGGTCGGGTGTCCGGGTTCGGGGGTGGGGGATCCGGTTCGGCTTCCGGCAGGGAGTGCCGTACACTTGGCGATCGTTGCCGCCTTAGCTCAGTCGGCTAGAGCGACGCACTCGTAATGCGTAGGTCGACGGTTCGATTCCGTCAGGCGGCTCGGTACAGAAGCCCAGGTCATCGGCCTGGGCTTCGCCGTTTCCGAGGGCCGATCATCCCTCCACCGACGGGGTGCCGGTCCGCGAACGCGGCCGGCCGGACCAGCCTGCGGCAGCCGCCCAGGCCAGCAGTATGCCCATGGTCAGACCGGGCGGCAGGTACCAGAACGTGAGGAAACCGGCCGGTGGCGTCAACGGCAGTGCCGCGACGAGCGCCCACGCGACGCGGCGTGGCAGCACACCGCGTCGCAGCCCCTGCAGGCCACACCAGACGGTGCCCACCAGCGCCGTCAGCAGGGCCAGGAGGTCGAAAATCCACCCGTACCCGGGGCTGTTGTATTCCAGGCCGATCGCGATGGCCGCGGCGAGGAGCCCGTACCGCGTGAGGCGCCGAGGCGTCGCGGTGGCGTGGCCGGTCACCGTCCAGACGAGCGGCAGCGTCAGCAGCACCGACACGAAGAAGGGCCCACGCCAGATCCACGCCGGCTCCCCAGCGTCGAACAACGGCAGGTTCTCGGCCATCCATCGCGCCGGAGCGGGGAGAGAGCTGACGGCTCGGCCGCCGCCGACCTCCCACTGCGTGGCCATCGCGGCGCCGAGCACCGCGGCGACCAGCGGCGCGAGAATCGCAAGGGCGCGCCGCCAGCGGGCGACCGCCCATCTGCCCGGGTCGGCGCGATCGGGTACGTGCCGCGGATGCTCCTGTCGCATCGGATGATCGTCCTCGCGCCGCTGGGAAATCCCATCAGGAGAACAGTCGGGATCACCGGTGGCACGTCGGCTGTAGAGGCCGTTACGAGGCCGTACGGGCCGTTCTGCCCGGAGCGGGCAGTTCGGCGGCCACCGTCCCCAGCAGCGCCAGGGCCTGCGCCGAACGACTGCCCGGCTCGGCCTGGTAGACGACCAGTTGCTGGCCCGTCGCACCGGCGACGGTGAGCGAGTCGTACGTGAGGGTCAGCTCGCCGACGTCGTGATGGTGGAACAGCTTCGCCTCGTGCGTCTTTCCCCGTACGTCGTGACGGGCCCACAGCCGGCGGAACTCCGGGCTTTTCAGCGAGAGTTCGCCGACCAGTTCGGTGAGCCGCGCGTCGTCGAGCATGTCGGCCGCGGCGGCCCGCAGCGCGCCCAGGCTGGACCGCGCGACCCGGTCCCAGTGGGGATAGAAGGAGCGGGCCGCCGGGTCGAGGAAGACGAACCGGACGAGGTTGGGCTCGTCGGCCTCGAACACCTGGGCGAACAGGGCGCGTCCGAGCCGGTTGGCAGCAAGCACGTCCATCCTGCGGTCGATGATCAGCGCGGGTGTGTGCAGCCAGCCGTCCATCAGGCGCAGCAGGCTCGGCCGGACGGTCTCCCGCGTACCCCGGCGGACAGGCTTGCGGCCGATCCTGGCCAGCAGGTGCAGATGCGCCGCCTCCTCGGCGTCGAGCCCGAGGGTGCGGGCCAGGGCGTTCAGCATCTGTTCCGACGGATGCTGTTCCCGCCCCTGCTCCAGGCGCGCGTAGTAGTCGGTGCTGACCCCGGACAGCTGGGCGACCTCCTCGCGCCGCAGACCCGGCGTGCGGCGCCGGCCCGAGGAGACGATGCCGGCCTCCGCCGGACTGGTCGTCTCACGCCGGGCACGCAGGAACTCGCCGAGCGGATTGCTGCCGTCCACCACCCCAACATAACCGCGGCCGACCGGCCGCCAGGAGCCTCAGCCGGGGTGTGACGCACCCTGGTTGCAGCAGGCCGTACTCCGCACCGTGGAGTCATGGAATCCACACAGAAGGTCGTTCTGGTCACGGGCGCGAGCAGCGGGATCGGTGAGGCGACCGCGCTGCGTCTGGCCGCCGAGGGGCACGCCGTGGTCGCGGGCGCGCGGCGCCGCGAGCGGCTCGCCGCGCTCGCCCAACGGCACGACAACATCAGGGTACGGCGGCTCGACGTGGCCGACCGTGAGGACGTCGCGGCGTTCGTCGGCAGCGCAGTGGCTGAGTTCGGGCGGGTCGACGTGCTCGTCAACAACGCGGGTCTGATGCCGTTGTCCCGGCTCGACGCCCTGCTGGTGGACGAGTGGGACCGGATGATCGACGTCAACGTCCGGGGTCTGCTGCACGGCATCGCGGCCGTCCTGCCGGTCTTCCAGCGACAGGGCAGTGGCCACCTGATCACCGTCGCCTCCGTCGGCGCGCACGAGGTGGTGCCGACCTCCGCGGTGTACTCGGCGACGAAGTTCGCGGCGTGGGCGATCACCGAGGGTCTGCGACTGGAGGCCGATCCGAGCCTGCGGGTCACCACGATCACGCCCGGCGTCGTCGAGTCGGAACTGGCCGAGTCGATCACCGACCCGGTGGCCCGGGAGGCGATGCGGGAGTACCGCCGGAACGCGATCTCGCCGGACGCGATCGCGCGGGCCATCTCGTACGCCGTCGACCAGCCGGCGGACGTGGACGTCAACGAGATCATCATCCGTCCGACCCGGCAGCGAGGCTGACATGTCCGGCACCAACCACCGCAAGGCCGCCACCGTCTTCCTGACGGCGGCGCTCACCGCCTGCGGCACGGAGACACCGCCCGCGCCGCGGTCCGCGCCGTCCGCGACGCAGGCGCGGCCCCCGGCCTCCGGGACCGTCCATCCGTACGTCGGGATGTGGGTCACCGCCGACGGCTACATCCGGCAGGAGCTGCTGCCCGACGGCCGGTACGACGAGGCGCGTGGCGACCGGGCGAGCGCCTACACCGGCCGGTACGAGGTGACCGGCGAGCACATCGACTACTGGGACGACAGCGGGTTCACCGCCGATGGCCGCTTCGACGGCGACGTCCTGCACCACGGCGGCTACCTGTTCTACCGGGAGGGCAGCGCTGCCCACCGGCAGGCGGCCTCGCAGCGGGCGTCCACTCGCCCGTCCGGATAGAGGAGCGCGCCGACCGACAGGGGAGCGCCGGGCGCCCCGGTGGCGGCGCGCCCGCTACCGGCGCCCGGCGCGCTGCCGGGCGGCCTCGTACAGCGCCACCGTCCCGGCCGCCGCCGCGTTAAGCGAACTCGCCGCCCCCACGATCGGGATGCGTACGGTCCGGTCACTGGCCTCCTGCCAGCCCTTGCTGAGTCCGTGCGTCTCGTTGCCGATGAGCAGGAGAGTGGGGCCGGTCAGGTCGTGCGCGGCGACGTCGACGTCGCCGTGCTCGTCCGTACCGATGATCTGGACCTGCGGAAGTCCGTCCGCGCGCACCGCGGCGACCCAGTCCAGGACGTCGCGGTGGCCGGCGACGCGCACCACCGGTACGGCGAACAGCGACCCGGTGCTGGCCCGGACCGCCTTCGGGTCGTACGGGTCGGCGGCGTGGCCCGTGATGATCACGCCGGATGCGCCGAAGGCGTCGGCGGAGCGGACCAGCGTGCCGATGTTGCCAGGGGTCTTGGGGCGATCGAAGACCACCACGAGCATCGCCGGCCCGGCCGGGATGCGGGCCAGGTCGTCGGCGGGCTGCGCCACCACTGCGAGCAGCTCGGGCGACTCCTCCTCCTTGCCGCTCAGTTCCCGCATCAGCTCCGGCGCGAGCGCGACCCGCCGGGCGTCGGCGCGGTCGAGCAGGTCACGGCACCAGCGGGACAGCGGCTGCCGGTCCGGGTACAGGAGCGCGCGGATCTCCCAGCCCTGCTCCAGGGCCACGGTGATCGGGCGTACCCCCTGGACCAGGAACTCCCCCGTACGCTGCCGCTTGGTGCGGTTGGTCAGCAGCGCCTGCCACTGCTGGAAGCTCGCGTTGCGGGTGGTGATCGTCAGGGTCTTCGCCACGCAGCCGATTCAACCGCATCAGGTTTCGAGGCCACGCGCCGGTGAGGTGGTGACGCGGCGCGATTGTCCCGCCGAGTGACCAGCCGCTATCGTTCCCTCGCCCCCAGCCGCAGAGTTTGAGGATCGCGATGACTTCCCCGCCGTTGACGAAGGTTGCCGATCGGGAAGGTGCACCCTCCGAGGAGCCGGGCGGTACGGCGACCGCGCGCGAGCCGGGCAGGGAGGCGACGCCGAGCCGGTTCCGGGCCGACGTCGCCGGGCTCCGGGCCGTCGCCGTGGGGCTGGTGCTGCTCTACCACGCCGGGCTGCCGTTCATCCCCGGTGGCTTCGTCGGCGTCGACGTCTTCTTCGTGATCTCCGGCTTCCTCATCACCGGGCAGCTCATCTCGGAGATCGAGCGCAGCGGCCGGGTCTCGCTTGTCGGCTTCTACGCGCGCCGGGCCAAGCGCATCCTGCCCGCCGCCACCGTGGTGCTGGCGGCCACCGCCGTCGCGGTCCGGCTGTTCGTACCCCGGAGTGAGTGGCAGGGCGTCGGCGGCGACATCGCCGCCGCGGCGACCTATATCGTGAACTGGCGGTTCGCCGACCGCGCAGTCGACTACCTGGCCGAGGACGTCGCGCCGTCGCCGGTCCAGCACTTCTGGTCGCTCGCCGTGGAGGAGCAGTTCTACCTGCTCTGGCCGCTGCTGATCGTGCTGGCCATCCTCGCCGCGCGCAAGCTCCGGCGGGCGAACGTACGGCCGGTCCTGTGGGTCGGTCTCGCGGTGCTGGCGGTGCCGTCGTTCGTCTGGTCGATCGTCGAGACGGCGAACTCGCCGCAGCGGGCGTTCTTCGTCTCCACCACGCGGTTGTGGGAACTCGGGGTCGGCGCCGCCATCGCGCTGCTGGCGGTCCGCGCCGCCCGGATGCCCCGGTCCGTCGCGGTCGTCCTCGGATGGCTCGGCCTCGCCGCGATCGTCGCGGCGGCGCTGCTGGTCAGCGGGAAGACCGCATGGCCGGGGTACGCGGCGGCGCTGCCCACGCTCGGTGCGGCGGCGGTGATCGCGGCCGGCGCGGCAGCGGGCCCCCGCGGCCCGGTGATGGTGCTCGGCACGCGTCCGTTCCAATGGATCGGTGACCTGTCGTACTCGCTGTACCTGTGGCACTGGCCGATGCTCGTGGTGGCCGCCGCGCACTTCGGTGACCTGTCGCTGACCGAGGGCCTGCTGGTGGCGCTCGCCTCGGTGATCCCGGCCTGGATCACGTTCCGGCTGGTGGAGAACCCGCTGCGCTACTCGCGGAAGATCTCCACGTCGCCGCGTCTGGCGTTGAGCCTGGGCGGCAACTTCACGCTCGTCGGCATCTGCGCCGGCATGGTCCTGGTGCTGATGGGCGCGTGGGCCGCCGCCGCGACCACCACCAAGGGCCAGTACGCCCCGGGGGCCGCGTTGCTGTCGACGGCGCCCGGTACCGCCCCGATCGGCCCGGTCCCGGAGCGGTTCGACGTGATCAAACCGGATCCGCTGCAGATCCGGCAGGGCTTCATGGACGTGCCCGACACCAACCGGGACAAGTGCTTCCAGCAGGTCGACGGCGCCGAGGTGCTGTCCTGCACGTACGGCAACCCGAACGCGGCCACCACCGTCGCGCTCGTCGGCGACTCGAAGATGGACCAGTGGCTGCCCGCGTTCCAGGTGCTGGCCGAGCAGAACGACTGGAAGATCCTGATCGCCGCGAAGGCGTCGTGCCCGTTCACCAGCGCGCCGGCGGTCCGGGCGGACGACCCGAGCAAGCTCTACACCGACTGCATCGACTGGAACCGGTCCCTGATGCGCAAACTGGTCGAGGAGCGGCCCGACTACCTGGTCACCTCGCAGGGCGCGGCGCGCGCCTTCGACAGTGACGCCGAGGAGCCGACGGTCGAGGCGATGGTCGCCGGGGTCCGGTCCGCGTGGAAGAAGCTCGACGCCGTGGGCACGCAGGTCGTCGTGCTCGCCAACAACCCGGGCCCCGGCCCGGCGGTGACGTGCGCCGACAAGAACCGCAAGCGCCTGTCCCGGTGCGCGTTCGACAGGGAGCGGCACGACCAGGACCCGGCGTACCGGATGCAGCGGCAGGCGGTGTCCGGCGCGCCGAAGGTCAAGATGATCGACCTGTTCGACGCCGTCTGCCCGACCGACAGGTGCCCTGTGGTGTTCGGCAACGTGCTCATCTACCGGGGTGGCTCGCACATCGGCGCGGCGTACGTGAAGACGACCGCGCCGCACCTCGCCCGCGCCCTGTCCGACGTCGGCGTGCCGGCGCGCTTCAGCCCGGCCGGGTAGCTCGGCGGGGGTTGCGGCGCCCGGTCACGATGGCGGCGTGATCATGCGTCGGCCGCTCTGGCTCAGTCTCGCGTACGCGCTGCTGGCGGTCGCCGGTGCCGCCCTGCTCTGGCTGCCGTTCCACACCCAGTCGGCGCTCGACGACTGGGCGGTGACGCTGCGCGAGCGGGGTACGCCCGCCCGGGCGACGGTGGTCGACCAGGTGACCGAGAGTGGCGGTAACAAGGGTTCCTCGTCGAGCACCATGTACTTCAGCTACGTGGTCGACGGCCGGACGCACGCGCAGGAGGTGGCCTGCTTCGAGGTGTGCCGGGCGGCGGGCACCGAGGTGCCGATCTGGGTCAACCCGGCGGACCCGGGCGACTTCGTCACCGACTTCGGGCAGCTCAGCGGGCATCGCGGGCGCGTGCAGGGCGTACTCGGTGCGGTCGGGCTGGCCGCCCTGGGCACCGGCGTGGTGCTGACGCTGTCCCGCATCCGGCGCGCCGCCCGACCAGGCGACCGCGCCGGCCGGGCGGGTCATGACCGCGCCGCCCGGCCAGGCCGCGACGCGGCGCGCCCCGACCGGCCGCGCCCGGTGGCGTCGGCACCGGTCGGAGACGGCCGCCCCTACACCGGCCGGGGCAAACGCAAGCGCAACGTCCGGCGCTGACGCAAGCGCACCGCTCGGCGCCGACGCGGTCAGCGGTCAGCGGTCAGCGGTAGAGCGTCTCCAGGTAGGCCGGGCCGTAGTGGCGCTCCAGGTCGGCCAGGCTCTCCGCCGGGGCCTCCACCTCCTTGATCAGCCGGGCCCGCGTCGGCAGCACGTCCGGCTGCCAGGTCTCCGGCTGCCACAGCTCGGAGCGCAGGAACGCCTTCGCGCAGTGGTAGAAGATCTGCTCGATCGCGACCTCGACCGCGAGCAGCGGCCGGTGACCCTTGACCTCCATGCCGGCGAACCACGGCGCGTCGGAGATCAGCCGGGCCCGGCCGTTGATCCGCAGCGTGTCGGTGCGGCCGGGGATCAGGAAGATCAACCCGACGTGCGGGTTGGCCAGGATGTTGCGGTAGCCGTCGGCCCGCCGGTTGCCGGGCCGCTCCGGAATCGCGATCGTGGTGTCGTCGAGCACCAGCGCGAAGCCCGGCGGGTCTCCCTTGGGGGAGACGTCGCAGGTGCCGTCCGCGCCGGCGGTGGCGATCAGGCAGAACGGCGAGGCGGCGAGCCACTCCCGGTCGCGTTCGTGCAGCGTACGGCGGTCCTTGGCGGCCGCCCGCGGCATCGGTGTGCCGATCAGTTCGCGTAGCTCGGCCTCGCTGGTGATCTCCCGGGTCGTCACGTCTTCCTCCCCCGTCCGTTGATCGTCACGACGGTTCCGGCCCGCGACGGGCTGGTTTCCGCCACTGTCAGCCTAGGAGACGCGTCGAGTGCCGGTTTGCCCCCGGGACCGGCGGGTAGGGACCGGTTCGCAGCGTGCGTCCGGACGTGACGGATGGAGGCCGAGATGGAGAGCCGACTGAAGGTACTCGGCCATCCCGTGCATCCGATGCTCGTGATGTTCCCGGTGGCGCTCTTCGTGACCGCGGTGATCTTCGATGTGGTGGACACCGTGGGCGGGCCCGGCTTCCTGGCCGAGGTCGCGTACTGGAACATCACGGTCGGTCTGATCGGCGGCCTGCTGGCCGCGGCGGCCGGGGCGTTCGACCTGCTCGCCCTGCCGGCCGGCACCCGCGCCAAGCGGGTCGGTGTCACCCACGCCGCCGCCAACGTGGCGGTGATCCTGCTGTTCGCCGCGGTCTGGGCGGTCCGGCTCAACGCCGACTCCCGCGCGGCCGGCGGCGCGCTGATCGCCATCGAAGTGGTCGCCCTGGCGATCCTCGGCGTCAGCGCCTGGCTCGGCGGTGAACTGGTGGACCGGCTCGGTGTCGGCGTCGACCCGGAGCACGATCTGAACGCGCCCAGCTCGCTGCGACCCCCCTCGGCGACACGGCGGATCGGAGACGCGCGATGACCGAACAGGGCAGCGGACGGGGCTGGCGTGGCCGCCAGCAGGGTTGGGATCCGATGGGCGAGCTCCAGTCGCTGCGCTCCGAGCTGAGCCGGCTGGTCGGCGGACGGTCCGGCAGCCAGGACGTGGATCTGGCCGAGACGGCCGACGGCTGGGAGGTGGTCGTCCGGCTTCCCGGAGTGGCGCCGGAGGAGGTCGCCGTCGAGCTGGACGACCGGGAGCTGTGCGTACGTGCCCGGTCGGAGGCCGAGGTGAACGCCGACCACGGCATCGCTGGCGGGTTCACCACCCGGGGCTTCGAGTACCGCGTGGACCTGCCGTCCCGCGTGGACCCGGACCGGATCGACGCGGTGATGGACCACGGCCTGCTCCGGGTACGCCTGCCCCGGGCGTCCCGGCCCGCGCCGCGCACCATCACCGTCGGTCGTACCGGCCCGCGACCGGGCGCCGGCCGTACGCAGATGCCCGCCGACCCGGCCGCGGACCGGGAGCTGCACCACCCGGACACCGCGCTCGACGAGATCGACAGGCCGTAGGGACCGCGTGACCAGCCCGTCGGGCGACTCCGACTCGCCGCGCCGCGACCTGGGGCCGTCGTCGGTGCTCGGACCGGTCGGCGAGCGAGTCCCTGACGTCGAACGGATCGCCGTGCTGCGCGCCAACGCGCTCGGCGACTTCATCTTCGTGCTGCCGGCGCTGGACGCGCTGCGGTCGGCGTACCCGTCGGCGGAGATCGTGCTGCTCGGCGCGCCGTGGCACGCGGTGCTCTGGCGCGACCGGCCCGGCCCGGTGGACCGGGTGCTGGTGGTGCCGGCGGTGCCCGGCATCCGCGACCCGGGGCCCGGCGAGTCGCCGGGTGACGTCCCGGCGTTCCTGGCCGCCGCCCGCGCCGAACGGTTCGACCTGGCGTTGCAGGTGCACGGCGGCGGCGGCAACTCGAACCCGTTCGTGGCCGGGCTCGGCGCGCGGGTCACCGCCGGTCTGCGGGCCGAGGGAGCGCCGCCGCTGGACCGGTGGCTGCGCTACGTCTACTACCAGCACGAGGTGATCCGCTACCTGGAGGTGGCCGCCCTGGTCGGCGCGCCCGCCACCACGATCACCCCGGCGCTGGAGGTCACCGCCGCCGACCGGGCGGAGGCCGCCGCCGTGCTCGGCGAACCCACCCGGCCGCGGGTCGCGCTGCACCCGGGCGCCACCGACACGCGGCGGCGCTGGCCGCCGGAACGCTTCGGCGAGGTCGCGCGCGAGCTGACCGGAGACGGGTACGAGGTGCTGGTCACCGGCACCCCCGCCGAGCAGGAGACGGTCGACGCGGTGGTGGCGGCGGCAGGCGTTCCGGTGCGTCCCCAGGTCGGCACGCTCAGCCTGGGCGCGCTCGCGGCCGCGTACGCGGACTGCGCGCTCGTGGTCTCGAACGACACCGGCCCGCTGCACCTGGCCGCCGCGGTGGGCGCGCCGACAGTCGGTGTCTTCTGGGTCGGCAACCTGATCAACGGGGCGTCGCCGCTGCGCGGGCGGCACCGCCCGATCGCTGCCTGGACCACCCACTGCCCGGTCTGCGGCATCGACTGCACACCCGGGATCTACCCGCACCGGCCCGGCGACGGCGAGTGCCCGCACCGGGTGTCGTTCGTGGCCGACGTGCCGGTGGCCGAGGTGGTCGAGGCGGCCCGCGAGCTGCTCACACCTCCGCCGGCGACTCGCTGAGCACCACTTCCCACGCCTCCACGTCGCGTTCGGTGACAGTGGTCGGCGACTCCAGGTGGTAGGCCCCGCTGGGCAGCACCCCGGCGCCGCCGTGGCGCTCCAGCACGGCGAGCTGCGCGGCGACGTCCTCGCCCTGGTGCCGCTCGGGCAGCCGCTCCCAGAAGTCGAAGCCGCCGGCGTCGACGAGCTTGGCCCGGTCGTAGAGCACGCACCCGCCGACCCAGGAGACCTTGTACGCGCGCCACTCGCCCGCCGCCAGGTTCAGCTTCTCGGTGATGTGCAGCAGGTTCGCCGCCGGGTGGATGGACGCCCTGTGCCACTCCGGCGTGCCCGGCATGATCCGCTCCGGCACCGGCGGCCCGGTCCACTCCTCGTAGTGCTGGTGCGTGTCCGGGCGGACGTCGTCGGCGTAGGAGAGGCCGTGCACCGCGTTGCCGACGAACCCGCAGCCCAGCTCGTCCAGCGCGGTGACCAGGCGGGACAGCGCACCCGGCTCCAGCCACACGTCGTCGTCGAGGCAGAGCACGGCGTCGGCCGCCGACTGGGCCAGCAGGTAGGACCGGTGCTCGGCCAGGCCGCGCCGGGGCAGCCGCCGGGTCAGCAGCACCGGGTGCCCCCGGTGGCGCAGCGCCCGGACCATGGTGGCCGCCGCCGGGTGCGCGTACGCGGGCTCACCGTCGGACTGGTCGCTGACCACCACCCCGAACCCGGGTATGCCCTCCTGAGCGGCCAGCCCGGACAGGGTGACCGCCAGTTCGGCGGGCCGGTTGCGGGTGGGGATCAGCACGTCGAGCCGCCGGTGGTGCCGGAACCGTCCGGGCGTGCCCGGGTCGAGCGGACGGGTCACGCCGGCCTGCTCTCGCCGACCGTGTCAGTGACCGGGTGGGCGCGGATCCGGTCGATGATCGCCGAGGTGGAGCGGTCCGGCACGTACCCGAGTGTGCGCACCTGCCCGCCCAGCCGCCGTACCAGCGGCGCCTCCGGCACCATCTCCGGCGGGTAGTCGCCGCCCTTGACGTAGACGTCGGGCCGGACCGCCTCGATCAGCCGGGCCGGCGAGTCCTCCTCGAAGACCACCACGTGGTCGACACAGGCCAGCGCCGCCAGTAGCGCGATGCGGTCCTCGACCGGGTTGACCGGCCGGTCCGGGCCCTTGAGCCGGCGGACGCTGCCGTCCGAGTTGACCGCCACGATCAGCAGGTCGCCGAGCGCACGGGCCTGGGTCAGGTAGCGGACGTGCCCGGGGTGCAGCACGTCGAAGCAGCCGTTCGTGAACACCACCGAGCGGCCGGCCTGCCGGTGCTCGTCCACCAGCGCGGCCAGTTCGTCGGCGCCGACCAGCGCCGGGTGCCCGCCCTCGTCCGGGCCGGTGCCGAGCGCGGCCAGCAGGTCCTGCCGCCGGCACACGCAGGTGCCGGTGTCGGCCACAGTGATGGTCGCGGCGAGCTGGGCGAGCTGGGCGGCGGTGGGCAGGCCCGCGTCGGCGGCGAGCGCCAGCGTCATGGCCGCCAGGTACGCGTCCCCGGCGCCCACCGCGTGGCTGGCCGGGACCGGGGTGCTGTGGCTGCGCCGGGGCTCGCCCTCGGCGCCGCCGACCACAGCGCCCTCGGTGTCCAGGGTCACCGCCACCACGTCGGCGCCGGTGTGCGCGCGCAGCTCGGGCAGGCGTGACTCGGCCAGCACGGCCCGGTCCACGCCGGCGCCGGCCGCCGCGCTCACCGTCACGCCGGTCCCGGTGACGCTCAGGCCGTCGCCGGTCAGCGCCACCCGCTCCTCGCCGGGCATCGGCTCGCCGGTCGGGCCGGAAGGGGCCTCGGCGGCGGGCGTACCGGAGGTCGGGTGCGGGCTGCCCGGTACGCGCTCACCGGACCCGCCGGGCGCGGCGCCCACCATCAGCTCGGACGGGCCGTCGGCCTCGGCCGGGTGGTCCAGGTGCACGTCGCCGCTGGGGACGGCACCCCGTTCGGCGTGCGCGAACCCGGCGGCGGCGCGGGCCAGCAGCCGGGTCGCCTCGGCGAAGCTCGGCGTCACCACTGTCGGGTTCAGTCCGCGCCAGTCGGCCAGGTCGTGCGCGTCGAGCGCCACAGTGCCGTACCGGTCGCGGTTGGCGACCAGCCAGGCGCGCACCGCCGACGGCAGCGCGCCCAGGCCGTAGTCGCAGACCACAAGCGTGAGCGGCTGGCCGGCGGCCACCGCGCGCAGCTCCTCGGTGGCGCAGTGCAGCGCGGTCAGCAGGCGGGCCACGCCGTCGGCGTCCAGCCCTTCCTCCGGGCCGCCGGAGTCCTCGCGGAGCAGGATCTGGTTGCCGGCGAGCATCCGCCGCTTGACCGGCGTGGGCCGGCCCGGCTGGCTCACCGTACGGTCCCAGACCGCCGCCCGGTCCAGGCAGTCGTGTAGTTCGTCGCCGGCCACGTCGGCGCCGACCGGGGCGACCAGCGCGGCCCGGCCGCCGAGCGCCGCCACGTTCACCGCCGTGTTGGCGGCGCCTCCCGCGGCGGAGATCCGCCGCCGCAGGGTGAGGACCGGTGCGGGCGCCTCCCGGCAGAGCCGCTCCGACTCGGCGAACCGCCACTCGTCCAGCATGGCGTCCCCGACGACCAGCACGGGGCGCTGCTGCCAGCTCGCCACGACTGTGGCGAGCCGGCGCTCTTCCGCTGCTGCTCCTGCCATGCCCCTGCGGATCCCCCCGGGCCGTCGGGCCAAACGCGACGCGGGCCACCCGATGCGTCCGGTTTCGCGGCATCGGGCGGGGGAACCGTCTCAGACGTACCCCGGAGAGGAGAGAACAGCATGGCAGCGACACTTCAGGGCAAGCGCATCGCCTTCCTGGCCGCCGACGGCGTCGAGGAGGTCGAGTACACCAAGCCCCGGGAGGCGGTGGAGAACGCCGGCGCCCAGGTCGAGCTGGTCTCCATCGAGTCCGGCACGATCCAGGCCTTCAACCACCTCGACCACGGCAAGCAGTACCAGGTCGACGTCACCACCGAGGAGGCGGACGCCGGGGCGTACGACGCCCTGGTCCTGCCCGGTGGCGTGGCGAACCCCGACTTCCTGCGGACGGACCCGGAGGCGGTCCGGTTCGTCAAGGCGTTCTTCGACGCCGGCAAGCCCGTCGGGGTGATCTGCCACGGCCCGTGGACGCTCGTCGAGGCGGACGTAGTGCGGGGCCGCACCATCACCTCCTGGCCGAGCCTGCGCACCGACCTCACGAACGCCGGCGCGAAGTGGGTCGACCAGGAGGTCGTCACCGACAACGGGCTGGTCAGCAGCCGCAAGCCGGACGACCTGCCGGCGTTCTGCGCGAAGATCGTCGAGGAGTTCGCCGAGGGGCGACACGCCGCCCGCTGAAACTCGTACGCCCACCGGGGGCATGATCCGCCCCCGGTGGGATAGGAAGCGGGATGACCGCCCAGGCCGCCCGTCCCGCATTGCCCGCCCGACAGATCCGCCTGCTGATGTTCGGTCTGATGACCGGCATGCTGCTGGCGGCGCTGGACCAGACCATCGTCGGTACCGCGTTGCCGACCATCGTCGGCGAACTGGGCGGCATCAACCACTACTCGTGGGTGGTCACCGCGTACCTGCTGGCCTCGACCGCCTCGACGCCGCTGTACGGCAAGATGGCCGACCTGTACGGGCGCCGGCCGGTCTTCCTGTTCTCCATCGGGATGTTCCTGCTCGGCTCGCTGCTGGCCGGGCTGTCGCAGGACATGACCCAGCTGATCGTCACGCGGGGCGTGCAGGGCCTGGGCGCGGGTGGCCTGATGACGCTGGCGTTCACCATCATCTCGGACGTGGTGTCGCCCCGGGAGCGCGGCCGCTACCAGGGGTTGTTCGGCGCGGTGTTCGGCGTGTCGTCGGTGGCCGGACCGCTCGTCGGCGGTTACTTCGCGGAGAACAACTGGCGGTGGATCTTCTACATCAACGTGCCGCTGGCGATCCTCGCCATCGTGGTCTGCTGGCACGTGATGCGGCTGGTGCCGTTCGAACGGCGGGAGCACACGGTCGACTGGATCGGCGCGGCGCTGCTGGTCGCCGGCGTGAGCTGCCTGCTGCTGGCGCTGAGCTGGGGCGGCGCCGAGTACGCCTGGGGCTCCGGCGTGATCGTCGGGCTGTTCGCCGCGGGCGCGGTGCTGGGCGTGCTGTTCGTCGTCCAGGAGGCCCGGACCAGGGAGCCGATCCTGCCGCTGCGGCTGTTCCGCAGCGCCACGTTCGCGCTCGCCAACGGCGCGGGTTTCGTGCTCGGTCTGGTGATGTTCGGGTCGATCATCTTCATCCCGCTCTACCTGCAGATCGTCAAGGGCGCCTCGCCGACCCGCAGCGGTCTGCTGATGCTGCCGATGATGGCCGGCGTCATCGTCACCTCGGTGCTCACCGGCCGGGCGATGAGCCGGATCGGCAGGTACAAGTGGTTCCCGGTGGCCGGCGCGGCCGTGCTGGTGGCCGGCATGCTGCTGTTCCAGCAGCTCCAGGTGGACACCTCGCTCTGGCTCGCGTTCGGCTACATGGTGGTGATCGGCGTCGGGCTGGGCCTGTGCATGCAGTCGCTGATCCTGGCCGTGCAGAACGCGGTGAGCGTCCGCGACCTGGGCGCGGGCACCTCGTCGGCGACGTTCTTCCGGTCGCTCGGCGGCTCGTTCGGCGTGGCCATCCTCGGTGCGGTGCTGTCGTCCCGGCTCACCTCGGAGATGTCCGCGCGGCTGCCGGGTGCGCTGGCACAGCTCCCGCCGGAACAGCGCGCCGCGGTGACTGCAGGCGGGGACTTCTCGATCAACGATCCGGCGGCGATCCTCGCCCTGCCCGCCCCGGTACGCGCCGCCGTCCAGGCCGCGTTCGTCGAGTCGCTGCACCTGGTCTTCCTGACCACCGGGCTGATCGCCGTGATCGCGGTGCTGGTCACGCTGGCCATGCCGAACCTTCAGTTGCGCGGCACCGGCCCGCAGGGCGCCACCGGCGGCGCCGACCCGCTCGGCGGGAAGGCGCCCGCGCCGGGCGGCAAGCCGCTGACAAAGGAGTCGAAGGACGAGGCCGCCGCCGACATGGAGGCGAAGTCGCAGACGATGCTGTGACCGGCGGCTACTTGAGGATCAGCCGGTTGGTCTGCTCGAACACGTCGAGGTCGGCGAGCGTCTCGTGCACGCTCGACGACAGCGGGTGCGGGAAGTCCGCCGGGTGGAAGAACCCGGAGTCGGTGGTCTCGTCGGTGAACCGGGCGAGTTCGCCGTCCCACTCGTCGACCCGGAACGCCGTGGTGAAGACCTGGTACGTGTGCCCGTACATGTTGGTGTGGGTGCGATCAGGGCCGGTGTAGAGCGCGAACGCGCTGACCCGCAGCGCCCGCAGCCCGGTCTCCTCCCGGACCTCCCGGACCGCGCAGTCGGCGATCGACTCGCCGAGTTCCATGGCACCGGCGGGCAACGCCCACTGGCCGTTGTCGGAACGCTGGATCAGCAGCACCCGGGCGGCGTTGTCGCGCACCACGGCGCGCGCGCCGACGAACATCAGGGTGCGGTCACCGGCCAGGGCGCGGAGCTGCCCCACGTACGAGTCGGCCCACGAGATGCTCACCCGGACAATCTACGCATCATCCGTGATCACCTCGCCGATTCCGGGGGGTTCCGCAGATGTGACCGCCGCCACTACCTTGTTACCCATGCGTAGCACGATGATGGATGCCCCTCTCCAGGTCGCCCGGATCCTCGAACACGGCTCCACCGTGCACGGCGCGGCGGAGGTGGTCACCTGGACCGGCGCCGAACCCCGCCGGTTGACGTACGCGGAGGTCGGCCGCAGCGCCGCCCGGCTGGCCCACGCGCTGCGCGACGAGTGCGGGGTGACCGGCGACGAGCGGGTCGGCACGTTCATGTGGAACAACAACGAGCACCTGGTGGCGTACTTCGCCGTGCCGAGCATGGGCGCGGTGCTGCACACGCTCAACATCCGGCTCTTCCCCGACCAGGTCGCCTACATCGCCAACCACGCGCAGGACCGGGTGGTGCTCGTCGACACCACGCTCATCCCGCTGCTCGCCCGGGTGATCGGCGAGATGACCACAGTGGCCCACGTGGTGGTGGTCGGCGGTGGCGACCCGGCGCCGCTGCTGGCCGCGGCCGGCGACCGGATCACCGTGCACCACTGGGACGCGCTGCTGGCCGACCGCCCGGACCACTTCGACTGGCCGGAGGTGGACGAGCGCGACGCCGCCGCCCTCTGCTACACGTCGGGGACCACCGGCAACCCCAAGGGCGTCGCCTACTCGCACCGCTCGATCTACCTGCACTCGCTCCAGGTCTGCATGCCGGAGGGCTTCGGGCTCGGCCCGAACGATCGCGAGCTGGCGATCGTGCCGATGTTCCACGCGATGTCGTGGGGCCTGCCGTACGCGGCGTTCCTCTCCGGCGCGTCGCTGATCATGCCGGACCGATTCCTCCAGGCCGAGCCGATCGCCGCGATGATCGCCGCCGAGCGGCCCACGCTGGCCGGCGCGGTGCCGACCATCTGGACCGACCTGCTGGCCTACCTGGACGCGCACGAGGTGGACCTCTCCTCGCTCAGGGAGGTCATCGTGGGCGGGTCGGCCTGCCCTCCGGCGCTGATGCACGCGTTCCACGACCGCTACGGCATCGACGTCATCCACGCCTGGGGCATGACCGAGATGTCGCCGCTGGGTTCCGTCTCCCGGGCGCCGGCCGGCGCGACCGGCGACGACGCCTGGCGCTACCGCTACACGCAGGGCCGCGTCCCGGCGGGCGTGACCGCGCGGATCGTCGGCCCGCTGGGCGAGCCGCTGCCGGCCGACGGGACGTCGGTGGGTGAGCTGGAGGTACGCGGGCCGTGGGTGACCGCCCGCTACATCGGCGACGACGCCCCGGACGAGGAGAAGTTCCGGGACGGCTGGCTGCGGACCGGTGACGTCGGCACGCTGTCGCCGGACGGCTACATCACGCTCACCGACCGCGCCAAGGACGTGATCAAGTCGGGCGGGGAGTGGATCTCCTCGGTCGAGCTGGAGAACGCGCTGATGGCCCACCCGGCGGTGCTGGAGGCCTGCGTGGTGGGCGTACCGGACGAGCGCTGGGACGAGCGGCCGCTGGCCACCGTGGTGGTCCGCGAGGGCGCCTCGGTGACCGCGGAGGAGCTGCGGGACTTCCTCGCCGGCTCGGTGGCGCGCTGGCAGCTGCCGGAGCGCTGGGCGTTCATCGACGCGGTCCCGAAGACCAGCGTCGGCAAGTTCGACAAGAAGGTGGTGCGCTCGCGGTACGCCGACGGCGGCCTCGACGTGCGGGAACTGACCGCGTCGTAACGTTTCGCGGCGTACCGTCGCCTACACGGGTAGGAACGCGTTCCCAACGGACATTCCTCCCAGAGGGCGGCCCCGGCGTTCGCACCGCGCCGGGGCCGCCCGTCCGTTACGGGGTGACCCGCACCGTCATTGTTGCGAAACTTGTTCGCGTCTGTCCGGCTGTCGGGGAAATCCGGTCGCCTACTCGTCGGCGGTGCTCACCAGCACCTTGCCCACCACACTGTCCTGCACCGCCTGCTGCGCGGCCGCGGCCTCCGCCAGCGGATACCGGTGCAGCGGCAGGCCCGCCTCCGCACCGACGCGGATCGCGCCCTGCGCCACCGCCGCCGCGATGTCAGTGACCGCCTGCGCCTTCGCCACCTTCGGCGCGGTGTAGATCAGCACGAACTGCCAGCGCGCGTTCGGGCCCATCAGCGGCCGGATCGGCAACGTCACCTCGTCGCCGCCGTCGTCCGCGTACACGCACACCGCCCCGCCGGTACGCAGCATCCGGACGTCGGCGGCGGCGTTGCGGGCGGCGGACACCTCGACGATCGTGTGCACCCCGTCGGGCGCGACCTTGCGGACCTCCTCGACCACGTCCTGCTCGCGATAGTTGATCACGAAGCTGGCGCCCGCCGCCGCCGCGAGCTGCGCCTTCTCCGGGCTGCTCACCGTGGCGATCACGCACGCGTCGGCCCAGCGGGCGAGCTGGATCGCCGCGTTTCCCACCGCGCCCGCACCGCCCTGCACCAGCACCACGTGGTCGCTCAACGCACCGGCGTGCAGCTTGTCCGGCATGAACTCACCGGCGGTCAGGCAGCGGTGCGCGGTCATGAACGGGATACCGAGCGCCGCACCCAGGTCGAACGAGGCCGGACCGAGCGGCACCGCGTGCCGGACCGGCACCAGCGTGTACTCGGCGGCAGTGCCCCACGGGCGCTGCCACGCCGCCTCCCACACCCAGACCCGCTCACCGATCAGCGTCCGGTCCACGCCCTCACCGACCGCCTCGACCACCCCGGCGCCGTCCTGGTGCGGGATCTGCCAGCCGGCCGGCAGCGGCCACGCCTGGCGTGCCTTCCAGTCGGTCGGGTTCACCCCCGACACGGCCATCCGCACCAGCACCTCGCCCGGCCCGGGTTCCGGCACCGGCCGCTCCACCACCTGGAGCACCGAGGCGTCCCCGCTGCGCTCGTACACGATCGCCTTCATCGCCGTCCCCTCACCGTCGTCGCGTGATGGCGCTACCCCGCCGCCTACCGATCATTCCGCCGTACCGCGGTCGAGTGACTCGACCACGTCGGGAGTGAGCGCGCCGATCGAGGGGAGCAGCACGGCCGCGAGCGCCTCGGCGTCCGGATCGAGCGGGTACGACGCGTGCGGCACCGCCACCACGCGGCACCCGGCGGCGGCCGCCGAGCGGACCCCGTTCGACGAGTCCTCCACCGCCACGCACCGCGCCGGGTCGACGCCCAGCCGCTGCGCCACGGCGAGCCACACGTCGGGCGCGGGCTTGCCCCGGGCGGTCTCCTCGGTCGACAGCGTCGCACCGAACGCGCCGGCCAGGCCCGTCTCGTCCAGCGCCGCCGCGATCAGCCGGGTCGGCGAGGAACTGGCCAGCCCCAGCGGCCACCGCGCGGCCATGCCGCGCACGACCGCGTCGGCGCCGTCGATCAGCGGTACGCGCTGCGCGTACCGCCGGGCCATCTCGGTCACCACCTCGGTGGCGACCTGCTCGGCCGACCTGTCGACGCCCAGCTCACCGCTCAGGTAGGCGGCCCACTCGCCGGTGCTCATGCCCATCAGGCGGCGCTGCGTGTCCGGTTGCCAGACGCCGCCGTGCTCGGCGACGTACGCCCGCCGGACCTCCTCCCACACCGGCTCGGAGTCCACGATCACGCCGTCCAGGTCGAAGAGCACCGCGTCCACCATTCCGCCATCCTGCCCCAGTCGGCGGCCCGGTTCAGTGCGGCTGCGCCGCCTTCGCCGAACGCTGCGCCGGAAGGCCGATCGGGGCCTTGGCCGGGATGATCGTGCGGCAGCGCGTCGCGATCGGTTCCAGCAGCTCCCGCAGCCGGGCGGTACGCTCCGCGCCCAGTGCCCGCCACGGACCCGACGCGGCCCGGTCGGTGGCCTCCTCGACCACGCGGAACGTCTCTGTGGCGTACGCCGTGGGGTCCAGGTCGTCGGTCAGCCAGCCCTTGTCCACCAGGCGCTGCTCGGCGGCGGTCCACTGCTCGTCGGTCCAACCCCGGGCCGGCTGGTGGAACTCGCGCGACTGGTCGACCCGGCACCGCCAGGCCACCACCTCGACCGGTTCCAGGCCCGTGGTCACCAGCGCCGCCACGTGCCCGTCGCCTCGGTGCTCGCGCAGCGTCGCGGCGGCCTGCCAGAGCCGGGCCAGCGGGTATTCGCCCCGGGGCAGGGCGGCGTTCACCGCGCCGAGCACCCGCCCGGCCGTGTCCACCCGCCCGGCCGCCTCCTCCAGCAGGTCGGCGGCCTCGACCAGGTGCGATTCGGGCAGCTCGTAGGTGAACTCGGCGAGCGCCTGCACACCACCGGTGAGCCGGGCCCGCAGCGCCTCCTCCGGGGTGGCCAGACGCCACACCGACGGCAGGGCGCGGGCCACCATGGCCGGCGCGAAGCTGAAGAACGCCGCAGTCACCGCCGGCGCGTCGACCGCCCCGAGCGGCGCGGCCCGGCCGGCGAAGTAGCCGCGCCAGTAGCCCCGCAGCCCGACCGCCTCGAACGCGGCCCGGGCCCGGGGGTGAAAGTAGGTCACCGCGTGGACCGGCTCGTAGAGCGTCCACATCTGCCGGGTCACCCCGGCCTCGTCCAGCGCCGCCACGTGCACCTCCGCGTCGGTGGGCAGATCACCACGGACGGACGTGCCGCCCGTGGTGACCATGAACCTACTGCCGCTGGGTGACCGGACGGAAGCCCGGAGTGATCTACTGCGCAGCCAGCACGTCGACGACGAAGCGCAGCGGGCCGGCCGGGCGGCCGCCCGCGGCGTCGTTGCCGTACGCCAGCTCGGCCGGGAGGTCCAGCTGGACCCGGCTGCCCACCGGCACGCCGACCAGGCCCTGGTCCCAGCCCTTGATGACCTGGCCCACGCCGATCTGGAAGGTGGCCGGCTGGCCGTTGTCCCAGGACGCGTCGAACTGCTTGCCGTCCTTGTAGAACACGCCCACGTAGTTCGTGGTGATGTTCTGACCCGCCTTCACCGCCGGCCCGGTGCCCTTGACGAGCGTGGTGACCGTGAGCTTCTTCAGCTCACCGGTGCCGGCCTGCACGGTCGGCTTGGTCTTCAGCGCCGGGTCGATGCCGGCGGGCAGCTCCTGGGCGGGCGCGGTGGGCTCGGCCGGTGCGGTGGGGCTGGCCGAGGAGCCGGCGGTGGACGCCTTGTCGTCGTCCCCGCTGTTCAGCCAGACCAGGCCGCCGACCAGGGCCACCACCGCGAGCACGCCCACTGCCGCGCCGAGGATCGACTGCCGTCGGCGACGCGCCTCGGCTGCCTTCTTCTCGGCCAGCTGGGCGGCCAGCCGCCGCTGTGCCTTGGTGGCCGGGGCCTGGCCCGCCGACCGGTTCTCCACACGCTCGCTCACGTCGACTCCCTGCAGGGTGGGTGGGTGCGCCCCCGGCGGGCCGCCGCCGAGGCCAGCGCACACGGTACCCGCCCGGAGCCCCAGCGTGCCCATACGGCCACCACGATCCAGACACGAAGCCCGATACGAGGGCACCGCGCGGGGTAGTTTCCGACCATGGCGATCCTCAACGAAGAAGACCTGGCCCTGCTCGGCGAGCCGCAGCTAGCGCACGTGGCGACGGTCGAGGCCGACGGCACCCCGCACGTCACCCCGGTCTGGGTGGACACCGACGGTGAGCACGTCGTGTTCAACACGGCCAAGGGCCGGCAGAAGTACCTGAACATGTCCCGTAACCCGGTGGTCGCGGTGTCGGTGGCGGACAAGGCCGACGACTACCGCACTCTGTGGATCAAGGGCACCGTCGAGTTCGTCACCGAGGGCGCCGACGAGCACATCGACCGGATGGCGAAGAAGTACCTGGGCCAGGACACCTACCCCTGGCGCCGCCCCGGCGAGGAGCGCGTCATCGTCCGCGTCACCCCGACCGAGAAGCTCGGCCGCGGCTGAGCGGTGCGGGCCCCGCCGTCCATCGGGGGCGGGGCCTTCGCCGTACGCGTCAGGCGCTCTTCTTCTTCGCGGGCGCCTTCTTGGCCGCGGTCTTCTTGGCCGGCTCGGCCTTCTTCGCCGCCGTCTTCTTCGCCGGTGCCTTCTTGGCAGCCGCCTTCTTCGCCGGTTCGGCCTTCTTCGCCGCCGTCTTCCCGGCCGGCGCCTTCTTCGCGGCCTTCTTCGCCGATCGGGCCGACGAGATCGGGGTCGGCTCGGCCCCGCCGCCGGACGGCGCCTCGCCCCGGGCCGCCCGGGCCCGCTCGACCGACGCCTTCAGCGCGGCCATCAGGTCCACCGCGGCGGCGGGCGCGGCCTCTTCCTCCTCCGGCTGCACCACCTCGCGGCCCTCGACCTTCGCGTCGATGACCTCCTGCAACGCCGCCCGGTAGTCGTCGGTGAACGCGTCCGGCTCGAACTCCCCGGCCATCGAGTCGATGAGTGAGCTGGCCATCGCCAGCTCCGGCGGGCGTACCTTCAGGTCCTCGTCCAGGAAGCCGAAGTCGGGCCGGCGGATCTCGTCCGGCCACAGCATGGTGTTGAGCAGCAGTACGCCCTCGCGGACCCGCAGCGTGGCCAGCTGCTCGCGCTGGCGCAGCGCCACCTTGACGATCGCCACCCGTTCTGAGTCGGACAGCGCGTCGCGCAGCAGCACGTACGGCTTGGTCGCCGAGCCCTCCGGCTCCAGGAAGTACGCCTTGTTGTAGAGGATCGGATCGACCTGCTCGACCGGTACGAACTCCAGCACGTCGATCGCGTGCGACGTGCTCAACGGCAGGTCGGCGAAGTCCTCGTCGGTGAGGATGACCATTTCGCCGCCGCCGATGTCGTACCCCTTGGCGATGTCGTCGTAGGTGACCTCCTCGCCGCAGACCGAGCAGGTGCGCTTGTAGCGGATCCGGCCGCCGTCCTCACGGTGCACCTGGTGGAAACGGATGTCCTTCTCCTCGGTGGCCGAGTAGACCTTCACCCCGATCGACACCAGGCCGAACGACACCGCTCCTTTCCAGATCGCCCGCATTCCCGCGCTCCTCTCCCCGGTTGACCACCAGAATCGCAAACGATCGAACGGGACGCACGCGCTTCCGTGCCCAACTACAGTCAGGAGGTGCCCGGCGCGCCGTTGAAGCCGATGCTCGCGACGACCGGGCCGCTCCCGGCCGGCGCCGCCTGGTCGTACGAGTTCAAGTGGGACGGCGTCCGCGCGCTCGCCGACATCTCTCGCGGCGACAGGCACTTCTACGCCCGCTCCGGCGTCGAGATCACCACCGCGTACCCGGAACTGCTGAACCTGGCCGAGCAGGTAGGCGACGCGCTGCTCGACGGCGAGGTCGTCCTCTTCACCGACGGGCAGCCCTCGTTCACCGCGCTCGCCGAGCGGATGCACGTGCGTAACCCGGTCAAGGCGGCGCGGCTGGCGGCGACCGTACCCGTCACGTACATGATCTTCGACCTGTTGCGGCTGGACGGCGTCGACCTGACCGCCCGGCCGTGGCGGGAGCGGCGGGCGGCGCTGGAGTCGCTCGGGCTCGGTGCCGCCCGGTGGGCGGTGCCGCCGGTCTTCGGCGACGGCCCGGCCACCTATGCGGCGGCCGGCGAGCACGGGCTGGAGGGGGTGATGGCCAAGCGGGTCGACTCGCTCTACCGGCCCGGTGTGCGCTCGCCGGACTGGGTGAAGGTCAAACTGGAGGTCACCGGCGACTTCGTGGTCGGCGGCTGGCGACCGGGCGCGCGGCGTATCGGCGGTCTGCTGGTCGGCGTGCCCGGCCCGGACGGGCGGCTCGTCTACCGGGGGCGGGTCGGCGGCGGGATCGGCGCGGCCATCGAACGGGAACTGCTGCGCGAGCTGGAGCCGCTGCGCGCCACCGACTCGCCGTTCGCGGCCGGCGTGCCGCGCGAGGATGCCCGGGGCGCGATCTGGGTAACTCCCCGGATCGTGGTGGAGGTCAAGTACGGCCAGCGCACGCCGGACGGCCGGCTGCGCTTCCCGCGTATCCTGCGCCTGCGCCCGGACAAGCCGCCCGAGGAGGTCGACGATGCCGTCTGACCGGCTCAAGGTCGAGGTCGAGGGGCGCTCGCTGGAGCTGTCCAACCTGGACAAGGTGCTGTTCCCGAAGGCCGGGTTCACCAAGGGCGAGGTGATCGACTACTACACCCGGATCGCCCCCGCGCTGCTGCCGCACCTGAGCGATCGCGCGCTGACCCGGATCCGGTTCCCCAACGGCGTCGACGGCGGCTCGTTCTTCGAGAAGAACGCACCCGCCGCGACCCCCGGTTGGGTACGCACCGAGAACCTGCCCGCCCCCGGGTCGACGAAGGGGCGGGAGACCATCGACTACGTGGTCTGCGACGAGCTGCCCACGCTGGTGTGGCTGGCGAACCTGGCCGCGCTGGAGCTGCACACACCGCAGTGGAAGATCGGCGCGCACCCGGACATGATGGTCGTCGACCTGGACCCGGGCGCCCCGGCGGCGCTCAAGCAGTGCTGCCAGGTCGCGCTGCTGATGCGCGACCGGCTGGCTTCCGACGGGATTTCCTCGTTCCCGAAGACGTCGGGGAAGAAGGGCATGCAGCTCTGCTGCCCGATCGCCGGCACGCAGGACGCCGAGATCGTCTCCGACTACGCCAAGCGCATCGCGCAGGAGCTGGAGCAGGCGCACCCGAAGCTGATCGTGTCGAAGATGGCGAAGAACCTGCGCCCGGGCAAGGTCTTCATCGACTGGAGTCAGAACAACGCGGCGAAGACGACTGTGGCGCCGTACTCGCTGCGGGCCCAGCCGGTGCCCTCGGTGTCCACGCCGCTGACCTGGGACGAGGTGGAGGCCGGAGCGGCGGGGAAGCGGCCGTCCACGCGGCCGTACACCGCCGGCGAGGTGCTCAAGCGAGTGGAGAAGCAGGGCGACCTGCTGGCGCCGCTGCTCGACGGTGGTCCCGAACTGCCCGCGCGCTGAACGGGGCTGCTTCATCTGTCCCTGCCGGCTCGGTGTCGGCGTGCTCGGCTGTCCCGGCCGGCTGGCTCCCGCGGTTAGGGTGAGCGGACCGACAGACAGGAGTCCGCGCATGGCCCACCAGACAACCGTCGCCGTCGCGCCCGACGCGGTCGGATACCCGCTGCTCAGCTACCACGACGACGCGACCGGGGAACGCACCGACCTCACCGCCGCGCAGCTCGGTGAGTGGACCGCCCGCAGCGCCGGGCTGCTCCGCGACGGGTGCGGGCTGCGCCCCGGTGACCGGGTGGCGGTGCTCCTGCCGCCGCACTGGCGTACCGCCGCGGTGCTGCTCGGGGCCTGGTCGGTCGGGCTGTCCGTCTCGTTCCGGCCCCGCGCGCTGGCCGGGCTGCCGGTGCTGGAACCGGACGCGGACCGGCCGTACGACGCGGTGTTCGTGACGCCGGAACGCCTCGACGACTGGCTGGAGGACGTACCCGAGGGGACGCACCGCTACCTGGTGGGCACCGGGCCGGGGCCGCTCGCCGAGGTGCCGCCGGGCTGGCTGGACTGGTCCGCCGAGGTGCTGCGCCACCCGACCGACCCGCCGGACTACACCGCCGTCGACCCGTCCGACCCGGCCACGCCGGACGGCACCAGCTTCGGCGCGTGGCGGCGCCTGGCCGCCGAGATCGCCACTCGGATGGACCTGCACCCGGGCGACCGCCTCGTGGTGAACCCGACCGAGGACGAGCAACCCCTGAAGTGGCTGCTGGCCCCGTTGTCCGCAGGCGCCACAGTCCTGATCCACGCCACCCCCACCCCGTAGCCCTCGCCCGAGCCCTCCGAGCCCCCGTCGATCTTGCGGTTTCGGCCCTCCTGGTGCCCGGGTTGCGGCTTCTGTCGGGGCAGCGACTGCATGATCGACAGGGTGGTGGGGGCGCTTCTGCCGATCTTGGAGTTGTGGCGCCCAGATGGTCGGATCGGCGGCCTTTGTGAGGTGCCACAACTCCAAGATCGCGGTGGGCGGGTGGGTGGGGTGGGGCGGGTGGGGAAAGTGGTTGACCGTGGGGGGCGGGGTGGGGCCTACTGCGTCGGGGTGCCGGACCGTGAGGGTCGGGCGGGGTGGCGGGAGTGGGCGTGGGCGGGATCGATGGGCTGGTGTGGCGGGAGTTCGGCGAGGAAGACCTGCCCGCCTTGACCGGCCTGGCGCAGGCGTGCCTCGCTACTGACGGCGGGTTGCCGCTGTTCGGGCGTACCCCGTTGGCGCGGGCGCGGCTGCTGCACACGCGTACCCACGGCGCCTGGTCCGGCGACGACCTGGTCGCGGCCGTCGGGGTCGGCACCGGGCGGACGCCCGCCACCGCCACCGGCCTGGTGCACCCGGCGTGGCGCGGGCGCGGACTCGGCGGCGCGCTGCTGGACCGGGCCGAGAAGCACGCCGGCGACGGGGGCCTGCTGGTCACCACGGAGACGTGGAACGTGGCAGCGGAGGAGTTGTTCGCGGCGCGCGGTTACACGCGGACGTTCCTGGAGTGGGTGCTGCGGCACGACCTCGACGTGCTGCCCGAGGTCGCCGCGCCGAACGGCGTGGCTGTGGAGCCTGCCACGCTGGGGCCGGAGTTGTTCACCATCTACCGCGCGTCGTTCGCCGACCGGCCCGGATTCGTGGAGCCGGAGGCCGACGAGTGGCTGGGCGACCTGCGCGACGACGAGGACTTCCGCCCGGAGCTGACGCTGCTCGCACGCGGCCCGGACGGTGCGGCGGCCGGCTTCGTCACCGTGCTCGACAACTGGATCGACCAGGTCGGCGTGGTGCCCGGGTGGCGCGGGCGACGGGTCGGCGCGTACCTGGTGGCGCGCGTCCTGCGCGGCCTCGCCGACGCGGGCGCGGACGCCGCATGGCTCTGCGTCAACGACGACAACCCGGCCGCCGGGCTGTACCGGCGGCTCGGCTTCCGCGACTTCGGCCGCCGCGCCCGCTACCTCCGTGACTGATCCGGCGCGGGAGGCGATTCTGCGGGCCCTCGCCGACCTGTGGGCGAACGGCTGCCCGGTGCCCGCGCCTGAGCTCCACGAACGGATCGCCGACGTCGGACTGCGGCGCTGGCGCAGCGTCGCGCGCCGGCACCGGGGGCGGCGGCTCGGCCCGGACGACCGGCTCAGAGATCTGGTACGCGGACTGGTCGCCGCGTTCGAGCCGGACCCCGGGCTGGTCGGGCCGCTGGTGCGCGACTACGAGTGCGTGGCGCGGGTGATCGTCGACGCCGTGACGTCTACGACTCGTTGATGGTACTACTTGCGGTACCATTGACGTTGTGCCGTCCATAGCCAGGCTCGTCGAAGCGATGCGCAGGAGCCAGCCAAGAAGGAGGCCATGTGATGTCCGAGTCCCGTCCCGAGATCTCGCACTACACCTACCGCGTCACGTGGTCCGTCGAAGACCAGGAGTTCGTCGCCACCTGTGCCGAGTTCCCGTCTCTGTCGTGGCTCGCCACCACACAGATCGAGGCACTCCAGGGGCTCCAGGAGATGCTGCGTGAGGTGATCGCCGACATGGCGGAACAGGGCGAGCAGATCCCGGAGCCGCTGTCCGAGCGGAGCTACTCGGGCAAGTTCAACCTTCGGGTCGGCGAGAGCCTGCACCGCGAGCTGGCCCTCCATGCCGCCGAGGAGGGCATGAGCCTCAACCAGTACGTGCTACGGAAGCTGAGCGCCGCCTGACCCGCCCCAGGGCGAGCCTCCCCCGCCGGGGGCTGTTGCGGATGCTCGGTGACGTGGTCTTATGGCGGGACGACGACGTCATCGACCCGCAGCTTTGACAACCCCGCGTCGGTACTCCTTTCATGCCTCTCGAAAGGTGCAACGATGCACAGGAAACCGACGATCCACCTGGCAGTGCTCGTCGCTGCCGCAGCCGCGTTCCTGACCGCCGGCGGAGCCCCCGTCGCGGCCACGGCCGCACCCGTGACCGCCTCTCCCGCCGCCGAATGTGAGCCGGGCGCCGACACGCACAGCGCCGCCCGGGTACGCGAGGGCGCCACCGCCAAGGAGCCCGAGCTCTACTCGACGAACGAGGCCAAGGCGTACGGCGTCATCAAGGACTCGCCGCGCCTCGCGAACGGCAGCGTCACCGTCCCGACGGTCTTCCACATGATCTCGGACCACGAGCTGAGCGCGGCCGAGAAGGCCCGCTGGAACACGCTCATCTCGGCCCAGATGACGGTGCTCAACGACTCGTTCGCGGGTCGTACCGCGGCCGACGCGTCGGACACGCCGTTCCGCTTCTCGCTCGTGGACACCACCTGGACCGTGAACAGCGCCTGGTACACGGTGGTGCCGGGCAAGAACGAGCGGGACATGAAGAAGGCGCTCTACACCGGTGACTCCCGCACGCTGAACGTCTACGCGGCGAACATCGGTGACGGGCTGCTCGGCTGGGCGTACTTCCCGAAGGGCTACAACAACGGCCGTGACTACATCGACGGCGTGGTGATGCTCGACGAGTCGATGCCGGGCGGTACGGCCGGCAAGTACGCGCTCGGTGACACGCTGACGCACGAGGTGGGCCACTGGCTGATGCTGGAGCACACGTTCGCGCACGGCTGTTCCGCGTCCGGCGACTTCGTGGCGGACACGCCGCGTGAGGCGGCGCCGCAGTTCAACTGCCCGATCGGGGCGGACACCTGCACCGCGCCGGGGCTGGACCCGATCCACAACTTCATGGACTACACGCAGGACTCCTGCATGAACATGTTCACCCCGGGCCAGGCCGACCGGATGAGCGACGCCTGGGTCGCGTTCCGGGCCAGCGGCAAGGGCTGACCGTCGGACCGGGCGGGCCGCGCCGATGCGGTCCGCCCGGTCGGCTCAGGCCAGCCGAATCGGCGTACGCCTCTGTCGTCCCCCTTCGATACCCTCATGCGACTCGACGGCGATGCACGCCGTTGTCCTACGGGGGGAAGGGGCATCGTCGTGCGCGCACGAAGAATGCTCGCCGCGTCACTGGGCATAGTGCTCGGTGCCGGCCTGATCAGCGTCGACACCGCTCCGGCGCAGGCCTACGAGCACCGGACCACCGGCAAGTCCGGCTGGGCCTACACGGATTCGCAACAGCCGAGGAAGTCGTTCGTCAACACGGACGGGGACGCGCCGGTCGGCGCCTGGACGGACGCGACCGGCACGAAGCACAAGTCCCGGTCCTACTTCACCTTCGACGTCTCGCGTTTCCGCGGGACCGTCATCCACAAGGCGGACCTGGTCGTCGCGGAGCGCTCCGCGGCGGACTGCTCGATCGCCCAGCCGGTCGAGCTGTGGCGTACCGACCCGATCACCGCGACCACGAGCTGGGCGTCGAGCCCGCGCCGTCGCGAGCTGCTCGGCACGGTCCAGGCCGGCGGGGAGGCGGCCTGCCCCGGCTATCTGGCGTGGGACATCATGCCCGCCCTCCAGAAGCTCGCGGATCAGGGCAAGCAGACGCTCACCGTCGAGATCCGGCTGCCGCACGGCTCCGAGGGCAAGCTCTCCCACGGTCGTAAGCTCCGTCCGTTCCCGGTGATCAACAGTGAGGCGAACCACGCGCCGACGGTCGGGCAGATCGGGATCGACTTCCCGGCCTGGGCCTGCGGGACCAAGACGAAGCCGCAGCCGGTGGGGCCGCGCAACCACGGCCTGATGGTCAAGGGCGCGGACGCGGACAGCAACGACGCCAACTACCGGGGGCAGTTCGCGGCATGGCCGGTCGGCCACGAGGAGCAGCGTGCCGAGCAGTTCGGATACAGCTACGGCGGCGCCCTCTCGAAGCTCGACTGGGACATGTCGCAGTACCCGCACGGCACAGTGGTGGCCTGGACCGCCCGCGCCTACGACGATCACGACTTCTCGCCGTGGGCCGAGCCGTGCTACGTCAAGGTGGACGCGCAGCGACCCGCCGCCCCCGTGGTGACCTCGGAGAAGTACCCGAACGACGGCCTGCCGCACGGTGGGTCGGGGGTGCCGGGGACGTTCACGTTCAAGGCCAACGGCTCGCCGGACGTGGTCGGCTACTACTGGGGCCGCTTCGGCGACGCGTACCACTACATCCCCGCGCCGTCGCCCGGCGCCGACGTGACACTCGAATACACCCCGACCTCGTTCTCCGACTCGCTGAGCGTGCGCAGCGTGGACAGCGCGTCGAACTCGTCCGAGACGGTGCACTACGAGTTCCGGGTGAAGTCGACCGCGCCGCAGGTCGAGGTGACGATGGCCGGCGTCGGGCTGCCCAGCAAGCTTGCCTTGTCGACGAACGTGGAGGGGGTCACCGAGTTCGGGTACCGCATCGGTGACGGCGCTGAGACCCGGGTGCCGGTGAACCCCGACGGCCCGACCGAGATCCCGGTGACGTTCGCCGAGGGGGGCCTCGTCAAGGTCGAGGTCCGCAGCTATGCCGGGAGCGAACTCGTCGGCGGGTACACCGAGAACGTATCGGTCCGCGACCTCCCGACCGTGGAGTCGGACGACTTCGACTTCCCCGAGCACGACGGGGTGGTGGACCGTCCCGGCACCTTCACGTTCCGGCCCGGCCGGACCGGTGTGGTGGCGTACGAGTACACGTTCGGTGGTGGCGATCTGCTGCGCATCGACGCGGCCACGGACGGTACGGCGGTGCTGCGCTGGACGCCCACCGAGGGTGGCTGGCACGTGCTGAACGTCCGGAGCATCAGTGCCGACGGCACTGTTTCGGAGACGCAGGAGCAGCAGTTCAACGTCATCGACACCAAGCCGTACGTCTCCTCCAGCACCTACTACGAGAACGGCGCCTGGGGCGGCGTGGGCATCCCCGGTGAGTTCAACTTCGACACCGGCATGCCCGACGTCGACGCCTACCTCTTCCGCCTCAACGACGGGCCGGAGCAGGTCGTCGACCCGGACTACAGCTGGGCACGGGTGACGCTCACCCCGGACCGTTCCGGCAGCAACACGCTGACGGTGCGTACCCGGTTCCAGGACGGCTCCTTCTCCCCGACCCGGACGTACACGTTCGAGGTCAGCGACGCGCCGGTGGTGACGTCCGAGGACTACCCGGAGAACGGTGAGGGCGGCCAGCCCGGGCAGACGGGCCGGTTCACCTTCAACCCGGGCCGTTCCGGCGTGACCGAGTACCGCTACGTGCTGGAGTACGCCGGCGAGGAGCAGGTGGTGGCCGCCGGCGCGGACGGCCGGGCCACCGTCGAGATCACGCCGACGCACTCCGGCTACACGCTGCTGACTGTCACCAGCCGGACGGCCGACGGCACGGTCAGCCCGGAACGCCGGTACTACTTCCGGGTCCGCGACGCCCGGGTGAACGTGAGCAGCGCCTACGACGAGTACAGCCCGCGTGGCGGGATCGGGTCGGTCGGCACGTTCGGGGTCTACACCGAGATCAGCGAGGTGACGACCTTCGAGTACCAGCTCAACGGCGGCGCCTGGCAGAGCGTGCCGAAGAAGCCTGATGCGCTGGTCACGGACATCACGGTGACCATGGACCGCAACGGCGCCAACCTCATCTCGGTACGGGGGCGTACCGCCGCGGGCGACTACACGCCGCAGACCGACTACCCGTTCCTGGTCGGCACGGCGCCGCTCGTCAGCTCGGGCACCTACCCGGCCGGTCAGTGGTCCGGCGGTGTGGGCGTGGCCGGTGAGTTCACCTTCACCCAGGGCAGCCCGGGTGTGACCGAGTTCGAGTACACAGTCGAGGACGGGCAGCCGGTGACCGTGGCCGCGAACGCCGCCGGAGTCGCCACGGCGACCTTCACGCCGACCTCGGCCGGCTCGTACAGCATGCGGGTGCGCGGCCGGACCACCGACGGCGCGTGGACCGACACGACGAGCTACTACTTCCTGGTCAACTACTCCTGACCCGGTCGTGACGGTGGGTCGCCCGATAGGGGCGGCCCACCGGTCGCTCAGTCGACTGTGGGCAGCGACGGCCCGAGCACGTCGTCGGCGTCCACGATGGTGTACGCGTACCCCTGCTCGGCCAGGAACCGCTGCCGGTGCGCGGCGTACTCGGTGTCGATGGTGTCCCGCGAGACCACCGTGTAGAAGTGCGCCTGCCGGCCGTCGGCCTTCGGGCGCAGCACCCGGCCCAGCCGTTGCGCCTCCTCCTGCCGCGAGCCGAACGTGCCGGACACCTGGATCGCCACCGCCGCCTCCGGCAGGTCGATGGAGAAGTTGCCGACCTTCGAGAGCACCAGGGTCCGCAACGAGCCGGAGCGGAACGCGTCGAACAGCCGCTCGCGTTCCTTGTTCGTGGTGGAGCCCTGCACGATCGGCGCGTCCAGGTATTCGCCGAGCTGGTGCAACTGGTCGAGGAACCCACCGATGACGAGGACCTGCTCGTCCGGGTGCCGGTCCACCAGGGCCCGCACCACGGGCAGCTTCGTGCGGGCGGTCGCCGCCATCCGGTAGCGCTCCTCGGCCTCCGCCGTCGCGTACGCGAGCCGTTCCGCGTCGGTGAGCGTCACCCGTACCTCGGTGCACTCCGCCGGGGCGATCCAGCCCTGCTGCTCGATGTCCTTCCACGGCGCGTCGTACCGCTTCGGGCCGATCAGGCTGAACACGTCGCCCTCGCGGCCGTCCTCGCGTACCAGAGTCGCGGTGAGGCCGAGCCGGCGACGGGCCTGAAGGTCGGCCGTGAAGCGGAAGATCGGCGCGGGCAGCAGGTGCACCTCGTCGTAGACGACCAGGCCCCAGTCGCGGGCGCCGAACAGGTCCAGGTGGGTGAACGCGCCGCCGCGCCGCGAGGTGAGCACCTGGTACGTGGCGATGGTGACCGGGCGGATCTCCTTGCGCTCGCCCGAGTACTCGCCGATCTCCTCCTCGGTCAGCGAGGTGCGGGCGATCAGCTCCCGCTTCCACTGCCGTCCCGCCACCGTGTTGGTGACCAGGATCAGCGTGGTCGCCTTCGCCTCGGCCATCGCCGCCGCCCCGACGAGCGTCTTGCCGGCACCGCAGGGCAGCACCACCACGCCGGACCCGCCGGCCCAGAACGCCTCGACGGCCTCCCGCTGGTAGGACCGCAGCGTCCACGGCTTGCCGCCGTCCTTGCCGGCCTCGGCCAGCTCGATCGGGTGCGCCTCGCCGTCCACGTACCCGGCCAGGTCCTCGGCCGGCCAGCCCAGCTTGAGCAGTGCCTGCTTGAGCCGCCCCCGCTCGGACGGGTGCACCGCGATCGTGTCGTCGTCGATCTTTGCGCCGAGCATACCGGCGAGCTTCTTGCTCTTGGCGACCTCGATCAGGACCACCCGGTCCAGCGCGCGCAGCACCAGACCGTGCACGGGGTCGTTGGCGAGCTGCAGCCGGCCGTACCGGTCCATCGTCTCGGCCACGTCGACGAGCAGTCCGTGCGGCACCGGGTAGCGGGAGTACTTGATCAGCGAGTCGACCACGCCCTCGGCGTCGTGGCCGGCGGCCCGGGCGTTCCACAGGCCCAGCGGCGTGAGCCGGTACGTGTGCACGTGCTCGGGGGAGCGTTCCAGCTCGGCGAAGGGCGCGATCGCCATCCGGCACGCCTGCGCGTCGGGGTGATCCACCTCCAGCAGCAGCGTCTTGTCCGACTGCACGATCAGTGGTCCACCGCTCACGCCAGCGTCCTCTCGCATCGCCCGGAACCCGCTGCCCGGAAACTCGTCGCCCGGAACCCGGTCGCCCGGCATCCCGTCCACACCCCGGCTGACCTGCCGCAGGCCGACCATCCAGTGTTGCACG
The DNA here is from genome assembly GCF_024519755.1 of Micromonospora sp. Mcm103. Classification (NCBI taxonomy): domain Bacteria; kingdom Bacillati; phylum Actinomycetota; class Actinomycetes; order Micromonosporales; family Micromonosporaceae; genus Micromonospora; species Micromonospora sp. Mcm103. The sequence continues at coordinate 88,462 of NZ_JALJRJ010000021.1, forward strand.
CCGGAGGGCGCCGCAAAAAAGTCTCGCTGGACAGGCAACGTCATACTCGTCCCACACGTCTAGCAAGCGGGACGACTGTCCAGGGAGGGCCCATGCAGCGTGTCCGGTTTCTCGCACGGGCCACCGCCCTGGCGGTGGTCGTGCTGGTCGGTGTCGGCGCCTGCGCGCTCGATCCGCAGGCGGAAGGCGCCGGGGGCAGCACCCCCGGCCCGGTCGGGCTGACGGAGGGAGCATCGGGGGCGAGCGCGTCGCCCGCGCCGGAACAGCCGGTCACGTCCCCGTCGGCGCAGCCGAGCCGGACGGCCTCGCCGAAACCCTCCCGGTCGCCGGAGGCGACGAGGACGACGAAGCCCAAGCCGAAGCCGAGCGCGTCCGCCGGGTGCCCGCAGGGGGAGCACCAGCGGGCGGTGGAGACGTACCTGACGCGGCTGGGCGGCTTCGGGACGCTGACCGTGGACGGCGAGCAGTCCGCCGCCGACTGCGCGGCGATCAAGAAGTTCCAGATCCGGTACGGGATCAGCCCGTCCTCGGGTCGGGCCGGCCCCACCACGTACGACGTGGCGAAGCGGCTCGCCGCCACCGACACCGCGCGGTGCAAGGCCGGTTCCCGGCTCACCTTCTGCGTCGACCTGACCCGGCAGACGGTCTGGGCGATGCGCGGCGGGAAGGTGGTGATGGGCCCGACGGTGACGCGCACCGGCATGTCCGGCTACGCCACTCCGGCCGGCACGTACTCGGTGGGCCGGAAGAACCCGCGCGAGTGGTCCAACCCGTACGAGGTGTGGCTGCCGTACTGGCAGCAGTTCAACGGCGGGATCGGCTTCCACGAGACCACCACCTACCTGCACAACGGCGCGATCGGCTCGCACGGCTGCGTGAACCTGCTGCACCGTGACGCGGTACGCCTCTGGGAGCTGGGTTCGGTCGGCACCCGCGTGGTCGTGATCGGCCGCCGCCCCGGCACCTGAGCCCGCCGCCCCGGCACCTGAACCGGCCCGGAACCCGCCCCACCCGTGACCGGACCGCCCGGATCAGGGTTTTAACCCCTGTCCGCGCGCTCCGGTTGGTGTAACCCTGGAAGCCGGGTCCATGCCGGGACGGGGAGGGACTGCCATGACCGTTGACCAGGACGTGCTTCCCGAGGACGAACGGACGCGGCAGCAGGAGGTGCCCACGGCGGTGGTGCTCGCCTACGCGGCCGCCGCCGCCGGGGTGTTCGGCTGGTTCCTGTTCGGGCTGCTCGTGCAGCAGCAGGGCTTCGTCGACTCGGTGGGTGAGGCGGCCGGTACCGCGTTCGCGTTGCTGCTGGCCGTGTCGGTGATCGGCACGCTGCGCCGCAACGGGGAGTAGCTCACTCCTCCAGCACGGCCGCCGTGATCCGGTGCAGCGCGAACGTGTGCAGCATCTCCGTCCGGTCGTCCTCGGCGCGCAGGTAGCCGGCACCGATCGACACCGGCCGGACCAGCCGGGACGCCGTCGCCCCGTGCGCGTCGACGTAGCCCACCCAGACCAGCGCCTTGTCCCGTACCGCCTGTTGGAGCACCGCCAGCGCGTCGCCGTGCCCGGACACGGGCACCGGCCCGCCCGCCGCCGGGGCGCCGCGGACCACTGCCGGGGCCCGCCGGGCCGCCCTCGCCGCCGCCTCGCCCCGGCGGATCTGCTCGACCACGCCGAGCAGGCGGGGCATCGGCAGCTTCGGCGTGGCGAGCGGGTCGACCGCACGACCGATAGCGGTACGCGCCGGTGCCCGCCGGGTCTTCGGGCGCGCCACCACCGTCGCGCCGCCGGCGTCCTCCGGCACCGGGGCGTACCCGGCGTCGCGCAACGCGGTGAGCATCCGGTTGACCTGGTACGGGGTGACCAGCACCGTCGGCGCGAGCCGGCGGAACGCCAGCGGCTCCAGTCGCCGGTCCGCCTGCACCTCGGTGAGCAGTGCCTCGTCGTCGCTGCGCACGTACGCGCCGGCCGACCCGACGCGCAGGCCACCGTGCTTGCGGGCCACGTCGTCGACCAGATAGGTCAGGCCCTGCGGCACCGGGGTACGCGAGCGGCGGCGGAACAGCGCGTGCAGGTCGTCGGCGGTGTAGCCGGCGTCGAGCGCCCGCCTGATGCTCCCCGTGGTGACCCGGTGCACGCTGGCTCCGCCCGCCGACTCGTGCTCGGCCACCACGTCGAGTTCGGCGGCGAGCGCCGGGTCGGGCGGGCCGGGCACCACCACCGTCAGGTCGGCCTGCACCAGCACGTGGTCGACCGGGGCGGGCAGCAGCCCGTCCAGCGCCCGTACCGTCGTCGAGGCGTCGCCCGACTCGGCGTCGGAGCGCAACCCGAGGGGGTCGTCGCCGCGCTCGTCGGCCTCGGTCAGCTCGGCGAGCAGCAGCCGCCCGTACGTGGTGAGCGCGCCGAGCCCGGTCACGCCCAGCGTGGCGGCCTCGGCGAGCACCTCCCGGTGCGCCGTCTCCCGGCCCCGGGCCCGCCGGGGCGCGCGCCAGTCCAGCAGTTCCAGCACCTCGTCGGTGGTCGGCGCGGTGCCGGCCGGCAGGTCGGCCAGCACCGCGAGCACCGCACGCCGGGCGGCGGGCGCACCGGCTCGTTCCGCCTCGGCGGAGAGCACCGAGATGGGCCGGTCCCGGTCGTCGCGCTGCCCGATCAGGCCGGCCTGCCGGGGCATCGACATCCAGGCGCGGGCGAGCTGCTCCCAGCGCTGGGCCAGCGACACCGCACGCCACACCTCGTACCCGCCGGTGGGCAGGATCTGCTGGTCGCCGCCGTACCGGGTGGTGACCGCGCCGGTCAGCTCCATCTCCCCGGTCAGCCCGGCCGCGTACGCGACCTCGAACAGCAGCGCGGTGGTCGGCTCGTCCAGCCCGAGGCCACGGGCGAGCCGCCGCAGGTCGCGGACACCGACGCCGCCGGAACGCAGGACCGGTGCGGGTTCGGCGGTCAGCGCCTCCAGCATCGCCTCGGTGTGCCGGACCACCTCCATGGTCTGCCCGGCGCCGGCCGAGTCGACGGACTTGACCTCGCGGGGCGGGCCGGACACCACCGGCGGGCTGGTGCGCAGCGGGCCGAGCGGACCGGCGTCGCGGCGCAGCACCAGCCCCACCTCGCGGGGCAGTTCGACGGTGCCGTTGCGGCCGCCGGACATCCGGACCAGCAGCCGGTGCTCGACCAGCCAGCGGATCGGTGAGCCGGTCGGCGCGCCGCCGTTCACCAGGTCGGGCGGGAGGACGTCCTCGGTGCCGGTGGCGGGGGCCTCCAGCGCGCCGGGCGCCACGGTCCCGACCGGCGGCCCGGCGGCGAGCCGGTCCAGGACCGCCCGGGCGGAGGGCGGCGCGGAGAGCAGCGTCCGCCGCAGCTTCGCCGGGTCCGCGCAGAGGGCCGCCGCGCGCGGGTCCAGCTCCGCCGCCGGTCGGCCCAGCCCCGCCGGGTACGGGGACACCTCGTCGATGCCGCCGGCCACGCACAGGTCGTGCTCGGGGCCGTACAGCAGGAACCGGGCCCGGAGGCGGTCGACGGCGGCGCGGACCGCTGTGGGTGCGGGCGGGTGCGGCCCGGCGGCGGCCATGGCGAGGATCTGGTCGGTGGAGGTGGCGCCCTCGGGGCCACGGGTGAGGCGGGCGGCGTCGAGGATCTGGAGGGTGAACTGGTCCAGCCCGTCGAGCGCCCGGGCCACGGAGACCCGGGACTGGGCGCGCAGGGCGAGGGCGGACACGTCGGCCGGCACCGGCACGACGAGGTCCGGCCGCAGCTGGAGCAGGGCGGCAAGCGACTCGTCGGGGAGGGCCCGCAGGTGGTCGGCGAGTGAGGTGGTCATCGTCGTACCACGCTAGCCCGCTGGGTAGGTTCTCGGCATGCCTCCGCTGATGGTCGGCTTCGACCTCGACATGACACTGGTCGACTCCCGCCCCGGGATCGCCGCCGCGTTCCGTGCGCTCACCGCGCGCACTGGGGTGCACGTGGACGGGGAACTGGCCGTCTCCCGGCTGGGCCCGCCGCTGCGTACCGAGCTGGCGCACTGGTTCCCGCCGGAGCGCGTCGAGGAGGCGGTGACGCTCTACCGGGAGCTTTATCCGGCGTACGCGATCACCCCGACCGTGCCGATGCCGGGTGCGGAGGCCGCGCTGCGCGCGGTGCAGGCGCGCGGCGGGCGGACGATGGTGGTGACCGCGAAGATGGGCCGGCTGGCGAAGCTGCACCTGGACCACCTCGGGCTACCGGTGGACGAGCTGGCCGGGGACGTGTTCGCCGAGCAGAAGGCGGTCGCGTTGCGGGAGCACGGCGCGACGCTGTACGTGGGCGATCACGTGGCCGACATGGCCGCCGCGCGAGCCGCGGGAATCCCGGGCGTGGCAGTGGCGACCGGCCCGTGCTCGGCCGACGAACTGACCGAGGCCGGGGCGTACCTGGTGCTTGATGATCTCGTCGAATTCCCGAGGGCGCTGGACCGGATCATCGGGCTAGCCTTGGAGGGGTAGACGGTTCGAGTGGAGCGGGGTTCAACAGGTGCCGACGGGTCGAGTGAAGTGGTACGACGCCGCCAAGGGGTACGGGTTCGTCACCAGTGACGAGGGTGGCGACGTGTTCCTGCCGAAGGGCGCGCTACCGGCGGGTGTCGCCGACCTGAAGGGTGGCCAGCGGGTCGATTTCAGCGTGGTCGACAGCCGGCGGGGCGCCCAGGCGATGGGGGTCAAGCTGCTGGAGGCGCCGCCGTCCGTGGCGGAGCTGCGCCGCCGGCCGGCCGAGGAACTCCACGGCCTGGTCGAAGACATGATCAAGGTGCTGGAGGCGAAGGTCCAGCCGGACCTGCGCCGGGGTCGCTTCCCGGATCGGAAGACCGCGCAGAAGATCGCTCAGCTGGTCCACGCGGTGGCGCGCGAGCTGGAGGTCTGAGGGACGAGCCCGGCGTCGGCGGCCCGGCCCAGCAGCGCCTCCACGGCGGCGAAGCCGGCCTCTCCCAGGTCGGCGGTGAACTCGTTGACGTAGAGGCCGATGTGCCGGTCCACCACGTCGGGCTCCATCTCCTGCGCGTGCGCGAGGACGTACTCGCGGCTCGCCGCCGGGTCGGCCCACGCCTGGCGTACCGACTCGCGGATCCAGGCGGCGGCCTCGACCGGGTCGACAGCGCCCCGGCGGGCCAGGATCGCGCCGAGCGGGATCGGCAGCCCGGTGTCGCCCTCCCACCACTCGCCCAGGTCGACCAGGGCGGTCAGGCCGTGCCGCGGGTAGGTGAAGCGCGCCTCGTGGATGACCAGGCCCGCGTCGTACCGGCCGGCGGCCACGCCCGGCATGATCTCGTGGAACGGCACCACCTCGATGCGCGCCGGTGCCTGGCCGGCCGCCCAGAGGCGGAACAGCAGGTACGCGGTGGTCCGCTCGCCGGGCACCGCCACCGTCGCGCCGGACAGGTCGGTCCGGTCGCCACGGGTCAGCACCAGCGGGCCGCAGCCCCGGCCCAGCGCGCCGCCGCAGGGCAGCAGGTGGTAGTCGTCGAGCAGCCACGGCAGCGCCGCGTAGCTGACCTTCACCAGGTCGAACGCACCCCGCTCGGCGGCGGTGTTCGTGACGTCGACGTCCGCGTAGGTCACCTCGACCGGCGGCGCGCCCGGCACCCGGCCGTGCACCAGGGCGTCGAAGACGAACGTGTCGTTGGGGCAGGGGGAGATCGCCAGGGAGAGCGCCACGGTCCCACCGTAACCCCGGCGGCCGGGCGGCCCGTCACCCCGTCCGGTGTGACGTCCAGCCGTTCCGGTGCAGCCGCTCGATGCCGTCGAGCAGCAGGTCCAGCGCGAATTCGAACTCGAACTGGTCGTCGCAGCCCGGCCCGACCACCGAGTCGTCGTCGTGGGACGCGGCGGTGGCGATGGCCGCGAGGTGCGGGAACCGGGCGGCCGCCTCCGGTGGCAGGTCCGCCGGTGGGTCGGCGCTCGTCGCGCCCGACCGGCCCGCCTGCCGGGAGGTGTCGAACAGTTCCTGGCTGAAGCCCAGCACCCGGCTGCCCAGCGCGTGCATGACGTGGTGGGCCAGGTCGGTGGAGAACCCGCCCGCCCGCAGCGCGCCCACTGTCGAGTCGAGGTACGCCAGGACGGCCGGGGTGGGCGTGGTCCGGGACTCGATCGCCAGCGACGCCCAGGGGTGGCGGAGCAGCATCTGCCGCGCCGACAGGATGCGGCGGCGGATCGCCTGCTTCCAGTCGCCGGCCGCCGGCGGTTCGATCTCCGCGACGACGATGTCGATCATGCCGTCGAGCAGTTCGTCCTTGTTCGCGACGTGCTTGTAGAGGGCCATCGGCACGACGCCCAGGTCCTGCGCGAGGTTGCGCATGCTCAGCGACTCGATGCCGGTCCGGTCGGCGAGCACGACTGCGGTACGCAGGACGCGATCCCTGGTCAGGGGTGCCCTTCGCGCCGTCTCCACCCGCTCCGCCATGTCGTCCCCAGTCCTCCCGAAGGCCGTTGACACAGTAACCGTCTTGACTGGTGTACGGCGTACACCTAGCCTTGCCTCATGAAGGTGTACGCCGTATACCTGGGAGGGAGTGCGACATGAAGGCGATCGTCCAGGACCGGTACGGCCCCCCGGAGACACTCGTGCTCGCCGAGGTCGAGACGCCCGCGCCCGGCCCCGGCGAGGTCCTCGTCCGGGTCGAGGCCGCCGCGCTGAACGCGTACGACTGGCACGTCATGCGCGGCGACCCCCGGCTGTCGCGGCTGGCGCTCGGCCTCGGGCGGCCCCGCGCCCGCATCCGTGGCCGCGACTTCGCCGGCCGGGTCGAGGCCGTCGGCGCCCAGGTGCGGCAGGTACGCCCCGGCGACGCCGTCTTCGGCGACCTCGGCGAGGCCGACGGCGCGTTCGCCGAGTACGTCTGCGTGCCCGAGCACCTGGTCGCGCCGCGGCCGGCGAACCTGACCCCGGCGCAGGCGGCGGCCCTGCCGCTGGCTGGCGTCACCGCGCTCCAGGGCCTGCGCGACGCCGGGCAGGTCCGGCCCGGCCACCGCGTCCTGATCAACGGTGCCTCCGGCGGCGTCGGCACGCTCGCCGTCCAGCTGGCGAAGGCGCTCGGCGCGACGGTGACAGGCGTGTGCCGCACCCGCAACGTCGCGCTGGTCCGCTCGCTGGGCGCCGACCACGTGGTCGACTACACCCGCGACGACTTCACCCGCGACGGGCGCCGCCACGACGTGGTGTTCGACCTGGTCGGCAACCGCTCCCTGACCGCGTTGCGGCGGGCGCTCACGCCGGACGGGACGCTCGTGCTCTCCGGCGGAGGCGTCTACCGGGGCGGCAGCCTGCTCGGCCCGATCGGGCTGCTGGCGCGCGGACGGCTGGTCGCGCCGGTCGTCAGGCAGCGCGTCGTCGTCCTCGCCACCTCACCCGGCCGGGCGCACCTCGACGTGCTGCGCGAGCACGCCGAGGCGGGCCGGCTCACCCCTGTGGTCGACCGGACGCATCCGCTGTGCGAGGTGCCCGAGGCCGTCCGCTACCTCGAAACCGAGCACGCGCGAGCCAAGGTCGTCATCACGATCTGACCCTGGCCGTCCCCAGCCCGACGACTTCTCCACAGGGTTATCCACAGGTGGACGAGATCAGTGGAGGGCGGCCGCCGCGGCGGTGAGCGCGGCGAACGCCTCCCGCATCCGCCACGCGCTCCGGTCACGCGGTCCGATCGGGTTGGAGACGGTACGCAGCTCGGCGAAGGGCACACCGGCCTGAGCGGCGGCGACCGCCACGCCGTACCCCTCCATCGCCTCGGCCACCGCGTCCGGGTGCCGTTCGGCGAGGGCCGCGGTGCTCGCGGCGGTGCCGGTCACCGTGCTGACGGTGAGCACCGTGCCGACGGTGGCCCCGGGCAGCGCGGCGCGCAGGCGGGCCAGCAGGACCGGGTCGGCGGGCACGATCCGGCCGCCGCCCAGCAGTTCGGGAGGCATGCCCAGGTCCTCGACCGGGATGAACCCGGCAGGTGACTCGGCGCCCAGGTCGGCGGCGACGCTGCGGTCGGCGAGCACCGTGCCGCCCACCGCGACCCGGCCGACGAAACCCCCGGCGATGCCGGCGCTGACCACCGCCCGGTACGGCCGCCCGGCCGCCTCGGCCAGCGCCAGCAGCCGTGCCGTGGCCGCCCCGGCGACGGCCGGGCCGACCCCGACCGGCAGCACCGTCACGTCCGGCGGCACAGTCCCGTCCGGCGATGCTGTCCCGTCCGGCGCTGCCGGTGCGGTGAGGCCGGCACGGATCGCCTCGGCCTCGGCCGGCACGGCCGTGACCACGAGCAGACCGGTCACGCCACCGGCCCCCGGGGATCGCGCCGCTCGGTGTCCTCGACGCCGCCCGGCCCGCCCACCGAGGAGGACGGCCGGTAGATGTGGAAGCCGGGCGGGGCCAGCCCGTCGTCGTCCGGCGGCGGGCCGGAGCGCTGGGGCGCCGGCGACGTGGGCGCCGGGTCGTCGAACGAGGTGGTGGCCGGTTTCTCGTCGCGGGTCGCCTGCTCCGCCGCCAGTTCCTCGTCGCCGAGCGGCCGGCCGGCCAGGTGCTCGCCGCGCAGCTTGCCGGCGACGAGCACGCCGCGTACGGCCACCAGCGCGGCCACCGCGGCGGCGACGGTCACCCCGATCAGGCCGGTGAACGGCACCAGCCCGAGCCCGCCGCCGGCCACGAACGCGAGCATCAGCGCGGTCTCCGAGTGCGCGAACGAGCTGGCGCGCAGCCGCTCCGGGATGCGTTCCTGGATCGACGCGTCCACCGCCAGCTTGGCGATCCCGCTCATCATCGCCGCCACCAGGCAGAGCAGCGCCACCATCGGCAGCGAGAACTTCAGCGCGGCGAGCACCGCCACACCGGCCACCACGATCGTGCCGCTGGACTGGAGCGCTGTCGGCCGGTGGATGCGCAGACGGGTGCCGAGCGCGGTGGCCAGGAACGTGCCGACCGCCAGCGCGCCGCCGACCAGGCCCAGCGCGCCCTGGGCGCCGAGGTCGCGGCCGAAGAAGTCGGTGGTCAGGTCACCGGCCTTGATCGCGAAGGCCAGGAACAGCAGCAGGAAGCCGTAGAGCCCGCGTAGCGCCGCCGCGCCGATCAGCGTGGCGATCACCAGCCGGCCACTGGGGCGACCCCGGCCCAGCGGGCGCTCGCCGTCGCGGCGGCGCAGCGCGCGCAACGGGTGCGGCATCCGCTCCGGCGGCTCGGAGTCGGCCTTGGGCGGCAGCCGGAGCGAGATCACCATGCCGATCAGGAAGATCACCGAGGCGACCCGCAGCGGCCACTGCGGCCCGAACCAGAACGCGGCCAGCCCGATCGGCGCGACGAGCGCGCCGGCCACCGTGCCGTAGACGCTCGCGCGCGCCCCGACCTGGGACAGCCCGAGCCCTTCGGGGAGCAGCCGGGGGACAGCCGCCGAGCGGGCCACGCCGTACGCCCGGGAGAGCGCGAGAACGCCGAACGCCGCCGGATAGAGCCCGAAGCTGCCGATGTAGTCGGAGATCAACCAGGCCAGGAACGCCCGGCCGAGCATGGTGGTGGCCAGCGCGTACCGCCGGCCGTGGCGGAAGTGGTCGAGCAGCGGGCCGACCACCGGGGCGAGCATGGCGAACGGGACCATGGTGACCAGCAGGTAGAGGGCCACCTTGTTGCGCGCCTCGCCCAGCGGCACGTCGAAGAAGATCGTCCCGGCCAGGCCGATCGCGATGAGCGTGTCACCGGCGCAGGAGAGCGCGTGCAGGTCGAACAGGCGGACCATGCCCACCTCGTTGCCGGCGCTGCGGGCCCGGGCGGTGCCGGCCCGCCGGGTCATCCAGCGTCCGCCGTGCATCGAGCCCCGCAGCAGCAGCCGGGTGGCGCGGATGCCGGTGCCGACGGTCCGCCCGAGGAAGGAGCGGCCGGAGCGGGAGGACAGCGCCATGCGTCCCATCCTCGCCCATCCTTTCCACGTGCGCCGCATCACCCGGAGAGAATGACTCCGGGGAGTGCCTGTCGCCCGTGGACGGGCATGGGGAACAATGGTCCGGTGACCAGGCCCGCCTCCGCCCGCGCTCCCCGGCTCGACCAGGTCTGCGCCGCCGCCGTCGAGGTGGCCCGCGACGCGATCACCGAGGTGGAGCCCACCGACATCGGCGATCATCTCCAGGCGGTCGCCGAGGGCGATCGGGTCGTCACCCACTACTTCGAATGCCGGATGGCCGGTTACCGCGGCTGGCGCTGGGCCGTCACGGTGACCCGGGTGCCGCGCAGCCGGCACGTCACCATCTGCGAGACGGTGCTGCTGCCCGGCCCGGACGCGCTGCTCGCACCGGGCTGGCTGCCGTGGCAGGAGCGGCTCAAGCCGGGCGATCTGGGCCCCGGCGACCTGCTGCCCACCCCTGCCGACGACGAGCGGCTCGCCCCCGGCTACCTGCTCTCCGACGACCCGGCAGTGGAGGAGACCGCCTGGGAGCTGGGCCTGGGCCGGCCCCGGGTGCTGTCCCGGGAGGGCCGCGCCGAGGCCGCCCAGCGCTGGTACGACGGCGACCACGGCCCGGACGCCGCGATCTCGGTCGCCGCGCCGGCCGCCGCCCGCTGCGGCACCTGCGGTTTCTACCTGCCGCTCGCCGGTTCGCTGCGCCTGGCCTTCGGCGCCTGCGGCAACTTCTTCGCCCCGGACGACGGCCGGGTGGTGAGCGCCGACCACGGGTGCGGCGCGCACTCGGAGACGCTGGTCGAGGCGGCCGAGACGCCCGTCGACGAGCTGCCGACCGTCTACGACGACAGCGCGGTCGAGGCCATGACCGTCAGCCGGGCCCCGGGCTCGGTGGAGTCGGCCGAGCCGGCGGAGCCGTACGGCCACCCCTGACGGGTCAGCGCTGTCGCTGCGCGGCGGCAGCGCGTCGGCGACGCCGGTTGGCGTCGTGCCGCATCATCACCGCCAAGCCGGGAAAGCCCCACAGAAAACCGGCCAGGCAGGTCCAGAGCCAGTTCTGACGCCCGGACTCGGTGAGCCAGTCCCGGAAGAAGATCAGTAGCACCAGGCCGGCCACCGCCCAGGCGATCAGCCCGGCGACGGCGAACGGCACCATCGGCGGGTCGAGCGGCTCCGGCCGCGGCTGTTGCTCCTGTGACACCGGCCCAGCCTACGTGATCGTTCTTCCCTGCCCGCCAGGTGATCTGGGACGATGCGCGCGACAAAACCCGGCCGATGACCAGATGAGGAACCATGTCCATTGCCCCGCCGCCGGATCACGGCACTCCGCCCGATCCCGCACATCCACGTAACGCCTTCGACCGCTACTTCCTGATCTCGGCACGCGGGTCCACGCTGAGCCGAGAGCTGCGAGGCGGCTTCGCCACGTTCTTCACGATGGCGTACATCGTGGTGTTGAACCCGCTGATCCTGGGCAGCGGGAAGGACGGCGACGGCCGTTCGCTTGCGATTCCGGCGCTCGCCGCGGCGACCGCGCTGGTCGCCGGCCTGATGACCATCCTGATGGGCGTGGTGGCCCGGTTCCCGATCGCGCTCGCGGCCGGCCTGGGCGTGAACGCGCTCGTCGCGTACGAGATCGCGCCCCAGATGACCTGGGCGGACGCGATGGGCCTGGTGGTCATCGAGGGTGTGCTGATCGGCATCCTGGTGCTCACCGGCCTGCGTACCGCGGTGTTCCGCTCGGTGCCGACGCAGCTCAAGACCGCGATCGGCGTCGGCATCGGTCTGTTCCTGACCATCATCGGCCTGGTCGACGCCGGTTTCGTCCGGCGCGTGCCGGACGCCGCGAACTCCACCGTGCCGGTCGGCCTGGGCATCAACGGCAAGATCGTCAGCTGGCCGATGCTCGTCTTCGTGGTCGGCCTGCTGATCACGCTGGTCCTGGTGGTACGCCGGGTCCGGGGCGCGATCCTGATCGGCATCCTGGCCTCCACCGTGCTGGCCATCGTCGTCGAGGCGATCGCCAACGTCGGCCCGTCCTTCGTCGACGGCAAGCCGAACCCGAAGGGCTGGGCGCTGAACGTGCCCGAACTGCCCAAGCAGATCGTGGACCTGCCCGACCTGTCGTTGCTGGGCCAGTTCAACGTGCTGAACTCGTGGAGCCGGGTCGGCTGGCTGGTGCCGCTGATGTTCATCTTCACGCTGCTCATCACGGACTTCTTCGACACCATGGGCACAATGGTCGCGATCGGCCAGGAAGGGGACATGCTCGACGAGACGGGCACCCCGCCGAAGGCCAAGGAGATCCTGCTCGTCGACTCGATCGCCGCCGCCGCGGGTGGTGCCGCCTCGGTGTCCAGCAACACGTCGTACATCGAGAGCGCCGCAGGCGTCGCGGAGGGTGCCCGGACCGGCGTGGCCAACCTGGTCACCGGCGCGTTGTTCCTGCTCGCCATGTTCCTGGCGCCGCTGTCGCTGATCGTGCCGTTCGAGGCCGCCTCGACGGCGCTGGTGGTGGTCGGCTTCCTGATGATGACGGCGGTCCGCACGATCGACTGGACCGACTACGAGATCGCCATCCCGGCGTTCCTCACCATCGCGCTGATGCCGTTCACCTATTCGATCTCGAACGGCATCGGGGCCGGCGTGATCAGCTTCGTGCTGCTCAAGGTGGCGAAGGGTAAGGCCCGGGAGGTCCACCCGCTCCTGTACGGCGTCGCCGTGCTGTTCATCGTGTACTTCCTGCGCGGGCCGGTCGAGTCCGTGTTGCTCTGACGCTGGTGAGCCTGGTCATAACGCATGTCGTTAGCCAGGCTCATTAGTTAAGCTAACTAGTGTGACGGAGCGGACGGTGACGGCGAAACGCGTGCCACCGGCGCAGCTGGCTCCTCAGCTGCGAGATGCGATCACCCGGCTCAACCGGCGGGTCCGACAGGCCCGGCCGGTCGGCGACCTCACGGTCACCCAGCTGTCGGCGCTCACCAGCCTCAATCTGGCGGGCGCCCTCACGCCACGGGAACTCGCTGATGTCGAACGGGTGCAGCCGCCCACGATGACGAAGATCGTCGCGAAGTTGGAGGAGCGCGGCCTCGTGCAGCGCACCCCCCATCCGACCGACGGACGGCAGGTCATCCTGGCGGCGACCGAAGGGGGAAGGGCCGTACTCGACCAGTTCGAGCGGGCCCGCAACGAGTGGCTGGCCACCCGGCTGGCCGCGCTGACCGAGGACGAACGCGAGACGCTACGGCGTGCAGCGGACATCCTCCAGGGCATCGCTCGCGCCTGACACCGCCGCCCGCGGTTCGCTTCGTCAGCTGTGGATGAAGCGTACCGACGCAAGGAGGCGCACCTAGAGTGCAGGCCAAGCTGAGCACGATGTTCCAGTCCCTACGAGTCCGCAACTATCGACTCTTCGCCACCGGGCAGCTGATCAAACTGATCGGCGTCTGGATGATGTTCATCGCCCAGGACTGGCTCGTCCTCGAGCTCAGCGACAACTCCGCGACCGCGCTCGGCGTGGTCACCGCGTTGCAGTTCACCCCCGTACTCCTGCTCACGCTGCTGTCCGGCCGGCTCGCCGACCGCTACGACAAGCGGATGCTGCTCTTCGTCGCCAACGCGTTCTGGACCGTGCTCGCGCTGGCCATGAGCATCCTGGTCCTCACCGGCCTGGTGCAGCTCTGGCACGTCTTCACGTTCGCCGCCCTGCTCGGCGTCTCCAACGCGGTCGAGACGCCGGTCCGCCAGGCGTTCGTCTCCGAGCTGGTCGGCATGCCGCTGCTGCCGAACGCGCTCTCGCTCAACGCAGCAGTGTTCAACTCCGCCCGGATCGTCGGCCCCGCCGTCGCCGGCCTGGCCATCGCCGTCGTCGACGTCGGCCCGGTCTTCCTGGTCACCGCGCTCAGCTCGATCGCCCCGCTGGTGAACGTGGTCCGGATGCGTACCGACGAGCTGCACCGCAAGGACCTGCCGCCGGTCGGTGAGCGCGACCAGGCCCGGGTGGTCGACGGCCTCCGGTACGTGGCACGCCGCCCCGACATCCTGCTGCCGATGGTCCTCATGTCGGTGATCGGGATGAGCCTGTTCAATTTCCAGCTCACCCTCGCCGCGCTCGCGAAGACCGTGTTCAACACCGGCGCCGCCTCGTTCGGCCTGTTCAGCACCGCCCTCGCGGCCGGCGCGCTGGTCGGGGCGCTGGCCGGCACCGGACGGCGCAGCCGGCCCTCGGTCTGGCTCGTGCTCGGTGCCGCGATCGGCTGCGCGGTCTTCGGCACGCTCGTCGGGCTCGCCCCGGCGTACTGGCTGGTCGTGACGCTGCTGCTGCCCGCCGGGTTCTTCATGATCTACTTCGCCCAGGCCGCAAACCAGCGCGTACAGCTCGGTGTCGACGCCTCCTTCCGGGGACGGGTGATGGCGCTGTGGGTGCTGGTGTTCCTGGGCACCAACCCGGTCGGCGCGCCGCTGATCGGCTGGGTCGCCGAGACGTACGGCGCCGGCGCGAGCATCTGGGCCGGCGGCCTGATCTCGCTGACCGCCGCGTTGCTGGCGCTCACCTGGCAGCTGCGCCGCTCCGGCGCCCGGCTGCGGATGCGGGTGCTGCCGATGCCCCGCTTCTACGTGGTGTCGCCCGGGGCGAAGTAGCCCCGATAGCCGGTCGTACCGGTCCGATTACCCAAACGGGTGGCGGGCCGGTGCGGCAGGGCTTAGCGTCGATGTGTGGAAGTGGGGCAGGGACTGCTGCTGGCGCTGGCGATCCTCGCCGTCTGCTGCCTGCCCGCCCTGTTCGCGCTGCTGTTCTGCGCTGACGAGATCATCGACCGGGTCGCGTGCGGGTGGGCCGAGTGGCGGGAGCAGCGCCGGGAACGCCGTACCATCGCGCGGCTCGATCGGGCCATCGAGGCCGAGGCGCTGACCCGCGACATCGACCTCACCGAGTTCGACAAGGACGGCCGCCGTCCGCTGGAACAACTCGCCACCGACCTGCGCCGGCTCGGCGGCCACCGGCTCGCCGCCGCCGACCGCAGCGTGGTGTGGCACGGCGCGGTCATCGAGGCGTACGACGAACGGCTGCGCGCCGCCTGCCACGCGCTCGGCATCGCCGAACACCTGGCCGAGCTGGACGGCGTCGACCGGGAGATCGAACGGGTACGCGTCGAAGGGTTGCTGCACGCCGCCGGGCTGACCCTGCCGGCCGCCCGCGCCGCGCACCACCAGCGACACCGCTGACCGGGTGCGTCTCTTCGCGGCGATCTACCCGCCTGCCGTGGCGGTCGCCGACCTGACCGCCCGGATGAAGGGCCTGCGGGTCGCGTCCGCCCGCCACGCTCGCCTGGCCGACCCGGCGAACCTGCACCTCACGCTCGCCTTCCTCGGCGAAGTGCCGGACGACCGGCTGGCCGATGTGAAGTACGCGCTCGCCTCGGCCGCCCGGACGGTTCGCTGCCCACTGCTGCGCCTTTCCGGCGGCGGCTGCTTCGGTGCGGGCCGGTCCACTGTGCTCTGGGTCGACGTGCGCGGCGAGGTCGAGGTGCTCGACGCGCTCGCCCGGTCGATCCGCGGCGGGCTGCGCGAGGCCGGGCTGCCGTGCGACGACAAGCCGTTCCGGGCGCACCTGACCATCGCCCGCCCCGGTGATCGGGTGCCCGAGTCCGACGTCCGCTCGGACGTGCACACGCTGCACGACTACGCCGGGCCGCAGTGGGCGGCCGGCGAGTTGCTCCTGATCCGCAGCCACCTGGGCCGTACGCCGCCGCGCTACACCCGCGTCGCCGTGTGGGCGCTGGCGGCGGGGAGTTGATGCGGGCGGGGCGTTAAGAAGGGGCCCCTCCTCTACCGGAGGCGTTAAGAAGGGGCCCTTCCTTTCACCAGGCCCAGGCTTCGGGGCCGGGGCCGCCGTTGCCCACCGGCGGGAACAGCTCGTCGAGGCGGGTCAGCGTCGACTCGTCCAGCTGGACGTCGAGGGCGCCGAGGTTGCGGTCGAGCTGGTCCATCGTGCGCGGGCCGACGATCGGGGCGGTCACGCCCGGCCGGGACAGCAGCCACGCCAGCGCCACATCCGCCGGGTCGTGGCCGAGGTCGGCGCAGAGCTTCTCGTACGCCTCGATGGTGTTCCGGTGCTCGGCCAGCGCGTCGGCCGAGCGGCCGCTGGTGCCGCGCGCCGCGCTGCCCTCGGCCATCTTGCGGATGATGCCGGAGAGCAGCCCGCCGTGCAGCGGCGACCAGGGGATGATGCCCAGCCCGTAGTGCTGCGCGGCCGGTACGACCTCCAGTTCGACGTACCGGGTCAGCAGGTTGTAGATGCACTGCTCGGAGACGAGCCCGAGGAAGTTGCGCTTGCCGGCCGCGGCCTGCGCCTGCGCGATGTGCCAGCCGGCGAAGTTGGACGAGCCGACGTAGATCACCTTGCCCTGGGCGACGAGCGTCTCCATCGCCTGCCAGATCTCCTCCCACGGCGTGGTCCGGGAGATGTGGTGCATCTGGTAGAGGTCGATCGTGTCGGTCTGGAGCCGGCGCAGCGAGTCCTCGCAGGCCCGGATGATGTGCCGGGCGCTCAGGCCCTGCTCGTTGGGCCACTCGCCCATCTTGCCGTACACCTTGGTGGCGAGGACGACCTTGTCGCGGCGCCCGCCGCCCTGCGCGAACCAGCGGCCGACGATCTGCTCGGTGACGCCCTCACCGAGCTTCCAGCCATAGACGTTCGCGGTGTCGAAGAAGTTGATCCCGTGTTCGAGCGCCCGGTCCATGATGGCGAAACTGTCCGGCTCGTCGGTCTGCGGACCGAAGTTCATCGTGCCGAGGCAGAGTCGGCTCACGGACAGACCGGTGCGTCCCAGGTTCGTGTACTCCATGACTCCACCCTGGCACGCCGGCACTTAGAGTGCCCTCTCAACGAGCCAGGGTGGAGTGTGGATCAGGAGGATTCGCGGGCCGCCGGGCCGGTGCCGAACAGCACGTCGTCCCAGCTCGGCAGCCGCTTACGCGGCTTGCCACCGGCGTCGGTGGACTCGGCGGCCGCACCGCCGGTCGCCGCCGCGGGGCCGGTGCGGCGGGGCCGCAGCACGGCCAGCGAGGGTACGGCCGGGATCTCCTTCGGCGCGTCCGAGTCGTCGTCGAAGGCCGAACCCTGCCCACCACCGAGCAGCGCGGCGGCACCACCGGCGACGGCCCGCTGACGGGGCGCCTCCTGCCCGGCCAGCGCGGCCGGGGAGCGGGTGTCGAGACCACGCCCGGACGTGCCGCCGAGCGGACGGTCCAGCGAGGCGAGCAGCGCGTCCCGGCCGGCGCGGATCGGGTCACGCCCCGGACGGGCGTGCTCGGAGGCGGCCGGCAGACCGTGCCCACCCCGGCTCGGCTCGCCGCGCGACGGACCGGGCAGTGCGTGACCGCCCCGCTCCGGCGCCGGCTCCTGGCCGAGGATCGGCGTGGGCCGCTCGGCGCACAGGTATTGCGCCATGTCGTCGTGCGGGGCGACGTTCTGCCGGGTCTTGTCCAGATCCCACACCGCCTGCGCGGTGGCCTTGCCGGACGGCCAGGTCGCGATGATCCGCCAGGTGCCGTCGTCGCGGCGGTAGGCGTCCCACGAGATCTTCTCGGTGTCGATGCCGTGCTGGGCCAGCCGGCCGTTGACGACCTCGGCCAGCGGGGTCGGCTTCTCCGCGCCCTTGAGCCGGGTGCGGCGGGCGTGCTGGGCGAGCATGGCCCGCTCCTGGAGCACCGGACCGGCGTAGCGCAGCACCCGGTCGACCGGTACGCCGGCGATGCGGGCGACGTCCTCCGCGGACTCGCCGGACCGGATCCGGGCCTGGATGTCCCGTGGGGACAGCGACGGCGTCGGGTCGGTGGCGCTCGGCACCACCGCGAGCGGCGGGGCGCCCGGCTCGGCGTGCAGCGCCGACGCGATCCGCTCGTCGATGGGCAGCGCCAGCAGGCGCCCCACCTCGTCGGCGAGCACCAGGGCCTGGCCGTCCTCGGAGAGGGCGACGAAGCGTACTGGGCGCATGGGCTTGCCTCCGTCCCGCTTCGCTGGCCGTCACGCCACGGGAGCCGGCCACCCGGGCGTCTCGCACCACCGTACGCTCATCTACCCGCCGATGGGGACTGCGACACCCCGGCATGTCGTGACTGAGCTGCGGTAACGATCACGGTGGGTGGCCGCCGGAGCCCCGACGGCCACGCACCGTGACGACGTGATCAGAGTCGCTCTACCACGTAGTCGATGGACGCGGTGAGCGCCTCGACGTCGGCCGGCTCGACGGCCGGGAACAGCGCCACCCGCAGCTGGTTGCGGCCCAGCTTGCGGTACGGCTCGGTGTCGACGATGCCGTTGGCGCGCAGCGCCTTGGCGATCGCCGTCGCGTCCACCTCGTCGGCGAAGTCGATGGTGGCGACCACGTTGGACCGCAGCGCCGGGTCCGACACGAACGGCGTGGCGAACGACGAGCGCTCGGCCCAGCCGTACACGATGCCGGCGCTCTCGGCGGTGCGCTTGGCCGCCCAGGCCAGCCCGCCCTGGGAGTTCATCCAGTCGGTCTGCTCCGCGGCCAGGAAGATGGTCGCCAGCGCCGGGGTGTTGTACGTCTGCTCCAGCCGCGAGTTGTCGATCGCGGTGACCAGGTCGAGGAAGGCCGGGATGTAGCGGCCCGACTCCTTGACCTCGGTGGCCCGGGCCAGCGCGGCCGGCGACATCAGGGCCAGCCAGAGCCCGCCGTCGGAGCCGAAGCACTTCTGCGGCGCGAAGTAGTAGACGTCGGTCTGGGCGACGTCCACGTCCAGGCCGCCCGCGCCGGAGGTGGCGTCGACCAGCAGCAGCGAGCCCTCGTCGGCGCCCGCGACCCGGCTGATCGGCACCGCGACACCGGTGGAGGTCTCGTTGTGCGGGGTGGCGTAGACGTCCACGCCGGCCTCGGCCACCAGCGACGGGGCGCTGCCCGCGTCGGACTTGCGCACCGTCGGCTCACCGAGGAACGGCGCGTCGGAGACCGACTTGGCGAACTTGGCACCGAACTCGCCGAAGCTGGCGAACTGGGCCCGGTCGCGGATCAGGCCGAACGTGGCGACCTCCCAGAACGCGGTGGTGCCGCCGTTGCCGAGCACCACCTCGTACCCCTCGGGCAGGGAGAAGAACTCGGCCAGGCCGCGGCGCAGCCGGGCCACCTGGTCGCGGACCGTCTTCTGCCGGTGCGACGTGCCCAGGTAGCTGGTGGCGACGTCGGAGAGGGCGGAGACCGCGGCCGGACGGACCTTGGACGGGCCGCAGCCGAATCGTCCGTCGGCGGGCCTGATCTCGTCGGGAATCCGGATGGTCGGTGCGTCAGCCACGGTCTTGAAGATCCTTCCGCATGGGCGAGAGGTGAGCTGGCAGGCGCGGACGATGTCCTGCCGCGTGGCGGCGGGCGGCGTCCGAGCCCGTTCCGGCGACACTGCCACGGCCATCCTCGCACCTGCCCGGGCACGTCCGGCGGGCTGTCCCACCCCGGTCGGTGAGGCGTCCGCCACACGGGCGGCGACGGCGGGTTGCCCGCGTCCGCGATCATGAGTGACGGAGGTGACGGATGAGCCGAAGACACCGCCGCCCGTTCGGGGAGTGGCTGGCGCTGGCGTTCGGCGCCGTGGCGGCGACGGTCTTCCTGATGCTCGCCATCCAGAAGGTGGATCAGGACGCGCGCCTGTTCCACGCGGAGCACACCGCCACCGGCATCGTGCTGGGATTCAAGGGCGACCCGGCGCGGGTGGCCTTCGTCGCCGCCGACGGCCGCAGGGTGGTCGCCGAGATCGACGTCTACTCCGGCACCCGGGTCGGCGACGAGGTGCCCCTGCTGTACCACCCGGACGACCCGTCCTGGTACGCCATGGACACCCGCACCCACCACGTGCCGTTCCTCCTGCCGGCCATCGCGCTGACCGGGGCGGTGGTCATGGGCGTGATGACCTTGGGCCTGTGGCGGCGCTGACCGAGGCGCCCCGGACGTGCCGGAGCCCCGCTCCACCGGCAGGGGAACGGGGCTCCGGGCGAGACGTCAGACGCCGTGCGGGATGGCGTCCCAGCCCTCGACCTGCTGCGGCTTGCGCGGGCCGTGGCCGACGTACGTGGCCGACGGCCGGACCAGCCGCTGCAGCTTCTTCTGCTCCAGGATGTGCGCGGACCAGCCGCCCATCCGGGCGCAGGTGAACATCGAGGTGAACATGTGCGCCGGCACCTCGGCGAAGTCGAGCACCACCGCCGACCAGAACTCGACGTTGGTGGCGAGGACGCGGTCCGGGCGGCGGGCCTGGAGCTCGGCCAGCGCGGCCTTCTCCAGCGCCTCGGCGACCTCGAAGCGGGGCGCGCCCAGCTCCTTGGCGGTACGCCGCAGCACGCGGGCGCGCGGGTCCTCGGCCCGGTAGACCCGGTGGCCGAAGCCCATCAGCCGCTCGCCCCGGTCGAGGACGCCCTTGACGTACCCGTCGGCGTCGCCGCTGCGCTCGACCGCCTCCAGCATGCTGAGCACCCGGGACGGTGCGCCGCCGTGCAGCGGGCCGGAGAGCGCGCCGATGCCGGAGGAGATGCAGGCCGCGGCGTCCGCGCCGGTGGAGGCGACGATCCGGGCGGTGAAGGTGGAGGCGTTCAGGCCGTGCTCGGCGGCCGAGATGAAGTACGCGTCGACGGCCTTGACGTGCCGCGGGTCGGGCTCACCCCGCCAGCGCTTCATGAACCGCTCGACGATGGTCTCCGCCTTGTCGATCTCCTTCTGCGGCACGGCCGGCAGGCCCAGGCCGCGCGCCGACTGGGCGACGAAGGACAGCGCGGTGACCGACACCCGGGCCAGGTCCTCACGGGCCTGCTCGTCGGAGATGTCGAGAAGCTGGCTGAGCCCCCAGTACGGCGCGAGCATGGCGACCGCGGACTGCACGTCGACGCGGATGTCACCGGAGTGCACCGGCACCGGGAACGGCTCGGCCGGCGGCAGGCCCGGGCCGAACCGGCCGTCCACCAGCAGCGCCCAGACGTTGCCGAACGAGACCTGGCCGATCAGGTCCTCGATGTCCACGCCCCGGTAGCGCAGTGAACCCCCCGCGCGGTCGGGTTCGGCGATCTCGGTCTCGAAGGCTACGACGCCCTCCAGGCCCGGTTTGAAATCGGACATGTCGTCTCCTGGCTTCGGCTCGGCGCGCCCGGGCGGGCTGATCGAGCCCCGCAGCTCAGGCGACCCTTCAGGGATGTGGTTCGGAACATCTTGCCCGCTGGGTAACAAGCTGCGCGACCCACAGCCACTGTGCGCCACGCGACATCCCCGCCGCTGGACGTCGGTGAGAGAGGGAGAAGACTGGGTACCGGGGCCTGGCCAGCGTCGGGGGACGCCGGCACGCCCGGGAGAGGGACAACCACAGTGACAGGCGACACACCCGCCCCGGCCGGCATGCGTAACGAGTACGCCGCCGACCTGGGCCTGACCGAGACGGACCTGGCACCGGACTGGCACACCCAGTTCGCCCGCTGGTTCGCCGACGCGGTGGCCCATCCGCTGCCGGAGCCGAACGCGATGGTGCTCGGCACCGCCGACGACCGGGGCCGGCCCAGCGGGCGCACCGTGCTGCTCAAGGGGTACGACCCGGAGGGCTTCGTCTTCTACACCAACCACGGTTCGCGCAAGGGCACCGAGGTGACCGGCAACCCGTGGGCCAGCCTGGTGTTCCCGTGGTTCCCGATGCAGCGGCAGGTGACGGTGACCGGCCGGGTCGAGCAGGTGGACCGGGCCGAGACCGAGGCGTACTTCGCCGGCCGGCCGCGCGGCTCGCAGCTCGGGGCGTGGGCCAGCGCCCAGTCGGCAGTGGTGCCGGACCGGGCCGCGCTCGACGAGGCGTACCGGGCGGCGGCCGAGCGGTTCGCCGACGTGGACCCGATCCCCGCGCCGCCGCACTGGGGCGGGTTCCGGGTCCGTCCGGAGACCGTCGAGTTCTGGCAGGGCCGGGCCAGCCGGCTGCACGACCGGCTGCGCTTCCGGCGTACCGGGGACGGGGTCTTCGTCGTCGAGCGGCTCGCGCCGTGACCGACGTCACGCAGGCCCGGCGGCGGGGTGCGCGCCGCTGGGCGATCGACCTGCGCCCGCTGCGCGTGCCCGCGTACCGGCGGGTCTGGACCGGCAACGCGATCGCCATGTTCGGCTTCCAGTTCACCGCCGTGGCGGTGCCGGTGGAGATGTTCGACCTGACCGGCGGCTCGCTCTGGGTCGGTCTGCTCGGCATCGCGGGCTTCGTACCGTTGCTGCTCTTCGGGTTGTGGGGCGGCGCGGTCGCCGACGCCCGGGACCGCCGCCGGGTGCTCCTCGTCGGCGGCTGCGTGCTCTGGGCCTCGACGCTCGGGCTGCTGGTGCAGTCGCTGGCCGGCGTGCGCAGCCCGCTGCTGCTCCTGCTGCTCGTCGCCCTCCAGTCGACCGCCTTCGCGATCACCTCGCCGGCCCGCAGCGCGATCCTGCCCCGGCTCGTGCCGGCCGAGCTGGTCCCGGCGGCCACCACGCTGAACTTCACCACGTTCACCGCCGCCGCCGTCTTCGGCCCGCTCGCCGCCGGCCTGATCTTCGCCGCCTGGCAGGTCGAGGTGGCGCTGCCCATCGCGTACGCGGCGGACGCGCTGCTGTACACGGCGGCGCTCTGGGCCACGCTGCGGCTGCCCGCGATGCCGCCCACGCCGGACCCGGACGGCGGCGTCCGCAAGGCCGGGTTCGCCAGCATCGTCGACGGCTTCCGTTACCTGGCCACCACGCGGGTGCTGCTGCTCTCCTTCGCCATCGACCTGATCGCGATGATCCTGGCCATGCCGCGGGCGCTGTTCCCGGAGCTGGCGCAGGATCGCTTCGGCGGTGCCTCGGCGGTGGGCTGGCTCTACAGCTCCATCGCCATCGGCGCGATGCTGGGCGGCCTGACCTCCGGGTGGATCGGCCGGGTCCGCCGCCAGGGCCTCGCGCTCACCGTGGCGGTGGTCGGCTGGGGCGTGGCGATCGCGCTCGCCGGGCTGGCCGGCCAGTTGTGGGTGGCAGTGGTGCTGCTGGGTGTCGCCGGCGCCGCCGACCTGGTCAGCGCCACGCTGCGCCAGTCGATGCTGCTGGTCTACGCGCCGGACCGGATGCGGGGCCGCCTCCAGGGCGTGAACACGGTCGTGGTGGCCGGCGGCCCGCGCCTGGGCGATCTGCGCGCCGGTGCGATGGCCGCCGGTTTCGGCACCGGCTTCGCCATGGTCGGTGGCGGTCTGGCCGCCGCCGTACTCGCGGTGCTGCTGGTGGTGGCGTTCCCGGCGCTGCTGCGCTATCGCTCGACCACCCCCGCCGAGGAGCGCCGCTGACGGTAGGGTCGCCGACATGGGGATCGACGCGCAGCCACCGTCCGGTGCACAGTGGACCATCGCGGCCGACGGCCACGAGGCCGTCGTGGTCGAGGTGGGCGGCGGGCTGCGGGCCTACCGCTACGACGGTGTGGACCACCTCGACGGGTACGCCGAGGACGAAGTCTGCCCCGGGTCGGCCGGGCAGGTGCTGGCGCCGTGGCCGAACCGCATCCGGGACGGCGTCTACACGGTCGGGGAGCGGTCGTTTCAGCTCGACCTCACCGAGCCGGAGCGGCACAACGCCCTGCACGGCCTGGTGAACTGGGTGCGGTGGCAGGCGATCGAGCAGTCGTCCGACAGCGTGACCATCGGCTACGACCTGCCGCCGAGCCCCGGCTACCCGTGGGCGCTGCGGATGCGGGCCCGGTGGAGCGTCGGCCCGGACGGCCTGCGGGCCGAGCACGAGGCGACGAACCTCTCCGACGAGCCCGCGCCGTTCGGCTTCTCCGTCCACCCCTATCTGCAACTGCCGAAGGTCGGCGTGGACGAGCTGCGGCTGCATCTGCCGGCCCGGCGGCGGGTGCTGGTGGACAGCCGCCTGCTGCCGGTCGCCGCCGCCGAGGTGACCGGCTCCGAGTTCGACTTCACCAGCCCGCGTCCGATCGGCGACCTGGTCCTCGACACCGCGTTCGGTGACGTCGAGCGGGACGCCGACGGCGGCTCGGCGGTGGTGCTCGGCGCGCCGGACGGCTCGTCCGGGCTGCGGATCTGGGCGGACCGCGAGTTCGGCTGGTGGCAGGTGTTCACCGGCGACACCCTCGGCGGGGAACGGCACCGCCGGTCCGTGGCGGTGGAGCCGATGACCTGCCCGCCCGACGCGTTCCGCTCCGGCAAGGACCTGATCATGCTGGAGCCGGGGCAGACCTGGCGGGGCGCCTGGGGCGTCCGCCCGGAGGTCTGAGCGTGGAGTTCGCCGAGGTCGTCCGGCGCCGCCGGATGGTGCGCAACTACGACCCCGACCGGCCGGTGCCGCCGGAGGTGGTGGACCGGCTGCTCGACCACGCCGTGCGGGCCCCGTCGGCCGGGTTCTCGCAGGGCTGGGGCTTCCTGGTGCTGGAGGAACCCGAGGACCGGGAACGGTTCTGGGCCGCCACCACGCCCGGTGGCGGCGGCCGGGAACGCTGGCTGGCCGGGATGCGCCGGGCGCCGCTGATCGTGGTGCCGCACGCCAACCGTGACGCCTACCTGGACCGCTACGCCGAGGCGGACAAGGGCTGGGCGGACCGCGACGAGGACCGCTGGCCGGTGCCCTACTGGTACGTGGACACCGGTTTCGCGGCGCTGCTGATGCTGCTCACCGCCGTGGACGAAGGGCTGGGCGCCTGCTTCTTCGGCATCCCGCCGCAGCGCATCGGGGCGTACCGGGACGCGTTCGGGGTACCGCCGGAACTGCACCCGATCGGTGCGATCACAGTAGGTTACCGAGCTGTCGACCACCGGTCACCGTCACTGCGCCGAGGGCGTCGTCCGGTGCAGGATGTGGTGCGGCGGGGACGGTGGACCTGAGCGGTTAGGCTGACATCCACATTGTCAGCCTGGCCTGGGGAGGAGAGCACGCCGTGATCTTCAGGGCGGTCCGGGACGGGCGTCCCTACCCGGAGCACAACCTCACGCTGAAGCAGTGGGCCGAGATTCCGCCGCGCCCGCTGCGGCTTGACCAGCTCATCACCACCAAGCGCGAACTCGCGCTGGACAAGCTGCTCGCGGAGGACTCCACCTTCTACGGCGACCTCTTCCCGCACGTCGTCCAGTGGAACGGCGGCCTCTACCTGGAGGACGGCCTGCACCGGGCGCTGCGCGCGGCGCTCCAGCAGCGAAACCAGATCCACGCGCGGGTGCTCGTGCTCGGTGACCAGGGCGAGTGACGCCTCCCTGAGGCTTGGTTAAGGTGACGCCATGACTCCTCTCGACCTGCTCGACATCGATGCGTCGCTCAGCGACGAGGAGCGGCAGATCCGCGCCGTCGTGCGCCGGCTCGTGACCGACCGGGTACGCCCGCACGTCGCCGGCTGGTACGAGGACGGCCAGGTCCCGGCCCGCGAACTGGCCCGCGAGTTCGGCAAGCTCGGCCTGCTCGGCATGCACCTGACCGGATACGGCTGCGCCGGCGCCTCCGCCGTCGCGTACGGGCTGGCCTGCCTGGAACTGGAGGCCGGCGACTCCGGCGTCCGGTCGCTGGTCTCGGTGCAGGGCTCGCTGGCCATGTACGCCATCTGGCGCTTCGGCAGCGAGGAGCAGAAGCAACGCTGGCTGCCCGCGATGGCGGCCGGCGAGGCGATCGGCTGCTTCGGGCTCACCGAACCCGACCACGGCTCCGACCCCGCCTCGATGGCCACCCGGGCCCGCCGCGACGGCGACGACTGGATCCTCAACGGCAGCAAGCTGTGGATCACCAACGCGCCGATCGCCGACGTGGGCGTGATCTGGGCGCGTACCGACGACGGGGTGCGCGGCTTCGCCGTACCCATGGACACGCCGGGGGTGACGGCGCGCGAGATCCGGCACAAGATGTCGCTGCGCGCGTCACTGACCGGCGAGATCGCGCTCGACGACGTCCGGCTGCCGGCCGACGCGCGACTGCCCGAGGCGATCGGGCTCAAGGCGCCGCTGGGGTGCCTGACCGAGGCCCGGCACGGCATCGTCTGGGGCGCGCTGGGCGCGGCCCGCGACTGCCTGGAGACGGCCCTGGAGTACGCGACCACACGCACCCAGTTCGGCCGCCCGCTCGCCGGTTTCCAGCTCACCCAGGCCAAGCTCGCCGACATGGCGGTGGAGTGGAACAAGGGGATGCTGCTCGCGCTGCACCTGGGCCGCCTCGCCGACGCCGGCTCGCTGCGGCCCCACCAGGTGAGCGTGGGCAAGCTGAACAACGTCCGCGAGGCCCTCGCCATCGCCCGGCAGTGCCGCACGATCCTCGGCGCCAACGGCGTCTCGGGGGAGTACCCGGTGATGCGGCACGCCAACAACCTGGAGAGCGTGCTCACCTACGAGGGCACCTCCGAGATCCACCAGCTCGTCATCGGCCAGCGGCTCACGGGCCTGTCCGCGTTCGCCTGACCTGCGGTTTCACCCGATCGAGGCGCTCGGCGAGCGACTGTCGCACGGTGGCCGTACCGTCATTGTCAGTCGATGTGTCGGACGAGGACGGTGAGGGCGATGGCCCGCGACGGTGACATCAACGAGCCCACCCGGGAGTTCCCGGACTACCCCACCAGCGAGTCCCTTCGGGACCGGGCGGAGGGTTCGCCCGATCCGGATCCCGGTCCGGGCGCCCCGGCGTCGGGCGGCGGTGCGGCGCGCGGCCTGCTCTGGGTGCTCGGCGCGGCGGCGCTGGCGGTCGTGGTGCTGCTCGGCGTGCAGGCCACCGGTCTGCTGCCCGACTTCCGTAACCCGTTCGCCAAGGAGCAGACCGACCGCAGCCAGCCGCCGCTGCTCAAGTCGATCCGTGACCTGAGCCGCTACGTCGCCGCCGAGGGCAACTTCCAGGTCGTGGTGGACGTGCAGAACGACAGGCGCAACGTGCCCGACTTCCTGCTCAACGAGCGCACGCTGTTCGTCGGGGCGGGCCGGGTCGAGGCGTACGTCGACTTCACGAAGATCGCCGACGGTGCCGTGGTGGTCTCCGAGGACGGCAAGTCCGCCGAGATCAAGCTGCCCGCGCCGCAGCTCGGCGAAACCGATCTGGACATGGACAAGAGCTACGTGTTCGCCGAGCAGCGCGGCCTGATCAACCGGCTCAACGACCTGGTGGCCGGCGACCCGAACCGGCAGCAGCAGGTCTACAAGCTCGCCGAGGACCGGATCACCGCTGCCGCCCGGGACAGCGGGCTCACCGCCCGGGCCGAGGAGAACACCCGCAAGATGCTCGAAGGGCTGCTGCGCTCCCTCGGCTACGAGAAGGTGACTGTCACCTACGCGGCACCCTGACCTCCCTGCTCTGACGCCGCGCGCCCGCCCCGAGGATCCGGGGCGGGCGCGTCGCGTGTGTGCCGGCGTCCCGGCTCGTGTCGCGTCAGCGGGTGGCGAGGTAGCGGTCCTCGTTCGGCATCAGAACCCACAGGACCAGGTAGATGATGACCTGCGTGCCGGGCAGCAGCAGCGACAGCAGGAACAGCAGCCGGACCATGCCGGCCGACATGCCGAACCGCTGCCCCAGGCCGGCGCAGACACCGGCGATCATGCGCCCCTGGCGGGGCCGGACCAGTTTGCGACTCATCGTCGTCTCCCACTTCTGCGGCGATCCGCCGCGCTGATTCCACGGTAGAAAGGGGTACGCGCCGCGCCCTCAGCCCCGAGGAGGATCGGCGACCCGGGCACCCGTAGGTGCTTACCCCGGCCCCTCCCCACCAACGCACCCCCGCTCCCCGCTCCCCGCCCCGCCCCGCCCCCCGCCCCGCTCCGCTTACGCGATCTTGCAGTTGCGGCCCATGTTCTGCCCCATTCGCACCCTTTCTGAGGGCCGCAACTGCAAGATCGCGGGATTGGTGGGGTGGCGGGGCGTTCGGCTGGCCCGCTGCGTCGAGCGCGTTCCGCCTCGCGAGACAGGCGTTCCGTGGAGTGGGATCAGTGGAGATCTTGGTAGGAAAAGGCCCCTATGAGGGCCATTTGCTTCCAAGATCTCGCCGGGAGCCGGGAGCCGGGAGCCGGGAGCCGGGAGCCGGGAGCCGGGAGCCGGG
>NZ_JALJRJ010000022.1:0-115497 GCF_024519755.1 Micromonospora sp. Mcm103
CATATGGCTGCAGAGCAATAGCGACAGCACGCACACCGGAAGGGCCCGACCCCCACCACGGGGTCGGGCCCTTCCGCACGTGTCCAACGGCTGCCTTCCGGTCACCTCGCCGTCACGCCGGTGTCGTCACCCGGACGGCTCGCTCCACCACGCTGGGTCGCGCCGGATCGTCCGGGCGACCCAGAAGGAGCAGCCGTGGCAGCCGAGGAGGCGACGCACCGCCCACCGACCACGCCCCGCCCACCGGCGACGAGCCGCCCCGACGTGAGTGTCGTCGTGCCTGTCTACAACACGCTGCGCTACCTGCGGTCCTGCCTCGACTCGGTGCTGCGGCAGACCATCGGGCCGGACCGGATGGAGATCGTGGCGGTGGACGACGGGTCCACCGACGGCAGCGGCCGCCTGCTCGACCGGTACGCCGCCAGGCACCCCGGCACGATCCGGGTGGTCCACCAGTCCAACTCCGGTGGCCCGGCGTCGCCCTGCAACCGGGGACTGGACCTGGCCGCCGGCCGGTACGTGTTCTTCCTCGGCTCGGACGACCGGCTCGGCCCGGAGGCCCTGGAGCGTCTGGTCGCCGCCGCCGACCGGTACGGCTCGGACGTGGTGCTCGGCAAGGTGGTCGGCGTCAACGGCCGGCACGTGTTCTCCGACGTGTTCGCCGACGGCAACGCGGTCGACGTGAGCCTGTTCGACTCGGCGCTGCCGTGGTCGCTGGCGAACACGAAGCTGTTCCGGCGCGACCTCGTGGACCGGCTCGGGCTGCGGTTCCCGGAGGACATGCCGGTGCTCAGCGACCAGCCGTTCACGCTCGCCGCCTGCTACCACGCCCGGCGGATCTCGGTGCTCGCCGACTACGACTACTACCACGCGGTACGCCGGCTGGACGCCCGCAACATCACCTACCACAGCCGGGTGGAGCAGCGCCTGGTCAGCGTGGAGCGGCTGTTCGCGTACGTGGCCGAGCTGATCCCCGCCGGGGAGCGCCGGGACGCGGTGCTGCGCCGCCACGCCGGGCTGGAGCTGGCGAACCTGGTCGGCGACGACTTCCGGCACCTGGACCGGGCCGCGCAGGAGCGGGTGCACGCCACGGTGGCGCGGCTGGTACGGCGGCACGTCACCGACCGCCTGCGGGACCGGCTCGACATCGAGGCCCGGCTGCGCCTGGGCGCGGTGACCGCGGGCGGGGTGGACGACCTGCTGGCGGTCATCGAGCAGGACAGCGGCCGGGGCGTGCCGGCGACGGTGCTCGCCGGTGACCGCTGGCACGCGGGCTACCCGGGCGCACCGGCCCGGTGGACCGACGTCACCGACGTGCGCGCCGACTGGCTGGCGCGGCTGGACACCGTCGACGTGAGCTGGGTCGACGGGCACACGCTGACGGTGACCACGCGCAGCCCGTACCCCCGGTTCGCCACGGAGGCCGGGCCGGTGCGGATGCTGGCCGGTCCGGTCGTGGGCGCCACCCGGATGGACGCCGGTGATCCGACCGGCCGCACCCTGCGCACGGACTTCGCGCTGGACCGGCTCCTGGCCGCCAGCGCCGCCAGCGGTCAGCGCCATCCGGTACGCGCCGAGGTGGACGGCGGTCACGGGCGCGGCGGGGCCGCGGTGCGCGCGCCTCGCCTCGCCGCCCGGCGGCCCCGGCTGCTGCGGCACGGCGCCCGGCTGTACGGGGTGGCGGCGACTGTCGACCCGCGCAACGGTCAGCTCGTGCTCTCCGTGGTGCCGGTGACTGTGGGTCAGCTCGTCGGGCGGCTGCGCCGGCCCGGCAGGCGCGGACCGGTAACGGCGCAGACGTCAGGACGCGGCCCCGCCACGGCGCAGACGTCAGGGCGCGGCGCGGAAACCCTGCTCGGCCGGCATGGGCACCTGGAGGTAGGTGGTGCCGCGCAGGTCCAGCCAGGCCCGCTGCGGCGCGCGGACCAGCCGCACCATCACCCCGGAGCAGGCAGGGCAGCGCCCGACCAGGCCCGGGGCGTGCGAGTAGACGTGTAGCCCGGCCATCGGGCCGGTCGTCCCGCAGGTGTCGCAGCGCCCGGTGGTGGCGCTCAGGTCGACCGCGAACAACTCGCGCAGCGGCCCGTCGAGCATGTTGCCATCCACGTAGGACAGGTCGGTCATACGCCCTCCTCGGGTCTCAGCCGGTCGGGCCGAATCGTTCGGTCCGCACGCGCCGGGTCGGGTGACCCAGCCCCACCAGCAGGTCGGCCACGGTCTCCACGAATCCGGTGGGGCCGCACACGTAGCACAGCGGCTCCAGGTCGGGCGGCCAGCCGTGGCTGTTCACGTCGGCCAGGCCGATCCGGTGCGGCTCGCCGCGCCAGCCCTCGGGCGCGGACCGGGTGTAGACGTACGCGACGTCGAGGCCCTGGTCGTCGCGGGCGCGGCGGCGCAGCTCGTCGGCGTAGATGACGTCGTCCGGGGTGCGCACCGAGTAGACGAGCCGGAACGGCGTGCGGCTGCCCGCGGCGCGGCGCGCGCGGATCATCGCCATCAGCGGCACCACGCCGGATCCGCCGCCGACCAGCAGCACCGGCGCGGTGTCGTCGCTACGCCAGACGAACCAGCCGCCGACCGGGCCGCGGACCTCCACCGGGTCGCCCTCGGCGTAGGTGTCGGTCAGGTACGGCGACACCTCACCGTCGGGCACCCGCTGCACGGTCACCTCGATCCGCTCGCCGTCGGCGGGGCCGGCCAGCGAGTACGACCGGGCGGCCTGGTAGCCGTCCTCGGCGGTGAGGCGCAGGTCGACGTGCTGCCCGGGCAGGTGCCCGGGCCAGCCGGGCACGTCCAGCACCAGCGTCTGCGCGGTGGGTGTCTCGATCCGCCGCTCGACCAGCCGGGCGACCCGCCACATCAGCGGCGCGACGCGGCGGCCCTGCGCCTGCGCCGTCACCTCAGTCGCCCTGGTAGCGCTGCTCGCGCCACGGGTCGCCGTAGTCGTGGTAGCCGGCGGTCTCCCAGAAGCCGGGCCGGTCGTCGGCGAGCAGCCGGATGCCGTGCACCCACTTCGCCGACTTCCACAGGTACAGGTGCGGTACGAGCAGCCGCGCCGGTCCGCCGTGTTCGGCCGGCAGCGGCCCCCCGTCGTACGTGTGCACCACCCACGCCCGTCCGCCGCGCAGGTCGTCCAGCGGCAGGTTGGTGGTGTAGCCGCCGTACGAGTGCGCGAGCGCGTACCGGGCCTCGGTGTCGACGCCGTCGAGCAGCGTGTCCAGGGAGACGCCCTGCCAGGTGGTGCCGAGCTTGGACCAGCGGGTGACGCAGTGCAGGTCCACCGTCGGGGTGTCCTGCGGCAGGCCCATCATCTCGTCCCAGGACCAGCGGTACTCCGCGCCGGTCTCGCTGGTCAGCACGAACTCCCAGGTGTCCAGCGGCACGCGTGGCGTCGGGCCGGCCGAGAGCACCGGGAAGTCCTCGGTGAGGTACTGCCCCGGCGGCAGGTCGGGCGCGGACGTACGGGGCCGGCCCTGGAAGCCGGGCGAGACGATTCCCACCCGTCAGTCGTACCACCGCCGCTCCCGCCGGGGCAGGGGTTCCCACCGAGTCAGGCGGAACCTCCGCCCTGCACCTCGTGCACGACGGTGCGCTTGCCGTCGCCGCTGTTGCGGGTGGCCCGCAGGCTGGTGATGGTGACGATCACCAGGACGCCGATGATCACGCCGAGCGAGGCGAGCGTGGGGATCTCCGGTACGCCCTTCCAGATGCCGTGCGCCCAGTGCAGGCCGAGCTTGACGCCGATGAACGCCAGGATGGCGGCCAGGCCGTAGCTGAGGTGCACGAGGCGGCTGAGCGCGGCGTGCAGCACGAAGTACAGCGCCCGCAGCCCCAGCAGCGCGAAGGCGTTGGTGGCGAAGACCAGGTACGGGTCCTCGGTGATGCCGTAGACGGCGGGCACCGAGTCGACGGCGAACACGATGTCCGTGGCCAGCACGGCGACCACGACCAGCGCGAACGGGGTGAGCGCCCGCCGGCCGCCCTGCCGGATGGTCATCCGGGTGCCGTGGTAGTCGTCGACCACCGGCATGATCTTGCGGAGCAGCCGGACCGACCGCATCTTGTTGATGTCGACCTCCTGCTCGTGCCCGGAGAGGGCGTCGCGCAGGAGCTTGACCGCGGTGGCGATCAGGATGAGCGCGAACAGCAGGAAGGCGAAGTCGAGCGTCTGGAGCGCGGCGGCGCCGAGCGCGATGAACACACCGCGCAGCACCAGGGCGCCGGCGATGCCGTAGAGCAGCACCCGCTGGGCGAGCACGGCGGGCACCGCGAACGCGGCCAGCAGCAGCATGAAGACGAACAGGTTGTCGACCGAGAGGGACTTCTCGACCAGGTAACCGGTGAGGTACTCGACGCCCTGCTGGCTGCCGTACCGGGACCAGATCCAGGCGCCGAAGGCCAGCGGCAGGGCGATGTAGAAGGCCGACCAGCCCAGCGCCTCACGGATCGAGACCTCGTGCGGCTTCCTGGTGACCAGGAAGTCGAGCACCAGCAAAACGAGCACACCGACGATCGTCACGGCCCACAGCGTGGGCGTGCCGACAGACGACAACCCGGCCGCGGCCAGGGGCGACAATTCGGGCATGGAGCCTCCTCGAACACCGTGTCATGTTCGAGGTCTCCTTCACCCACGTTTTCGTGGGCAACCACCCGGGGCTCGCCTCGGCGGCTCGCCGTACTGACCGGAATGATTCGTGGGAAGTACTCCCCTCGCCTGCACAAGGCTAGGTCACCGCCGGACCGGACGCCAAGTCGGGACACGCATGATTGCCCTGGTCAACCACTGGGCGCCGGCGGAGGGCGTGGCACCGGGTCACACCTGCCCCTATGGTGACGCGGGTGACCAACCAGGGACCACTGACCGGCGTACGGGTGATCGAGCTGGCCGGGATCGGCCCCGGTCCGTTCGCGGCGATGATGCTTGCCGACCTCGGCGCCGACGTGGTGCGCGTCGACCGGGCCGGCGGGGGCGGGTTCGGCGCCTTCCCCGGCGACCTGCTGAACCGCAACCGCCGCTCGATCGCCGTCGACCTGAAGCAGCCCGCGGGGCGTGACCTGGTGCTCGACCTGGTCGCCGGGTCGGACGCGCTGGTGGAGGGCTTCCGGCCCGGGGTGACCGAACGACTCGGCCTCGGCCCGGACGCCTGCCTCGCCGCCAACCCCCGCCTGGTGTACGGGCGGATGACCGGCTGGGGACAGGACGGGCCGCTGGCGCAGCGCGCCGGGCACGACATCGACTACCTGGCGCTGACCGGCGCGCTGCACGGCGTGGGCCGCGCCGGGGAACGCCCGGTGCCGCCGATGAACCTGCTCGGCGACTACGGCGGCGGGGGCATGATGCTCGCGCTCGGCGTGGTCGCGGCGCTGTACGCGGTGCGCGGCGGCGCGCCCGGCCAGGTGGTCGACGCGGCCATCGTGGACGGCGTGTCGGTGCTCGCCACCCAGATCCACGCGCTGCGCGGCATCGGTCTGTGGCAGGACCCGCGCGGGGTGAACCTGCTCGACGGCGGCGCGCCGTTCTACGACACGTACGAGTGCGCCGACGGGCGTTACGTCGCGGTGGGTGCGCTGGAGCCGCAGTTCTACGCCGAACTGGTCCGGCTCACCGGTTTCCCGCTCGACGGCGACGACGCGCCGGACCGGGACGATCCGGCGAACTGGCCGGCGCTGCGGGCGGCCTGGGCGCGGCTGTTCCGCACCCGTACCCGCGACGAGTGGACGGAGCTGCTGGCCGGCACGGACGCCTGCGTGGCACCGGTGCTCGACTGGGCCGAGGCGCCGCAGCACCCGCACCTGCGGGCACGGGAGGTCTTCGTGGCGCCGGACGGCGTCACCCAGCCCGCTCCCGCGCCGCGCTTCTCGGCCACCCCGACGTCGGTCCGGCGGCCGCCGCCGTCGCCGGGCGAGC
Organism: Micromonospora sp. Mcm103; assembly: GCF_024519755.1. Taxonomy (NCBI): domain Bacteria; kingdom Bacillati; phylum Actinomycetota; class Actinomycetes; order Micromonosporales; family Micromonosporaceae; genus Micromonospora; species Micromonospora sp. Mcm103. The sequence goes on from NZ_JALJRJ010000022.1 coordinate 5,909, forward strand.
ACACCGACGAGGTGCTGGCCGGCGCCGGGATCGACGCCGGCCGGATCGCCGCACTGCGCGACGCCGGTGTGATCGGCTGACCGGCCGCCGGTTCAGCGGCGCGCGGCGGCCGGGGCGAGGGCCGGTTCCACCATGTCCCGGTAGTCGCGGGGGAACTGCACCACGACGTCCTGGAACTCCCCGCCCCGGATCGCCTCGCGCAGCGTGACGAACACCGCACGTACGGCGTCCCGGGCGGTGTTCTCGTCGCAGTCCGCCCGGCGGGCGACCCGGGCGGCGAACTCGGCCGCGCCGAACCGTTCGGCAGCCTCGTCGCGCGGATAGGGCCGGAGCAGCCCCTGCAGTGGCTTGGGTAGCTGCGCGGCGAGGTCCAGCACCTCGCCGCCGGTCAGCCGCTCGGCGAGCGTCTCCAGCGTGGCCCCGGTGAGTGCGGCGGCCCGGTCCTCGCTCGTGCCGGTGAGCCGGGCGACCCGGCTCACGAAGGTCAGGTAGTGCATCCGTGGTACCCCCTTCGGTGCGCCCACCGCGGCTACCCGCGACGGCGCGCCGGAAACGGCGCCGGCCACCGGCGCGCGGCGACTGCGGGTTTTCCGCGCCTACGGGCGTGAGGGGCGGCGCGACGGGTAACCGCCGCCCGGTCATGACCCCGACTACTGCCACGAGGAGCCCGACCCATGGCGAGTTACACGGATGTCCTTGAGTACCTGTCCGCGCTTGACTACCCGGCCGGCAAGGACGACGTCATCCGCGAGGCGGAACGGGAGGGCGCGCCGCCGGACGTGTTGCGGGCGCTGCGTGCGCTGCCCCCGGTGGACTACGCCAACGGCACCGAGGTGGCCCGCTCGGCCGGCATCGACGCGGCGCCCGAGGTGAGCCCGTCGCAGCGCGCGGCGCAGGCCCGGGTCGACCACCCGCGCGTGTCGCAGCACCTGCGCGGCATCTGAGCACTGCGGCGGGCCGGCGGGCTACACGGCCGCCGGCCTCCGCGCGTGCGGACAAGGGCCGGTGTACGACTGTCGCGCGTGGGCGCTCCCCTGTGGACGCGCCCCGGACAGGCGAGCGCCCCGGGTCACGAACCGCGACCTGGGGCGCCACGCAGCACCTGTCCTGCGCGGTTCACGCCCGAACCGGGTCGCGACCACGCAGCGGTGAGATGTTCGCCCGAACCGGGCGGGCATCGCTGCCACGATCATCATACGACGCGACATCAGCCGAACGGGTGAGAATCGCGGAAGTGTGTCCGGGCGCACGCGTGCGCTCAGGCGGTCACCTCCGCGTACCGCCGCTCCAGGTCCACTCGCGCCAGCGCTCCGACCAGCCACGACAGTTGCTCCGACTCCCCGCTGCCGGTGAGTCCGGCGAGGTCGCGCGCGGTACGGCCCAGCCCGAGCCGCCGGGCCGCCGCGAGCGCCCGCCGGTCGGCCACCGGCGCCGCCTCACGCCACAGCGCCTGCGCCTCGCGCAGGAACAGGTCGCACACCTCGTCGTCCACTCCGGGCAGCGCGGTCAGCAGCCGGCGCTCCTCGCCCGGATCCTGGTGCGCGGCGGTCCGCAGCCGGCGCAGGTCGCCCCGGTACGTCTCGACGATCGTGCGGGCCAGGTCGCCGAGGGTGTCGGCGATCGCGGGCAGGTCACCGCGCAGCCCGGCGGCGCGCAGCACGCGTACCCGGTCCTCGTGGCGGGAGCGGGCCATCCGGGCCGCGGTGTCCCAGCCCGCGTCGCGCAGCGCGCCGGCCGCGTCGACGGCGCGGTGGAAGTCGCCCCGGCGGGCCAGCAGGACGGCCAGGTACAGCACCTGGAACAACTGGGCCGGGTTGTTCGTCACCCGGAACCCGAAGCACTCGGCGAACCCGCGGCCGTCTGCGGCGAGCCGGCGGGCGAGCCGCTTCTTGTCCGCGACGTCGCGCGGGACGGTGGTTGTCGGCATGCTGCCGACTACCCCGGCGACGGCGCGGCATTCGGGTACGACGGTCAGCCGCGGACGTCGCCGCCGCGATCACGGGCCTTGAGCCGGGTGGTGGGCAGCGCGGGCGCGGGCAGCGGCGGCGCCGCGTCGTCGGCGACCACGCCGAAGCGGCGGCCGGCCATCCAGTCCTCCCGGGCGGCCACCACCTCCTCGTGCGAGCGGCCGACGAAGTTCCACCACATCACCAGCGGCTCCTCGAACGGGGTGCCGCCGAGCAGCAGCAGCCGGGTGCCCGGCTCGGCGCGCAGCGTCAGCGCGTTCCGCCCGAGGCCCAGGTAGAGCAGCGCGCCGGGGGCCAGCGCCGTGCCGTCGCACTCGGCGGCGCCGGACATGGCCAGCAGCCCGTACTCGAAGTCCGGACGCAGCGGCAGCGTGGCCGGAGCCGGCCCGCGCACCTCGATCTGCGCGCCGACCAGCGGGGTGTGCACGACGGCGGGCGAGCGTTCCCCGCCGAGGTCGCCGACGAGCAGCGTGACGTCCAGCTCGCCGTCGCGGAAGCGGGGCAGGTCGGCGTGGTGGGCGAAGTCCGGGTCACCGGCGCGGGCCGGGTCGGGCAGCGCCACCCACAGCTGCACGCCGTGCATCAGGGGCGGGTGGACCAGCGGGGAGCGCTCGGAGTGCGCGATGCCGCGCCCGGAGGTCATCACGTTGAGCTGGCCCGGGCGGATGGGCTGGACGTTGCCGAGGCTGTCGCGGTGCAGGATCTCCCCGTCGAGCAGCCAGGTGACGGTCTGCAGCCCGGTGTGCGGGTGCGGCGGCACCTCCATGCCGGGCCGGTCGGCCACGTCGTCGGGCCCGAAGTGGTCGACGAAGCACCAGGCGCCGACCATCCGGCGCTGCCGCTGCGGCAGCAGCCGGCGCACAGTGGTGTAGCGGCCGAGCGGGACGTCGTGGCCGGGCAGCAGCACGCTGCCCGGGTCGGTCGGGCCGACGCCCGGTGGGAGCGTCTGCGCGGGCAGGGATTCGGTGCGGTCCACCGCCCGACTGTACGCTCACTCCGCGGTGACGCTCACCGCGTTGGCGCCCCCCACCAGGTCGAGGTAGAGCCGGTCGGCGGCCCGGTCCCAGCCCGGCGAGCTGACCAGGTCACCGGCGGCGATCCCGCCGCGACGCTCGTCGTACAGGGTCAGGGAGCCGGCGCCGGACGCCACCCGCACCCGGGCCGGCGGCCCGCCGGGCACGGTGACTGTCAGTTCGCTGACCCCGCCGGTCATCCGGACGATGAGCGAGCCGTCGAGCCGGGGCAGCAGCAGCCGGGTACGCGACGCGCCGCCGACCAGGTCGACCCCGGCGAGGCGGGTCTCACCCAGGTCGAGCCGCTGCTCGCTGACGCCGCCGATCAGCCGCAGCCGCCAGGTGACCCGGGAGTTGAGCACCACCTCCACGGCGGCCGGGCCGGGACGGCCGTTCTCCTCGATCCGCAGCCGGACCCGGTCGCCCACGAGCTGCGGGCGCGGGGTCACACCCGAGCCGTCCGGCGCGCCGATCCGGTACAGGTCGTCGCCGAGGTCGTCGGCCCGCAGCGTGAACCGGGTCAGCCCGTCGACCAGCTCGAACTGGGCGCGCTGCCGGTCGCCGCGGGGCGCGGCGAGCGTCTCAGCGCCGGCCACCTCGGCGGCACCGGCCCCGCCGGAGCCGCCACCGGGAGCGGGCGACGGCGGGGCGCCGCCGGAGAAGACCACGCCGAGCCGGGCCGGGTTGGACAGCGTCACCGCCACCGCCACCGCGCCGAGCACCACCACGAGCACCGCCGCCGCCGCGAGCAGCCGGGCTCCGCCGGACCAGCGGGGCCGGGCCAGGCCGGGGTCGTCCTCGGATGCGGTCATGGTCGTCCCCTCTCGCCGGTCCCCATCGGGTCATACGTCCGTGTCGGCGTCCCGGTTCATTCCCCCTGCGGTCCGTTCCCGCACCTTGCCGGCGCAGGCGGCCAGCACGGCCTGCGCGTCCAGGCCGAGGCTCTCGATCGCGACGAGCGCGGTGAACGCCACGTCGGCGAGTTCGGCGGCGACCTCCTCGCGGGTGTGCGTCACCCCCTTGCGCGGGTTCTGCCCGAGCAGCCCTATCCAGGCCGCCGCGACCTCGCCGGCCTCCTCGCCGATCTTGAGGATGCGACAGGTCAGTTCGGTGTCGCCGCGGCCGTTCGCGGCGTCGAGCCAGGCGCGCGCGTCCCGCGCCGTCGTCCAGATGGTGGCGTCCACGCCGACCAGTGAACCCCACCCCGCGCACCGTTCGTATCCTGGGGCGACGCAGGCCAGGGGGCCCGCGTCCCAGGCGAGAGGAGGTGCCCGTGATGCCGGAGACCGTCGAGTCGGTGTTCGCCGGCGTGGTCGCCCGGAACCCGGGAGAGCCCGAGTTCCACCAGGCGGTCCGCGAGGTGCTGGAGAGCATCGGTCCGGCCCTGGCCCGGCATCCGGAGTACGCCGAGGTGGTCGAACGCGTCTGCGAGCCGGAACGGCAGGTCATCTTCCGCGTGCCGTGGGAGGACGACCGGGGCCGGGTACGGGTCAACCGCGGCTTCCGGGTGGAGTTCAACAGCGCGCTCGGCCCGTTCAAGGGCGGTCTGCGGTTCCACCCGTCGGTCTACCTGGGCATCGTGAAGTTCCTCGGGTTCGAGCAGATCTTCAAGAACGCGCTGACCGGGCTGTCCATCGGTGGCGGCAAGGGCGGCGCGGACTTCGACCCGAAGGGCCGCTCCGACCGCGAGGTGATGCGGTTCTGCCAGAGCTTCATGACCGAGCTGTACCGGCACATCGGCCCGCAGACCGACGTGCCGGCCGGTGACATCGGGGTGGGCGGCCGGGAGATCGGCTACCTGTTCGGGCAGTACAAGCGGATCACCAACCGGTACGACGCGGGAGTGCTCACCGGCAAGGGCCTGGCGTACGGGGGCGCGCAGGTGCGCCGGGAGGCGACCGGGTACGGGGCGGTGTTCTTCGCCGACGAGATGCTCCGCCAGGCCGGGGACAGCCTGGAGGGCAAGCGGGTGGTGGTGTCCGGCTCCGGCAACGTGGCCATCTATGCGATCGAGAAGGTGCACCAGCTCGGCGGCACGGTGGTGGCGTGCTCGGACTCCGGCGGCTACGTGGTCGACGAGAAGGGCATCGACCTGGCGTTGCTGCGCGAGCTGAAGGAGCAGCGCCGGGGCCGGCTGGCCGAGTACGCGGAGCACGCGCGCAACGCCGTGGCGGTCGCTGACCGCAACGTGTGGGAGGTGCCCTGCGACCTGGCGCTGCCCTGCGCCACGCAGAACGAGATCGGCGGCGCGGAGGCGGCCGCGCTGGTCGCCGGCGGCTGCGTCGCGGTGGTGGAGGGGGCGAACATGCCCACCACGCCGGAGGCGGTGCGGATCCTCGGCCGGGCCGGGGTGCGGTTCGCCCCGGGTAAGGCCGCAAACGCCGGCGGCGTGGCGGTGAGCGGGCTGGAGATGCAGCAGAACGCCAGCCGCGACACGTGGACGTTCGGCGAGTCGGAGCAGCGGCTGCGCGAGATCATGCGGGACGTGCACGACAGGTGCTGGGCGACCGCCGAGGAGTTCGGCCTGCCCGGCGACTACGTGGCCGGGGCGAACATCCAGGGGTTCCGGCGGGTGGCCGAGGCGATGCTGGCGCACGGCCTGGTGTGAGCGGGCGGCGGGACGGACGCTGACGGCGTGGTCAGTCAGTCATTGACAGCCCTCGACGCCCGGCCTAGGTTCAGGACGCTACCGGCCGGTAGGCATCCGTCCCGCGTCGTCACCCCCGTCCCGGGGTGGCACCCGTCCCCGGGGAGCAGCGATGCAGCCCTCACCCGTCCGCCGCCGGCTGCTCGCCCTCGGCGCGGCCCTCGCGCTGACGCTCGGCCTCACCGGCGCTGCCCCCGCCGCCGCCACCGGCCGCGACGACGGCAGCGGCCCGCTGCCCGGCTACACCGTCGTCAACCCGCCGCTGCCGCCACTGGTCGTGAACGGCGCCGCCACCACCGTGCGGCAGGGCGTGCACGCCAACGCCGGGTACGTCATCGAGATCCCGGCGCGCTGGAACGGCGAGCTGGTGATGTGGGCGCACGGCTACCGCGGCCAGGGCACCGAGCTGTCGCCCGAGCCGCCCGGCTTCGACCTGCGGCAGCGCCTGGTGGCACAGGGGTACGCGTGGGCGTCGTCGTCGTACGACCGCAACGGCTACGACGTGCGCTCCGGCGTACGCGGCACCCGCGCCCTGGCCGACCTGTTCAGCCGTACCGTCCGGCGCCCGCACCGGGTACTGATCGCCGGGGTGTCGATGGGCGGTCACGTCATCGGCCGGTCGCTGGAGCAGTACCCGGGCTTCTACGCCGGGGCGCTGCCGATGTGCGGGGTGCTCGGCGACCAGGAGCTGTTCGACTTCTTCCTGGACTACAACCTGGTGGCGCAGGCGCTGGCCGGGGTGCGCGCGTACCCGACGCCGCCCGACTACCTGACCTCGGCGGTGCCCCGGATCCAGGTCACGCTCGGCCTGGCCGGGCTGACCCCGGGCGGCCCGGACACCACGAACGCGCTCGGCAAGCAGCTGCGCGCGGTCACCGTGGAACGCTCCGGCGGGCCGCGGCCCGGCGCCGACGCCGCGTTCGCGGTGTGGAAGGACTTCCTGTTCGGCATCGCGGTCAGCGAGGCGGACGGCTCCCCCGCCCGGCGGCCCGGTCAGCTCGCCACGAACCTGTTCACCAGGTACGCGCCGAACCAGCCGGTGAACCTCGACGCGACGGTGCAGCGGGTCGCGCCGGAGAACCTGCGCCAGCGGCTCTCGCCCGGTCTGACCGAGGTGCCCCGGATCGCCGGGCGGCCCACCGCGCCGGTGCTCAGCCTGCACGGGCTCGGTGACCTGTTCGTGCCGTTCGGCATGGAGCAGGCGTACGCCCGGGACGTGGCCCGGCACGGCCGGTCCCGGCTGCTGGTGCAGCGGGCCGTGCGCACCGCGCAGCACTGCGAGTTCAGCCCGGCCGAGGCCGGCGCCGCGTGGGACGACCTGGTCCGCTGGGTGCGTACCGGCAAGCGGCCGGCCGGTGACGCGGTCACCGACCGGCGCGCGGTGGCGGCGCCGGACTTCGGCTGCCGGTTCAGCGACCGGGCCGCCCGGGCCGCCGGCACCGGCACCCGCCTGCTCTCCCCGCCGTGCTGAGCCTGCCTCAGTCCTCCGCCCGGGAGTACCAGCCGCCCCGGTAGACGGTGCCCTGCGGGGTCGGCTGCGGCTCCGGCGGCGCCTCCGCCTCCTGCGGCGCGGCCCCGGCGGTGCGGCGGGAGCGGCGGACCCGGCTGACCACGAACCAGCAGGCACCGGCCAGCACGGCCACGATGACGACCTTCTGGAACGTGCCCGCGTACGCCTCGACCACGTGCCACTGCTCGCCCAGCAGGTAACCGGCGAGCACGAAAGTGGTGTTCCAGATCAGACTGCCCAGCGCGGTGTAGAGCAGGAACACCGGCACCGGCATCCGTTCCACCCCGGCCGGGATGGAGATGAGACTGCGGAAGATCGGAATCATCCGGCCGAAGAACACCGCCTTGACGCCGTGGCGCAGGAACCACGCCTCGGTGCGGTCCACGTCCTCCAGCTTGATCAGCGGCAGCCGCGCGGCCAGCGCGCGCATCCGGTCCCGCCCGAGGGCCGCGCCGATGTAGTACAGCGCCAGCGCGCCCACGATCGACCCGATCGTGGTCCAGACGATCGCGCCGACCAGGCTCATCTTGCCCTGGCTCGCGGTGAAGCCGGCCAACGGCAGGATCACCTCGCTGGGGATGGGCGGGAACAGGTTCTCCAGCGCCACCGCGAGGCCGGCGCCCGGGCCACCGAGCCGTTCCATCAGGCCGGTGACCCATCCGGTCACCCCGTCGCCGGACGGTTCCGCGGCCCGCGCGGTGCTCACCCGGGGGACGGCGAGCAGCTGTGCGTTTCCGATCATCGGACCAACGTTACGGGGCGAAGCCGCGGACGACCACGCGTGATGGAAACCATTATCGTGTACGCCATGCGTACGCCGCTGCGGATCGCCGTCGTCCAGCCGTTGACCCGCTCTTACGACGTCGAGGGCAACGCCGCCCGGCACGCCGACGCGGTGCGCGCCGCCGGAGCCCGCGTGGTGGTCTTCCCGGAGATGTCCCTGACCGGGTACGAGCTGACCGCCGCGCCGCTGGACCCGGCCGACCCGAGGCTCGCGGCGCTGCGGGCGGCCTGCGCCGAGACCGGCACACTGGCGCTGGCCGGGGCGCCGGTGCCCGGCCCGCACATCGGGGTGCTCGCGGTCGACGCCGAGGGCGTGCGGGTCGCGTACCGGAAGATGTTCCTGGGTGGCGCGGAGCCGCGGCACATGCGACCGGGCCGGGAGCCGGCGGTGCTCGATGTGGACGGCTGGCGGCTTGGGCTGGCGGTGTGCAAGGACACCGGCACGCCCGAGCACGCGGCGGCGACGGTGGCGCTCGGCGCGGACGCCTACCTGGCCGGGGTGCTGGAGTCGGCGGACGACGCGGCGGTGCCCGAGGAACGCGCCCGCCGGGTCGCCGCCGCGCACGGCGTGTGGGTGGTCACGGCGAGTTTCGCCGGCTCGACCGGGGGCGGGTACGCGCGGGCCGCGGGCGGTTCCGGTATCTGGTCACCGGCGGGTGATCCGGTGGCCCGGGCCGGTACGGGCACCGGCGAGGTGGTCGCCGCCACGCTGCGGTGACGGTCAGCCCTCGTCGGCGCCGCCGCGCAGCCGCTCGTAGCCGTCGAGCAGCTTGCGCAGCGCGGTGGCGGTGACCGGGTCGATCTTCTCGTCCTCGGCCGCGTCGTCGATCTTCTCGCGCAGGTCCTCGACCCGCTTGCTCCGGTCCTTCGGCTTGCCCCGGTCCAGCTCGGCGGCCTTCTTGCGCAGGTCGTCGGCGGTCTTGCGGTCGACCAGCCCGATCGACTCGGCCCGGTCGATCAGCTCACCGAACCGGTCGCCGAGCTGACGCAGCGTCACCGGCTCGGGCACCGTCGACGGCGGCGCGGCACTGCTGGGCTCCGGGGCGGGCGGCTCGGCGGCACCGGTCGACGGGCCCGCGGTGGGCGCGGCGGCCGGTGGCGTGCCGGAGCCGTCGCCCCACACCAGCGAGCCCACCACCGCGAGCAGCAGCACCAGGGCACCGGCGACGAGCAGCCCGAGCAGCCGGTTCGACGAGACCGCCGGGCGCGGCGGCGCGACGGGACGTGCCGGCGGGACCGGGCGGGACGCGGCGGCCGGGGACCGCTCGATCAGGGTCGGCGGGTGCGCCGCCGGCGCCACTGTGGGCAGGATCGCGGTCGGCGGGTCCACCGGGCGGCCCGCGCCGAGCCGGTCGGCGAGCCGGGCCGCTGTGGGCCGCCGCTCCGGGTCCACGTCCAGGCAGGTCAGGACCAGATCGGCGATCTCCGGCGGCAGACCGGGCACCCGCAGCGGCGGCACCGGCGGCCGGTTGCGCCGCACGTCCAGCACGTCGTCCCAGCTGCGCACCGGCAACGGTGCCCGGCCGGTGAGACTGCGGTACAACAGCACGCCGAGCGCGTACACGTCGCCGGCCGGGTTCGCCGGGCCGGGATCGAGACGTTCCGGGGCGAAGTAGGCGGGGGTGCCCATCAGCAGCGCGCCGGTCTGCCCGGTGACCGGGTGCGGGCCGGCGGGCGCGGCGATGCCGAAGTCGAGCACCTTCGCGCCGGTCTCGGTGAGCATCACGTTCGCCGGCTTGATGTCGCGGTGCACCACGCCGATCCGGTGCGCCGCGGCCAGCGCGCCGGCGACCTGCCCGGCCGTGCGGACCGCGTCCGGCCAGGCCAGCGGCCCGCCGTTCAGCCGGTCGGCGAGCGTCTGACCCTCCACCAGCTCCATCACCAGGTACGGGACGACGACGCCGCTGTCCAGCGTCGCCTCGCCGTAGTCGTACACCTGGGTCACGTGCGGGTGGGTGAGCCGCGCCGCCGCGCGGGCCTCGCGCTGGATGACCGCGCGCAGTTGCGGGTCGGCGGCGAGCTGCCCGGCGAGGGCCTTGACCGCGACGGGCCGGTGCAGCACCTCGTCGTCGGCGCGCCACACCTCGGACATCCCGCCGAGACCGATGCGTTCGCGCAGGACGTACCGGTCGTGCAGGCGCAGGGCGGGCGTGAACGGCGACATGATGCCTCCAGTGTGCCCGTCCGGTCCCCGTGCCCGTCAACCGCCCGGCCCGGAGCCCGGCGTCAGGGCTTGCGGGCGACCCCGCCGTACATGCTGACGTCGATCACCGACGGGCGCGGTTCGGGCTCGCCGTCGGCGCGCCACTCGGCGACCGAGCAGATGCCCGGCTCGACCAGTTCCAGGCCGTCGAAGAAGCGCACGACCTCCTCCCGGCTGCGCAGGTTGATCACACCGTGCGGACCGCCGCCGCGAGCCGCCGCCTTCGCCTCGGCGGCCACCTCGGCCGGCAGGTAGTCGTGGGTGGCGTGTGAGGCGGCCAGGTAGCTGCCGGCGGGCAGGGCGTCCAGCAGGCGGCCGACGATCGAGTACGGGTCCTCGCCGTCGGGCACGAAGTGCAGCACCGCCAGCAGCATCAACGCCACCGGCTGGGAGAAGTCCAGCGTGCGGCGCAGGTCGGGGTGGGCGAGGATGCGCTCCGGGTCGCGCAGGTCCGCGTCGAGGTAGGCGGTGGCGCCCTCGGCGGAGCTGGTGAGCAGCGCTCGGGCGTGGGCCAGCACGATCGGGTCGTTGTCGACGTAGACCACCCGGGCGCGCGGGTCGGTCGCCTGCGCCACCTCGTGCGTGTTGTCGGCGGTGGGGATGCCGGTGCCGATGTCCAGGAACTGCCGGATGCCCGCCTCACCGGCCAGGTGGCGCACCGCGCGGCGCAGGAACCGCCGGTTCTCCAGCGCGCTGATCCGGATGGTCGGGAACCGCGCGGCCATCGCGTCGCCGGAGTCGCGGTCGGCCTGGAAGTTGTCCTTTCCGCCGAGCCAGTAGTTGTACCGGCGGGCGGGATGCGCCACCGTGGTGTCGATCCGGCCCGACTCGGGTGCCGTACCTGGTGCGTCGCTGGTCAAGGCCGCCTCCACGACTCGGGTGCCACCGTCCACTGTCTTCGGTCGGCGGTCATGCTACTGCCCGCCACCGCGCCGGTCAGGCCGGGTAGAGCTCGTCGCGCAGGCGGGCCAGCAGTTCCGGGGTCCGCTCCGGCGGCGCGGCCTCCACGCACAACCGTTCCATCGCCTCGGCGTAGAAGTCGAGGTCGTCGCGCTTGTCCAGGTAGATGGCGCTGGTGAGCTGCTCGATGTAGACGATGTCGGGCAGGTCGGCGTCACCGAAGCGCAGGATGCTGAACGCGCCGCTGGCCGCGGCGTGCCCGCCGGCGGCGAACGGGACGATCTGCAACCGCACGTGCGGTCCCGAGGTCGCCTCGATCAGCGCGTCCATCTGCTCGCGCATCACCGCGGCGCCGCCGATCGGTCGGCGCAGCACCGCCTCGTCGAGCACCGCCCACAGCTGCGGCGGGTTGGGCCGCCGCAGCAGCTCCTTGCGCTGCATCCGCAGCTCCACCCGCCGGTCCAGCTCCGCCGCCGACGCGCCGCGGTGGCCGAGCAGGATCACCTGCCGGGCGTACGCGGCGGTCTGCAACAGGCCGGGTACGAACTGCACCTCGTACGTGCGGATCAGCGCGGCGGCCGCCTCCAGGCCCAGGTACGACTGGAACCAGGCGGGGAGCACGTCGCCGTAGCGGTGCCACCAGCCCGGGCTGTTCGCGTCGCGGGCCAGCTTGAGCAGCGCGTCGCGGTCCTCCGGAGCGGTGACGCCGTAGAGCGTGAGCAGGTCGGCCACGTCGCGCTCCTTGAAGCCGACCCGGCCCAGCTCCATCCGGCTGATCTTCGACTCCGACGAGCGGATCTCCCAGCCGGCGGTCTCCCGGCTGACCCCGGCACTCTCCCGCAGCCGGCGCAGCTGCCCGCCGAGCAGCATGCGCAGCACTGTCGGACCGCTTGTCGGACCACCCTCGACGGGCACCGTCGCCACCTGACCGCCCTCGCATCCCGACCGCCCGGCCGGGCACCCTCCCGGACCGACGAGTAAGCATGCCATGAACCGACAGTGAGGTGAACTCCTCCGGACGGACGAAGTCAGTCCCGTGTACGGGACGGCGGGATCAGGTGGTCGAAGTCGCCGTCCCGCGCGCCGAGCACGAAGGCCGCGATCTCGTCCACTGTGTAGATGAGCGCCGGGCCCTCCGGGTGCCGCGAGTTGCGGACCGCGATGCCGCCGCCGTCGGGCAGCTCGGCCAGTTCGACGCAGTTGCCGCTGGGGTTGCTGCGGCGGCTCTTCAGCCAGCGCATCGGTGGCAACTCGGTCACGGGCACGCCGTTCGGGGGTTGCTGCATGGGCGTCCTTCGGGATGAGCCAGCCGAGGCCGCGGGGAGGAGCGGTGGGTGGCGACGTCTGTCGACTGAGGAGTGAGATGCACGTGCATCTGCTATTGCATCTGCAATGGACGGAGAGGATGATACTCGAAATACGGTGTGCCGGTTCGCTCACGTACGGTGACCTGAACCCGGCCCCGGGGACGCCGCTCCGCGCGGCTACGGGACTGCGGTGAGGAGGACGCGTTGGCGGATCCGATGACCATCGCCTCCGGCATCTCCGCGGCGGGCGCGCTCGTCTCCGCCTGGCAGTTACGCCGCCGCGCGCTGCGCGCCGAAGCCGAGATCGAGCTGCTCCAGGCCGAGCTGGCCGCCGAGCGGCACGCCGCCAGCCACGACCCGCTCACCGGGCTGCCCAACCGCCGCGCGTTCTTCCGGCTGGCCGCCGCCCTGCTCACCGACCCCGCCGGCCAGCCGCTCGTCGCGGTCGTGCTCGACCTCGACAACTTCAAGCAGGTGAACGACCGCTACGGGCACGCCGCCGGGGACCAGGTGCTGGTCAGCGTCGCGCAGCGGCTCGCCGCGTTCGCCGGCCCCAACCTGGTCGCCCGGCTCGGCGGCGACGAGTTCGCCGGACTGCTGGCCAGCCCGACGCCGGACCGCCGGTGGATCGAGCACGCCACCCGGCGGCTCTGCGAGGCGCTCGCCGCGCCGATCCCGCTCGGTGCGCGCAGCATCCAGGTCACCGCCTCCGTCGGGCTGGCGCCGGTGCACTGCCCCAACCAGCTCACCGACGCGCTCTGCCGCGCCGACGCGGCCATGTACGAGGCGAAGACGCTCGGCGCGTCCCGCCCGACCCGCCAGCTCGTCGCGGAGTGCTGAGCGACTCGTCCGCTAGCTCGTCGCGGGGTGCCGGGGCGGCTCTGTCCGGTGGGTCAGCGCCAGCCGTAGCCGACGCGCAACGCCTGCCCGACCCGGTCGAACCGGGGCCGGTCCAGCACCGCGCCCTCGCGGCGGATGCTGTCCTCGCGCATGGTGAGCACCCGGTCCAGGCGAACCCAGCTCGGCCGCTCGTCCCGGTCCCACTCCCCCGGGCCGAGCGCCAGCCAGTGCCGCTGGCCGTCCCGGTCGCTCTGGCTTGACAGCATCAGCCCGAACAGCGTGCGGCTGTGCCGGCCCACCACCAGCACCGGGCGGTCCTTGCCCTGACGCGGATCGTCCTCGTACGGCACCCAGGTCCAGACGATCTCGCCCGGGTCGGCCTGCCCGTCCGGCTCCGGGGCGTACGACAGCTCGCGACGCTGCAACGCGCTGACCTGGCGGCGGCGCGCGACCTGAGCCGGGATCGGCCCGCCGGGGCGGGTGGGCACGGGTACGCCCCGGGTGATCCGGCCGAGCTTCGACGCCACGTTCCTCAACAGACCTGCCACGGCGGGCAGCCTATCGGTCGGGGCGCGCCGGGCCCGGAATCGGGTCGCCGGAGCGGGTACGCGGTGCCATCATGCCCCGGTGACAGTGCCCCGCCACCAGATCCGCGCCGCGTACACCGGCACCGCCGTCACCGTCTACCAGGCGTACCCGCCGGAGATCGCCGACGCGGCGCTGCGCGCGGGGCGGTTCGTGCCGCCGTTCAAGCGGGAGCGGATGACCTGGATCAAGCCCTCGTTCCGCTGGATGATGTACCGCTGCGGCTGGGCGCTCAAGCCGGGCCAGGAACGGGTGCTGGCGGTCGACATCAGCCGGGCCGGCTTCGAGTGGGCCCTGCGCCACGCCTGCCTCAGCAGCTACGACCCGCGTCTGCACCCGGGCCGGGACGCCTGGCGGCACAGCCTGCGGGTCAGCCCGGTGCGGGTGCAGTGGGACCCGGAACGCTCGCTGCGGCTGGCGCCGCTGCCGTACCGCTCGCTGCAGGTCGGGCTGACCGGTGACGCGGTACGCCGGTACGTCGACGACTGGGTGGTCGGGCTCACCGACGTCACCGGGCTGGCCCGGTCGGTGCACGGTCGTCTCACCGACGGCGACGAGGCCGGGGCCGCGGCGCTGCTGCCGGTGGAGCGGCCGTACCCGCTGCCGGTCGAGGTGGCCCGGATCGTCGACGCCGGCTGAGCGACCCCGGCACCGGGCGGGCGCCGCGAGGCGCGCTGTTAATAAGGTGCCCTTCTACTACCGGAGGCGTTAACAGGGGGCCATTCCTTACGCTGGGGGCGTGGAGTTGCCCGACGATCTGCCGCTGTTCGAGCGCAGCGCGGTGCGGCTGGTGGTGCTCGACGCCGCCGACCGCCTGCTGCTGTTCCACACCCGCGACCCGGACCACCGGGACCTCGGCGTGTGGTGGGAGCTACCCGGCGGCGGGCTGGACCCGGGCGAGACGTACCGGGAGGCGGCGGTCCGCGAACTGCGCGAGGAGACCGGCATCGCGATCGGCCCGGACGAGGTGGGCGCTCCCACCTGGCGGCGGCGGGCCAGCTTCCGGCACCGCCAGCGCCGTCACCTCCAGGACGAGGTGGTGGTGACGGTACGGCTGCCCGGCCCCGGACCGGACGTGGACGAGGCGCTGCGGCTGGACTACGAGGTGGAGGACTACTTCGGGTTCCGCTGGTGGCCGCTGGCCGAGGTGCTCGCCGAGCGGCCGCGCTGCTATCCCGGGCGACTGCCGGAACTGCTGCCCGCGTTCCTGGCCGGTACGGAGATCGACGAGCCGTTCGAGCTGTGGTCCTGACGCGGGGCGTGCCGCCGGGCGCGCCGGCGGGCAGAGTGGAGCCGTGACTCCTCTGCGCGCACCCCTGGCCCGTTACGCCGAGCGGCTGCACCGCGCCGCCGGTGACACCCACCACGTCGCCTCGCCGCTGGGCGCCTGGCTGCTGCTGGCGCTGACCGGCCCGGCCGCCACCGGCGACGCCCGCGCGGCGCTGGCCGAGGCGCTCGGCGCCGACCCGGACGACGCCGCCGCCGAGGCCCGGGCGCTGCTCGCCGCGCCGCACCCGATGGTCGCCGCCGCCACCGCGCTGTGGGAACGCACCCCGGCCGCCGAGCTGGCCGCGTGGCGGGCCGCCCTGCCGGAGGCCACCCAACGTGGTCCGCTGCCGGACCAGGCGGCGCTGGACGCCTGGGCCCGGGAGCGTACCGGCGGGCTGATCGACCGCTTCCCGGTCGACGTCACCCCGGACACCCTGCTGATGCTGGCCAGCGCGCTCGCGACCCGGGTGTCGTGGGCCGACCCGTTCGACACCACCGCGGGTGCGGAGCTGGGCGCGGGCAGCGCCTGGTCCGGCCGGCTGAGCCGGGTGCTGCGTACTCCGCCGTCCGGGCACCGCTGCTGGGTGGCGGCCACCGACCGGGCCGGTGACGTGGCGGCGCACGCGGTGCCGGCCGGCGACGACGGCGCGGGGATGCTCGTGGTGTCGGTGGCCGCCGCGCCCGAGGTACCGGCGGCCGACGTGCTGGCCGCCGCGCAGGAACTGGCGAGCGCCGCCGCGTTCGCCCCGGACGCCGTACCGGGTCACCGGTCGCTGTTCGACCTGCCGCTGGGCGAGACGGCACTGTGGACGCTGCGGGAGGAGCCGGTGAACACGTTCGCGGCGGACGGCCGGGAGGAACGCGCCACGGCGGTGCTGCCCTGCTGGTCGGCGCGCAGCCGGCACGACCTGACCGCGCGCGGGTTCGGCTTCGACGCGGCGGCCCGGGCGCTCGGTGAGCTGCTGGGCCTGGCCGGGCCGAGGTTCGACGCCGCGCAGTCGGCGGTGGCCCGGTTCGGCCGCTACGGCTTCGAGGCCGCCGCGGTGACCGCGTTCGGCCGGGCGACAGCGCTACCGCCGGAGGGGATCGCGCGCGTCGCCGAGCTGCGGTTCGGTCACCCGTACGCGGTGGTCGCGGTGACCACCGACCCGGCCGGCGGCCCGTGGCACGCGCTGCCTGTCTACTCCGCCTGGGTGGCCGACCCGGAGGAGTTGCCCGCCGACGACGCCGGGTAGGCGGCGAGCGCGCTGCTGAGCTGGTCCAGCCCCAGCGAGCCGAGTTCCAGCGCCCGGTTGTGGAACGCGCGCCGGTCGCCGGGGAACGCCGCGCGGCCGTCCCGCCACACCCGCTCCCCCACCTTGTAGGTGAGCGCCTGCCCGGGCCGGCCCAAATAGCGGGCCAGTTCCAGTGGTGCGTACGGACCTTGGTGGCAGCGGCCGCGCAGCAGGTCCAGCGCGGCGTCCGGCGTCCACGGCGCGCCGCCGCCGGAGGGCATCGGCAGCTTCAGGTGCAGGCCGATGTCGAGCACCACCCGGGCCGCCCGCAGCAGTTGCATGAACAGGTGGCCCAGCCGGGCGCCCGGCTGCTCGTAGAGCCCGAGTTCGTCCATGAACCGCTCGGCGTACAGGGCCCAGCCCTCCTGGGCTCCGGAGAGCCCGCCGAGCAGGTTCAGCCGCTGCCCGGGCCCGCCCCGGCACGCCTCCGAGCCGAGGTGCAGGTGGTGGCCGGGGACGCCCTCGTGGTACGCGGTGCTGTACGCCCACCAGGTGGAGAAGTACTCCTGCCCCGCGGGCAGCAGCCACGAGACCCGGCCCGGCCGGGTCAGGTCCCGCGACGGCGCGATGTAGGCGGTGCCGCCCGACGTGGTGACCCGTGACTCGACGCGGCGCAGCGGCGCGGGAATGTCGAAGTGGACGCCGTGCATCCGCTCGGTGGTGGCCTCCAGCAGCTCCTGGAGCCAGGCGGCGAACTCGTCCCGGCTGCGCAGGACGCCCGGCGCGTCGGGACGGTCGAGCCGTTCCCGTACCTCGGGCACGGTGCCGCCCAGGGACTTCGCCTCGGCGGCCAGTTCCGCCTCGATGGCGGTGAACTCGTCCCAGCCCCACGCGTACAGCTCGCGCAGGTCCGGTTCCGCGCCGAGGAAGGCCCGCACCCAGAGGGCGTACCGCTGTGGGCCGAACGCCTCGTCGTCGTGCGCCCGGGGCGTCAGGTCCGCGGTGAGCGTCGCGGCGAACCGCCGGTACGCCTCCCGCGCGCCCTGCGCCGCCGCCTGCAACGAGGCGCGCTGCGGGCCGTCGCCGTACCGCTGCACCAGGGCGAGGTCGTCGTCGAGCCAGGTGCGGCAGCGCCGCGTCACCAGGTCCACCTGACGCCGGGCCGGCAGGTGACCGCGCGCGGCGGCGAGCAGCAGGCTCCGGGCGTACCCGTCGAGTGCGGCCGGGATGGCGGCCTGGCGCGCGCCGACGCGGGCCCAGCCGTCCTCGGAGGCCGCGCGCCCGGCGTCGCGGCCCGGCACCGCTGATTCGACGCACTGGCGGATGAGCTGGAGCGGGCCGGTGGCCGCGACGTGCAGTTCCCGCAGGTCCTCCCCGGCGTCGTGGAAGGCGATCCGGGCGCGCAGCCGTTCGGCGAGGTGGGCGTGCAGCGGGGTCGCGGGCAGCGTCTCGATCCGGCGCAGGGCGCGGGCGGCGAGGTCGGCGCGGGCCTGGTGACCGTCCGGGCTGTAGTCGGTGAGGCCGTCGACGTCCGGCTCACCGGCCTCGACCACGGCGGCGCACGGATCGAGGCGCCCCATCTCCCGCAGCAGCGCGTCGGTGAACTCGTCGATCATGGCGTCGAGGCTAGTCGCACGCTGGCGAGCTCCCGATACGCTCCCGCCGTGAACGTCGATGTGCCTCGCCGGCACCCGATCCAGGCTGTCGCGGCCCTGCCCGCCCTGCCCTGGTTGAGCATCCACCTGCTGCTCTACCTCGGCATCGCCATCGCGGTCCCGGTGCTGTGGCAGCTGACCCCGGCCGGCGGACTCGTCGAGGTCTCCGGCCGGGCCCTCACCGAGGTGTCGTCCGTGATCTTCAGCCGGGGCGGGCTGATCGTGAGCGCCCTGGCCGCCGGCAGCCTGGGACTGCTGCGCCTGCTGGCCGACGCCCGGTGGTACTGGTTCCGGCTGGCCGCGGTCCTGCTCCTCGCCGCGCCGTTCCCGCTGCTCGCGTTCGGCGTGGCCGGTGCGAAGGCGGCAATGCCGGTAGCAGTTGCCCATCTGCTGGTGGCGCTGCTCATCGTGCAGCCCCGGCGTTCGCACGGGATGGCCGACCGGGCCCCCGCCCGGTGACCACGGAGTTCGCGTCGGCCGGGTGCCCGGAACCGACGCGAACTCCGTGATCGACACGGTCAGACCGAGACGAGTTCCTTCTTCTCGGCCTTGGCGGCCAGGCGCTTCTCCCGTTCCTGGGCACCGATGAGGTCGTCCGGCAGGGAGTCCTCCACCTCCAGGTCGAACCGGCGCAGCAGCCGGATCGCGAAACCGCCCAGCGTGATGAGGATCAGCGCCGCGCCGAAGCAGATGTACGCGAAACCGATGCCCCGGCCCGGGCCGGTGCCGATCACCGCGCCCACCGAGCCGGCGAGCGCCCCGCCGGGTGCGAGCATCGGCTCGAACAACGCGGTGGCGCCCGGCGCGAGCAGTGCGAACCCGATCGGCAGCGTCGACCAGGAGATGGTCTGGTTCAGGCTGAACACCCGGCCGTGGAAGCGCTGCGGCACCTTCACCTGGACGATCGTCGCGTAGATCGACTGCGCGGTGGTCATCGACATGGCCAGCCAGCAGAAGCCGACGCAGATCATCGCCACCGACGCGTCCAGGCCGATCAGCACGCAGCCGATCGCGGTGCCCAGGTTGCCGATGAGCACGCCGATCATGCGGCGCTTGCGCGGACCGCCCCACAGCGACATGAGCACGCCGCCGAGCACCGCGCCGACCGCCTCGGCCAGCGCCACCTGCGCCACCTGGGTCGGGCTGCCGAACGACAGCACCAGCGGCGTGATGAGCACCAGCGCGGGCGCCAGGAAGATGTTGCCCAGCGCGAAGTAGCCGAGCATCAGCCGGAACCCGCGGTGCCGCCACGAGTAGCGCATACCGTTGGCGATGGCCACCAGCAGTCGTTCCCGGGGCCGCCAGCCCAGCGCGTCCGGGAAACGGACCACGGCGAGGGTGAGCACCGCGAACACGTAGCTGGCCACGTCGACCAGCAGGATGCCCTTCAGCTCGATGGTGGCGAGCAGGCCGGCCGCGAACGCCGGCATGAGCAGCGTGGCCACACCGGTAGAGAGCTGGGTGATGCCCATGGCGTGCCCGAGGTAGCGCTTGGGCACCAGCTGCGGCACCGCCGACTGGAACGCGATCCGCTGGAACGAACCGGCCACCGAACTGAGCGCCACCAGCATGTAGATGTGCCAGAGCACCAGGTTGTCGGTCCACAACAGGGCCGCCAGCACGAGCTGGACGGACCCGGCGAAGCAGCTCGCGGTCATCATGATCCGCCGCCGGCTGACCCGGTCGACCAGGGCGCCGGCCACCGGCAGCATGAGCACGCCGCAGATCAGCGCGAGCGCCCAGAGCAGACCGAGGTTCGCCACCGAGCCGGTGCGGTTGAACAGCCAGATCGGCAGCGCGAACGCGGTCAGCGCGGAACCGGTGCTGGAGATGAGCTGACCGGTCGTGATGGCCATGAACCGGCCCATGCTCGGCTTGACCGTCTTGGTGGGCTTACGGTCCTCCCCCACCCGCAGCGTGTCGGCCACCACCCAGCCGGCGTCCTCACCCCGGGCCTCCGGCGTCAGCGCGCTGACGTCACCGGCGACCACCGCCGGGTGCACCTGCGTGACGATCTCGGCCAGTTCCTCGGCGCGGTACTTGAGGAAGAAGTGCCCGGCCTGGTCGAGGACCACGAGGCCGAGCGTGTCGCTGAGGAACTGCCACTCGGCGTACCGCTCGCGGTAGTAGTCGGTCACCGGATCCTCGGAGCCGACCACCGAGATGATCGGCGTCCGGAGCTTCGCCGCCTGCTGGTCCAGCAGCCGGGTGAAGTACTCCTCCGAGGCGCGGGAGTCGGCCCGCATGTTGCTGATGATCCGGTCGGCCTGCTCCGGGTCCAGCTCGTCGGTGTCCACACCCATCGACTTGAGCCAGCTCGCCGAGTGCCTGTTGCTGCTGAGCCGCTCGAGGCGGTCGCGAAGCGCCGCGATCACGCCCTTCGGACGGGCGAACGGGAACATGGCGCCGATGTAGACGGCCTCCAGGTCCCGGCCGGCCGCCTCGACCTTGCGGGCCACGTCGGCGAGGATGGCGCTGCCCACGCCGCAGTGGCCGTACAGGGCGATCGGCCCCTCGACCCGCTCCAGGATCTCGTCGGCGACCCGGCTGGTCAGCTCGTCGAACGGCAGCGCGTCCTCGCTGAGACCCACGTCGTGGCCGGGGATCGCCAGCGACCACAGCCCGTACCCGGCCGGCAGCGCGTCGGCAAGCGGCTGGTAGACGATGGCGCTGCCGCCGCCGTACGGAACGCAGACGTACGTCAGCACCCGCTTGCCCGCCGGGATCGGCTTGGTCAGCTCGTAGAGCAGCCGGCGCGGCCCCTCCTGCGCGGCGTCACCGGAGATGAACGCGGCGAGATCCCGGATGGTGCGCTGCTGGAACAGGTCCATCACGCCGACCGCCCGGCCGCCCAGCTCCGCCTTGCGGATCTTCGCGACCACCTGGGTGGCGAGCATCGAGTGCCCGCCCAGGTCGAAGAAGTCGTCGTCGATGCCGAGCGTGTCCACGCCCAGCACCTCGGACCAGATCGCGGCCAGCGCCCGCTCGGTGTCGTCGCGCGGCTCGACGAGCGCCACCGACGCCTCGCGGGTGACCACCGGCGCGGGCAGCGCCTTGCGGTCCAGCTTGCCGTTCGGGGTCAGCGGCAGCGCGTCGAGCGTGACGAACGCGGCCGGCACCATGTATTCGGGCAGCGTGTCCTTCAGCGCCGCCTTCAGCGCGGCGTGCTCCGCCTCCCCCACCAGGTACGCGGTGAGCCGCTTGTCGCCCGGGCTGTCCTCGCGGACGATCACCGTGGCCTCGGTGACGCCCGGCTGGTCGCGCAGCGCGCTCTCGATCTCGCCCAGCTCGATGCGCAGACCACGCAGCTTGACCTGGTGGTCGATGCGGCCCAGGAACTCGATCACCCCGGCGCCGTCCGGGCCGACGACCCAGCGGGCCAGGTCACCGGTGCGGTAGAGGCGGGCGCCCGGCTCGCCGGAGAACGGGTCGGGGACGAACTTCTCCGCCGTCAGCGCCGACCGGCGGTGGTAGCCGCGGGCCAGCCCGACACCGCCGATGTGCAGTTCGCCGGCCACCCCGACCGGGCACTGCGCGCCGGACGGGTCGAGCACGTGCAGCCGCAGGTTGGCGATCGGCGCGCCGATCGGCACGCTGGTCACCTCGGCGAGCCGGTCCGGCTCGCACGCCCAGGCGGTCACGTCGATGGCCGCCTCGGTCGGGCCGTACAGGTTGTGCAGGCCGCACCAGGGCAGCCGGGCGGTGAAGTCGGCCGCCGAGGCCAGCGGCAGCTCCTCACCGGAGCAGATCACCCGGCGCAGCGCGGTGGCCGCCTCCACGCCGTCCTCGGCGAGGAAGACGGTCAGCATCGACGGGACGAAGTGGGCGGTGGTGATCCGCTCGGACACCAGCAGGTCGCGCAGGTAGCCGGCGTCCTTGTGACCGCCGGGCTTCGCCAGCACCAGGCGGGCGCCGGTGCGCAGCGGCCAGAAGAACTCCCACACCGACACGTCGAAGCTCGCCGGGGTCTTCTGGAGCACCGCGTCGTCGGCGCCGAGGCCGTACGTCTTCTGCATCCAGTCGAGCCGGTTGACGATGCCCCGGTGCGTGTTCGGCACGCCCTTCGGGCGACCGGTGGAGCCGGAGGTGTAGATGACGTACGCCAGGTTCTCCGGCCCGGCGGCCGGCGTGGGGTCGGTCTCGGGCTGACCGGCCCAGACCGTGGCGTCGTCCAGTTCGAGCACCGTGGCGCCGGTGTCGGGCAGCACGTCGCGCAGGTGCGACTGGACCAGCACCACCGGCGCGTCCGCGTCGCCGACCATGAACGCGAGCCGGTCGGCCGGGTACTCCGGGTCCAGCGGCAGGTACGCGCCGCCCGCCTTCAGCACGCCGAGCAGGCCGGCGACCAGTTCCACCGACCGTTCCGCGCACACCCCGACCAGGGTCTCCGGGCCGACGCCCGCCGCGCGCAGCCGGTGCGCGACGCGGTTGGCCTGCGCGTTCAGCTCGGCGTACGTGCGGCTGTGCCCGTCGATGGTGACCGCCACCGCGTCCGGGGTGGCCGCGGCGCGCTCCTCGATCGGGCCGTGCAGCGTCTCGGCGCGCGGGAAGTCGGCGGTGGTGTCGTTCCAGGCGGCCAGCAGGTCCCGCTCGGCGGCGGGCAGCAGCGGCAGCCGGGACACCGGGGTGTCCGGCGCGGCGACGACCGCGTCCAGCAGCGCGGTCCAGCGCTGCGCCATCCGCTCCACACTCACCCGGTCGAACAGGTCGGTGTTGAAGACCAGCTTGCCCCAGAGACCGTCGACGGTCTCCACCGCGTGCAGCTCGAAGTCGAACCGGGTGGCCTGCAACTCCATCGGGGTCCAGGAGAACGTGACCTCGTCGGTGCGGGACACGCCGCGGAAGCGGCCCATCTCGTAGTTCTGCAGCACGAACATGGTCTGGAACACCGGGGAGCGGCTGACGTCGCGCGGCAGGCCCAGCTCGTGGACCACCTTGGCGAACGGCACCTCGGCGTGCTCGAAACCGTCGAGCACCGTACGGCGGGTGCGTTCCAGCAGCTCGGCGAACGTCGGGTCGCCGGCCAGGTCGGCGCGCAGCGGCAGCATGTTGATGAACATGCCGACGACGTTCTCCAGCTCCGGCGCGGACCGGCCGGCCACCGACGCGCCGATGGCGAAGTCGTCCTGGCCGGCGTGCCGGGCCAGCAGCACCTGGTACGCGGCGAGCAGCGTCATGAACAGCGTGCCGCCGCTGTCGCGGGTGAGCGTGTTGAGCGCCTCCGTGGCGGCCGGGTCGAGCTGGAACTCGACGAAGTCGCCCCGGTAGGTCTGGGTGGCCGGGCGCGGCCGGTCCAGCGGCAGTTCCAGCGGGGTGATGCCGGCCAGCCGCTGCTTCCAGTAGTCGACGTGCGCCCGCGCCTGCGGGCCGTCCAGCTCCTGGGCCTCCCAGACGGCGAAGTCGCCGTACTGGATCGGCAGGGCGGGCGGCTCGCCGCCCCGGTAGAGCGTGATCAGGTCGCGCAGCAGCACGTCCACCGACCAGCCGTCGCCGACGATGTGGTGCTGGGCGAGGAACAGCACGTGGTCGTCGGCGGCGAGCCGGATCAGCAGGGCCCGCAGCAGCGGCCCGTTCGCCAGGTCGAACGGCTCGGCCGCCGCCGCGTCGACGAGCGCCTGCGCGGCGGCCTCGTCGGGCGCCTCCACCACCGTCAGCGGCACGTCGGCGGTGTCCGCGACGACCACAGTGGGGCGGCCGTCGGCATCGGCCGGGAAGCGGGTGCGCTGCGACTCGTGCCGGTCCGCGAGCCCGGTCAGGGCGGCGCGCAGCGCGTCCACATCGAGTGGTCCGCGAACCCGCAGCGGCACCGCGATGTGGTACGCCGCCTCGCCCGGGGCGAGCTGGTCCATGAACCAGACCCGCTCCTGGGCGTAGGACAGCGGCACCTCGGCGCCGGACGGGCGGGGGGTGATCCGGGCCGCGGGGGCGGTCTGGCGGGCGCGCAGCCGTCGGGCGATCAGCGCCTGCCGGGCCGCCTCGCGGGCCGGATCCTTCAGGTCCGTCATCAGTTGGTTCCCTCTTCCGCCGCGAGCAGCGCGGCGACCTCGGTGTCGGAGAGCCCGTCGAGTTCGGCGGCGATCCGCTGTTCGATCTGGGCGGCCAGGTCCGCCACCACGGGGCTGCTGAACAGCGCCCGCATGGGCAGGTCGACGTCCACCTCGGCGCGGATCCGGGCCATCGCCCGCATGCCGCGCAGCGAGTTGCCGCCGAGGGCGAAGAAGTCGTCGTGGGCGCCGACCTTCTCCACCTGGAGGATCTCGGCGTACACCTCGGCGACCAGGGCCTCGGCCTCGGTGCGGGGCGCGACGTAGCTGTCCTCGGCCGGTTCGGCCGCCGCCGGGGCGGGCAGCGCGGCACGGTCCAGCTTGCCGTTCGGCGTCAGCGGCAGCGCGTCCAGCCGGACCAGGGCGGCCGGCACCAGGTGCACGGGCAGCTCACGGGCCAGCTCGGCGCGGACCGAGTCCTCGTGGGCCGGGCCCACCAGGTAGCCGACGAGCGTCGGCTCGCCGCCGTCGGTGCGGACCGCCGCGGCGGCGGCGCGCACGTCCGGGTGGGCCAGCAGCGCGGCCTCCACCTCGCCCAGCTCGATCCGCATGCCGCGCACCTTGACCTGGTCGTCGCGGCGGCCCAGGTAGTCCAGCGTGCCGTCGGCACGCCAGCGGGCCAGGTCGCCGGTCGCGTACATCCGCGCGCCGGGCGGGCCGTACGGGCAGGGCAGGAAGCGCTCGGCGGTCAGGGCGGGCCGGTCGTGGTAGCCGCGCGCGAGCTGGGTGCCGGTGACGTACAGCTCCCCCACCACGCCCGGGGGCACCGGCCGCAGGGCGGCGTCGAGCAGCAGCGCCCGGGTGTTCCAGGTGGGCGTGCCGATCGGCACCGGGCCGGCCGGGACCGGTTCGCCGGGGGCGATCCGGGCCGCGACGCAGCCCACAGTGGCCTCCGTCGGGCCGTACTCGTTGATGACTGCCACGTCGGGGTGCGCGGCCCGCCAGGCGGCGAGCTGCTCCCCGGTCAGCGCCTCGCCGCCGATCACCAGGTCGGCCGTCGGCGACAGCTCGCCGTCGAGCAGCGGCAGGTGGCTCGGCGTGACCTTGAGGAACGCGGGCCGGCCACCGGCGCGGGCGGCGGGCTCGTCGATCGCGGCGAGCCGTACCGTGCCGCCGGCGGTGAGCGTGCCGAGCAGGCCGGTCACGGTCAGGTCGAACGACACCGGCGAGTGCAGCAGCGCCACCCCGGCCAGCCCCGGGTAGGTGGCGCGGGCCCAGGCCAGGTACGCGGTCACCGCCCGGTGCTCGACCACCACGCCCTTCGGGCGGCCGGTGGAGCCGGAGGTGTAGAGCACGTACGCCGGGTGCTCCGGGCGCAGCGGCGCGACCCGGTCGGCGTCGGTGAGGTCGTCGCCGGACTGGTCCGAGCCGACCTCGCCGTCGAGCACCAGCGCGTCATCGGGCACCAGAGCGGCGGTGTCCGGCGCGGTCACCACCAGCGCGGGCGCGGCGTCGGCCAGGAGGTAGGCGATCCGGCCGGCCGGGTACGCGGTGTCCACCGGCACGTACGCGGCACCGGCCTTGAGCACCGCCAGCATCGCCACGACCAGGTCGCAGGAGCGGGGCAGCGCCAGCGCGACCCGGGTCTCCGGGCCGGCGCCGCGCGCCACCAGCAGCCGGGCCAGCCGGTTCGCGGCGGTGTTCAGCTCGCCGTAGCCGAGCGTCACGCCGTCGCAGACCAGCGCCGCCGCGTCCGGGGTGGCGGCGGCCTGCCGCTGCACCTCGTCGACCACAGTGGTCACCGGCACGTCGTGGACGGTGTCGTTCCAGGTGCCGAGCACCCGATCCCGCTCGGTGTCGGTGAGCAGCGGCAGCGCGCCGACCGTACGCTCCGGCTCGGCGACCGCGGCGGCGAGCAGCCGTACGTAGCGGCGGACCACCGTCTCGGCCGTGGCCCGGTCGAACAACTCGGTGCGGTAGACCAGGCGGCAGTCGCCGGTGGTGATGTCGAAGGCCAGGTCGTCCTTCGTGGTGCCCAGCTCCACCGGGTCGAGGCCGGAGTCCGGGATCCAGTTCAGCGCGGTCTGGAAGATCGGCTGCACCGACGGGTCACGCTGCGGGTCGACCGCCTCGACGATCTTCTGGAACGGCGTCTGCCCGTGCTCCATCGCGTCGATCAGGCCGTTGCGGACCCGGCCGAGCAGCGCCGCGAACGTCGGGTCACCGGAGACGTCGCAGCGCAGCGCCACCGGGTTGACGAACATGCCGATCAGCGGCGTCAGCTCCGGATTGTCCCGGCCCGCGGTGGAGACGCCGACCACCACGTCGGCGTCGCCGGAGATCCGCGACAGCAGCGCCGCGAAACCGGCCAGCAGCACCATGTACGGCGTGGCCTGCGCGCCGGTGGCCAGCGCGCCGACGCGGTCCAGCAGCCCGTCGGGCAGCGTGAAGCGCACCTCGTCACCGGCGAAGCCGAGCTGGGCCGGGCGGGGCCGGTCCAGCGGCAGCCCGGTGACCGGCGGCGCGCCGGCCAGGTGACCGGTCCAGAACGCGAGCTGCCGGTCCAGCTCCGCACCGGTGAGCTGCTGACGCTGCCAGACCGCGAAGTCGGCGTACTGGATGGGCAGCTCGGGCACGGCGGGCTCGGCGCCGGTACGCGCGGCCTCGCAGAACGCGACCAGCTCGGCGTGGAACAGCACCGCCGAGTGGCTGTCGAAGACGGCGTGGTGCACCACGAACGCCAGCGCCAGCCCCTCCTCCATGCGGATCAGCCGGGCCCGCCACAGCGGCGCCGCGTCCAGCGGGATCGGCGTGCGGGCCATCTCGCCGCGGATGCGCTCGAACTCGGCCCGCTGCTCACCGGCCGGCAGGTGGGTGATGTCGGTGACGGGCAGCGACGCCGGCTCGTGGGCGCGCACGACCTGCACCAGCGCGCCGTCGTCGGTCCGCAGGTGGGTACGCAGCGCCTCGTGCCGGGCGATCACCCGGTTGACCACGTCACCGGCCGTATCGGCGTCCACGCCGGCCGGGAACAGCCACGGGAAGGACACGTTGAACACCGGCGACCCGGCGTCGAGCTGGTTGGCCATCCACACCCGCTCCTGGGCGTACGAGGCCGGGAAGGTCCACTCCTGGCTCGTGCTCATGAGAGGGCCTCGCGCACGGAGCGGGGACGCATGTCGGTCCACACCTCGTCGACGTGGGCCAGGCACTCCTCGCGCGTGCCGGCGAAGCCGGTGTCGTGCCAGCCGGCGGGCAGGTCCCGGTCGGCCGACCAGATCGAGTACTGCTCCTCGTCGTTGCGCACGACCAGGAATCGGGGTTCGGCCATGTCAGTTCGCTCCTGCGGTCTCGGGGGTGTACGGCTCGGCCATCGCGACGGCGATCTTGCGGGGACCGGTGAACGGTTCCCGGCCGTGCGCGGCGGTCATGTTGTCCACCACCAGCACGTCGTCGCGCTGGTAGTCGAAGCGGACGGTGGCGGCCCGGTAGGCGGCGCGCAGGTGGTCCATGACGTCGGCGGGGATCTCGCCGCCGTCGCCGTAGTAGGTGTTCGACGGCAGCCCGTCGGCGCCGAACATGGCCAGCAGCCCCTCCTGGTAATCCTTGGGCAGGGTGCTGAGGTGGAAGAAGGTGGCGTGGTTGAACCAGCGCGGGGTGTCCGACCCGGGCCGGTGGTGCACCACGTCGCGGACCGCGCGGGTACGCAGGCCGTCCTTGCCGACCCACTCCACGGTGATCCCGTTGTCCGCCGCGTACGCCTCGACCTCGGCGCGGCTCTCGGTGTTGAACACCTCCTGCCAGCGGGTGCCGAAGTCGCCGTGGAAGTTGCGCACCAGCATCCACCGGCGGCGGATGAACTCCTCACGGACCGCCGGGTCGATCAGCTCGAACACCCGGCGCACGTCGGCCAGCGGCGTGGCGCCCTGGCTGTCCGGCGGCGTGACGCAGTAGAAGAACAGCGTCAGCGGCCAGCGCGCCTGGTACGAGTTCTCGTTGTGCAGGAAGATCTCCTCGTCCGGCGGGTAGTCGGTCGAGGTGTAGACCCGGCCCTTGATGGAGTGCCGGGGCGAGGAGCGCTCGGTGTAGGTCAGCGGCTCGCCGGCGAGTGCGCGGACGGCCTGGTCGAAGCCGTCCACGCCGCCCACGTCGAAGCCGCGGAACAGCAGCCCGCCGCTGGTGACGAGGGTGTCCCGCAGCTCGGCGCGCCGGGCCGCGATCAGGTCGGTCAGCGCCCGGCCGTCGCTCTCGACGACCACCGGCAGCGTCGTGGTTGTCTCGCTCATGGTGCGGTGTCTCCTGGTTCTGCGTCGGGGGTGTCAGCCGCGGGGCAGCCGCGGGATGGCCGGGATCGCCGCCGGAGCGGCCGGTGCGTCGGCGGGCGCCTCGGCGCGCAGCTCCTCGATCCGGGCGGCCAGGCCGGCCACCGTGGGGGTCTCGAAGAGGCTGCGCATCGGCAGCCGTACGCCTGTCGCCTTGCGCATGGCGGCGATGAGCTGCACGGCCACCAGCGAATTGCCGCCGAGGGCGAAGAAGTCGTCGTCCACGCCGACGTCGGTGACGCCGAGGCCGTCGCGCCACACCTGGGCGATCGTCTTCTCCAGCTCGGTGCCGGGCGCCGCCGAGCCGCCGCCGGTGACCCCGGCCGAGCCGGCCGGCGCGTCGGTCTCCTCGGCGAGGCTGTCGGTGGTGACCCGGGCCGCGCGGCGCCGGATGTCGGCGACGGTGCGGGTGGTGATCACCACCTGCGCGCCGAGACCGGCGGCGAGGCTGCGGCGGAACGCCTCCGCGCCGTCGACCGGCCGGATGTCCTCGGTGACCGGCGCCGCGGCGTCCGCGTCCGCCGCCGGGGCCTCGCCCAGGTTGCCGGTGACCGCGTCCTGGTCGACCCGGCGCAGCACGAAGTCACTGATCGAGACCAGCTCCCGTCCGTCGGGGTCGCGCAGCGACAGGTCGGCGGCGACCACCTCGTCGGTGGCGGCGGGCCGGTGCCGCAGGTGACTGTGGAACGTCGCCGGCAGCGCGCCACGCACCACGATCCGGCCGTACGACAGCGGCAGGTAGGTGCCGGAGCCCTGGCCCCGGCCGAACGCGGTGGCCACGTCCAGCAGCGCCGGGTGCATGCCCCAGGAGGGCAGGTCACCGACCGCGGCGGCGGGTGCCTGCACCCGGGCCAGCTCCTCGCCGTCGGCGAGGTGGTGCTCGGCCAGTGCCGCCCAGCGCGGCCCGAACGTGAGCATGCTGGTGCGTCCCCGGCCGAACGAGGCGTCGTCGTCGACCCGCCGCCCGGCCACCGCGGGCACGGCGGCCGGCGGGGCCGCGTCGGTGGTCCACCCGGCGGTGCCGCGGACGTGGGTGCGCGCCTGGCCGGCGGCGAGGCTGGCGACTGTGAAGTCGGTGCCGTCCTCGGCCGGGGTCAGCTCGACCCGGTACTGGGCCACGGTGCCGTCCGGCACCGAGAACGGCTCCAGGAACACCACGTCCCGCAGCTCCACCGCGGCGTCGGGCCCCGGCGCGGGCAGCGCGGCGACCACCGCGGCGCGCACCGACTCCAGGTGGGCGGTGCCCGGCACCACCGGCACCCCGCCGATCCGGTGCTCGTCGAGCAGCCAGTGGGTGTCCGCCGAGACCAGGCCGTGCAGCACCGTCCCGTCCGGGCCGGCCACCATCGTGGTGAGCACCGGGTGGGCGACCGCCGTGGTCACGGTGTCCCGCCCGGCGGCCCGGAACGCGGCCGGCGCGGCGGTCTCCACCGCCATGCCGACCTCCGCCCAGCCGCCCCAGTTCTGCGACACCACAGGCGCGCGGAACCCGGTGCCGGAGCGCGCGAACGCGTCCAGGAAGTTGTTCGCGGCGCAGTAGTCGACCTGGCCGAACCCGCCGATCACCGCGGTGATCGAGGAGCAGAGCACGACGAAGTCCAGCGGCAGGTCACCGAAGACCCGGGCCAGCGCCAGGGTGCCGGCCAGCTTCGGGGCCAGCACGCGCCGCGCCTCGTCGCGGTCCTTCACCTCGGCCATGCCGCCGCCGGGCAGACCGGCGGCGTGCACGATGCCGTCCAGCCCGCCGAACCGGCG
Source organism: Micromonospora sp. Mcm103 (assembly GCF_024519755.1). NCBI lineage: Bacteria > Bacillati > Actinomycetota > Actinomycetes > Micromonosporales > Micromonosporaceae > Micromonospora > Micromonospora sp. Mcm103. Next base: position 35,863 of record NZ_JALJRJ010000022.1, read on the forward strand.
CTCCGCCTCGTCGCGGACCCGGCGCAGGTCGTCCGCGTCGGTGACGTCGGCGGCGAGCACCAGCACCTCGGCGCCGGCGGCCTCCATCCGGCGGATCGCCGCGATGGCCCGCCCGGCCCGGTCGGCGCCGCCGTGCACCGCCAGGTGCGCGTCCCACTCGTCCCGCTCGGGCAGCCCGGAGCGGGCCAGCAGCACCAGCTTGGCACGGGCCCGGCGGGCGAAGTCCTCGGCGAGGGTGACGCCGATGCCGCCGAGACCGCCGGTGATCAGGTAGCGGCCCTCCTCGCGCAGCACGCCCGGCTCGTCCTCGGCGGCCACTGTGACCTGCTCGTAGCCGGCCAGCCAGCGGCGGTCGCCGCGCAGCGCCACCTCCGGGTGCTCGGCGTCGACGGGGCTGCGCAGCTCGGCCACCAGGGCGGCCACGCCGCGCGCGGCCGGGTCGGTGTCGAGCAGCCGCACGGTCAGGCCGGGCAGCTCGGCCGGGAGCACCCGGGCCAGGCCGGCCAGCGTGGCGTGCTCCGGGCGGGTCAGGTCGTCGCCGCGGACGTCGCCGATGCCGGCGGTGACCAGGTCCAGGCGGACGCCCGCCTCGTCGGCCGTCACACCCGCGCCGGCCAGGGCCTGCACCAGGTGCAGCGCGCCGAAGAAGCCGCGCTCCTGCGCCGCCCAGGCGGCCGCCGCGTCGGTGCCGGCCGGGTCACCGTCGAGCGCGAACGCGTGCACGATCCGCCGGGGCAGGTCGGCGCCGAGCGCGGCGACCAGTTCCTCGGCGTCGGCGCGTACGCCGGGGCGCAGCCGGAAGCCGTTGGCGGTGGCGGTGAACGCCTCGCCGGCGCGTACCTCGACCGGGTCGTCGCCGGCGGCGCGCAACGCGGCCACGAGCGCGTCGCCGCGCGGACCGTCGGCCAGCACCAGGCAGCGGCCCAGCGGCTCGGCCGTGCGGGCCGGCGCGGCCTGCCGCCACACCGGTACCGCGAACCACTCCGGCAGCGGGCGCGGGCCGGTCTCGACGGGCGCCGCCGCCAGCTCCTGCTCCGGGTCCGGGTCGATCCAGTAGCGGCGCCGCTCGAACGGGTACGTGGGCAGCGGCACCCGCCGCGCGTGCGGGTCGGCCGGGACGCTCACCGGCACCCCGGCGCACCACAGCGCGCCGGCCGTGCCGAGCAGCGCGGCCAGGTCACCGGTCTGCTCGCCCGGGCCGGGCAGGCTGCCCAGCGGGGTCAGCGCGCGCTGCGCCTCACCGGCCTTGGCGACCTGCATCCGGGCCAGGTTGGCCAGCTGCCGGCCGGGGCCGCACTCGACGAGCGCCCAGGTGCCCTCGACGAGCAGCGTCGCCACGCACGCGCCGAAGCGGACCGGGCGGCGCAGGTGCGCGGCCCAGTACGCCGGGTCGGTGGCCTGCGCCTCGGTGATCCAGGTGCCGGTCACGTTGGAGACGAACGGCACCGCCGGGGCGCGCAGCGGCACGGTGGCCATCAGCGCGGTGAACTCGTCCAGGATCGGGTCCATCATCGGCGAGTGGAACGCGTGCGAGGTGCGCAGCACCTTCGACTTGTTCTTGCCGCCGAGGCTCGCCGCGAACTCCTCCACGAGCGCCGTCTCACCGGCGACCACGCAGGTGCCGGGGCCGTTGACGGTGGCCACCGACAGGCCCTCGGGCAGCTTGCCGGTCACCTCCGACTCGTCGAGCGTGACCGCCAGCATCGAACCGGCGGGCAGGGAGTGCATGAGCCGGCCCCGGGCGGCCACCACGCGCAGCGCGTCGGCGAGGTCGAGCACCCCGGCGACCGTCGCGGCCACGTACTCGCCGATGGAGTGGCCGATCATCGCGGCCGGGGTGACCCCGGCGGCCCGCCAGGCGGCGGCGAGGGCGTACTCGACGGTGAACAGGGCGGGCTGGGTGTAGCGGGTCTGCGTGAGCTTGTCCGCCGCCTCCGGGTCGCGGCCCAGGATCAGGTCGCGGATGTCCAGGCCCAGCTCGGGGCGGAGCAGCTCGGCGCACTCGTCGACGGCGGCGGCGTACGCGGTGTCCTGCGCGTACAGCTCGGCGCCCATCCCCGCGTACTGCGAGCCCTGGCCGCTGAACAGGAACGCCACCCGCGGCGCGGCGCCCTCGGCGGCACCCCGGTGGCCCTTGCGCCGCTCGCGCAGCGCGGCGGCGGCGGACGCCGGGTCACCGGCGACGACGGCGGCTCGGTGGGCGTACACCTGGCGGCCGACGCGCAGCGTGTGCGCCACGTCGGCGAGCGCCACGTCGCTGCCGCTCTCGAGGTGGTCGGCGAGCCGCCGTACGGCGGTGTCCAGCGCGGTCGGGGTCTTCGCCGACACCTGGAGCAGCTGCGCCGGGCGGGACGGCGGCTCGGGCCGGCCGGCGGCCGGGGCCTCCTCCAGCACCACGTGCGCGTTGGTGCCGCCGATGCCGAAGGAGCTGACGCCGGCGCGGCGCGGTCCGCCGTCGGTGTCCCACTTGGTCAGCGTGTTCGCCACGTAGAACGGGGTGTCGGCGAAGTCGATGGCCGGGTTCGGCGACTCGTAGTTGATGGTCGGCGGGATCAGCCCGTGCTCCATCGCCAGCACCGTCTTGATCACGCTGACGATGCCGGAGGGCTGGCTGAGGTGGCCGATGTTCGACTTCACCGAGCCGATGCCGCACCAGCCGCGCTCGTCGGTGTCCTTGGTGTAGACGGCGGAGAGCGCGGCGACCTCGATCGGGTCGCCGAGCGCGGTGCCGGTGCCGTGCGCCTCGACGTAGCTGATGCTGCGCGGGTCGACGCCGGCCAGCTCGACGGCCTGGGCGACGGCCTCCATCTGCCCGTCGATGCTGGGGGCGGTGAAGCCGACCTTCCCGGCGCCGTCGTTGTTGATGGCGTTGCCGAGCACTACCGCGCGGATGGTGTCGCCGTCGGCGATCGCGTCGGACAGCCGCTTGAGCAGCGTCACGCCGACGCCGCTGCCCCACACCGTGCCGTTCGCTCCGGCGTCGAACGGCCGGCACCGCCCGTCGGGCGAGGTGAAGCCGTCCATGCCGAGGTAGCCGACGTGCGGCAGCTCGATGTTGACGCCGCCGGCCAGGGCCATGTCGCACTCGCCGTTGCGCAGCGCCTCACAGGCCAGGTGGAACGCGACGAGCGAGGTGGAGCAGGCGGTGTGCACGGTCATGCTGGGCCCGCGCAGGTCCAGCCGGTACGACACGTTGGTGGCCACGTAGTTCGGCGAGTTGCCGGTGGCGAGCGAGACCGCGCCGTGCGGGTTCCCGCCGACGCGCTTGTTGCGGTACACGTTGCGGTGCAGGTACGTGTTGCCGCCGGTGCCGGCGTACACGCCCACCGCGCCGTCGTAGCGGCCCGGGTCGTAGCCGGCGTTCTGCAGGGCGGTGTAGCAGGTCTCCAGGAACAGCCGGTGCTGCGGGTCGGTGATCTCGGCCTCGCGGGCGGTCATCCCGAACAGGCCGGCGTCGAACTCGTCGTAGCCGTCCACCAGCGGGGCACGGTTGACCCAGCCCGGGTCGTCGACCTCCTGCGGCTGGGCGCCGCGGGCGAGCTGCTCCTCGCGGGTCAGTTCGGTCGTCGACTCCACGCCGTCGACCAGGTTGCGCCAGAACTCGTCGACGTCGGCCGCGCCGGGGAGGCGGGCGGCGAGCCCGACGATGGCGATGGGCTCGACGCCGTCGTCGGCGGGAATGTCGTTCTGCATGGGGGTTCCTTCATTCACAAGGGATCGCGTCACAGGTGAGGTCGGCGTGGTGGCGGGGTGCGGCGGGCGCGGCCCCGCCGGGCGGCGGCGCGCATCGCGGCGCGGGCCAGTTCCGGCCGGTCGGCGGCCCCGTCGAGGCTGGCGGCGAGCGCCCGCACGGTCGGGTGGCGGAACAGGTCGAGCATGGTGATCGAGCGGCCGGTGGCCTCGGTGAGGCGGGCGTGCACGGCGGCCAGGGCCATCGAGTGGCCACCGATGTCGAAGAAGTTGTCGCTCACGCCGACCGCGTCGCGGCCGAGCACGTCCCGCCAGATCCCGGCGATCAGCTCCTCGGTCGCGGTGAGCGCGTCCGACCCGGCGGGCAGCGGCGCGCGGGCCGGGTCGGCGGTGGCGACGCTCATCGCGCCGAGCGCCGCGACCCGTACCGCCGGGCGGGGCAGCTCGGGCGCGACCTCGGCGGCCGGGGCGTCCGGGTCGGCGGCGAGCGCGCCGACCAGGGCGGCCAGGTCGGTCAGGAGCGCGTCGATCCGGTCGCCGGTGAACAGGTCCGGGTTGTGCACCACCTCGACGCCGGCCCGGCCGTCGCGCTCCACCACGTAGACGGTCAGGTCGAACGGTGACCCCGGCTTCGGCACCGACACCGGCTCGACGGCCAGGCCGGTCAGCGTCAGCCGCGGCGCGACGAAGTTGAGCACGTTGAACAGCACCTGCACCAGCGGGGCGCGGGAGGTGTCCCGGCCCACGCCGAGCGCCTCGACGATGCGTTCCAGTGGCGCGCCCGGGTGGGTGGTGACCTCGTGCAGTTCGGCGGCGGCCCGGTCGACCTGCTCGGCGAAGCTCGCGCCGCCGGAGCGGACCCGCACCGGCACGGTGTCGATGAAGAACCCGATCACCTCGTCGAACGCGGCCAGCCGCCGGTCCGCGACGATCGCGCCGAGCACGTGCTCGTCGCCGCCGGTGACCCGCCGCAGCAGTTCGCCGAACGCGGCAAGCAGCACCGCCGCGACAGTGGTGCCGCGCCGGGCGGCCAGGTCCCGCACGGCCCGGTCGGCGGTCTCGTCCAGCCGGACCGCGGCCTCCGCGCCGGCGTACGTCTGCACGGCCGGGCGGGGACGGTCGCGGGGCAGGTCCAGCACCGTGGGCGCGCCGGCCAGGTGCGCGGCCCACCAGGCCAGGTCCGTCTCGCCCCGGCGCCGGTCCCGGTCGGCGCGCCACACCGCGTAGTCGGCGTACGTGGCCGGCAGCGGCGGACGGCCCGGCACGGGCCGGCCGAGCGCGCGGGCGTACGCGAGCGCCAGCTCGTCGTAGAGCAGCGCCTCCGACCAGCCGTCGAAGACCGCGTGGTGCACGGTGACCGCGAGCACGTGCTCCTCGGCGGCGAGCCGGTACACGGTCACCTGCCAGGGCGGCCCGGTGGCCAGGTCGAACGCGTGCCCGGCACCGGCCGCGAGCATGCCGGCCAGTTCGGCGTCCGGGTCGGCGGCGCCGGTCAGGTCGACCACCGGCACCGCCACGTCGGTGGGTTCCTCGCGGACCGCGTACGGCACGCCGCCGTTGCACGGGATGCGCCAGCGCAGCACGTCGTGCCGTTCCGCGACGGCCCGCAGCGCGGCGCCGAGCGCGGTGACGTCCAGCGGCCCGCGCAGCCGGTGCGCGACGGCGATGTTGTAGGGCGCGCTGGACGGGGCGAGCTGGTCCATGAACCACAGCCGCCGCTGCGGCGGGGACAGCGTCGGCGGGTTGCCGGTGGTGAGCCCGTCGGCGTCGGCGGGGTCGGCGGCGCGGACCCGCTCCACGAGCGCGGCGAACGTGCGGTCGGCGAACAGCACCCGCGTGTCCACCTGCCGGCCCAGTTCCGCGCGCAGCGCGGCGACCAGCCGCATCGCGGCGATGGAGTTGCCGCCGGCGGCGAGGAAGTCGCTGTCCGGGGCGGGCACGGCGCCGAGCAGCCGGGTCCAGGCGCGCCGGACCGCCGCCGTCACCGGGTCGTCGTCGGCGGACGCGTCGGCCACGGCGGCCGGGGCGGCCGCGGCCAGTTCGCGCAGCGCCGGCCGGTCCAGCTTGCCGGTGGTCGCGCTGACCGGCAGCGCGTCCAGCCGCACCGTCCGGGCCGGAAGCATCGCGGTGGTCAGCCGCGTCGTCGCGTACGCCCGCAGCTCGTCGTCGTCCGGCGCGCCGGCCGGGGTGAGGAACGCGACCAGCTCGGCGCCGGCCGGGCCGGGCACCGCCTCCACCGCGACACGCTCGACGCCCGGGTGGGCGGCCAGCACCGCCTCGATCTCGCCCAGCTCGATGCGCTGGCCGCGCACCTTCACCTGCCGGTCGGCGCGGCCGAGGTAGACGATCCGGCCGTCCGGGCCCTGCCGGACCAGGTCGCCGGTGCGGTAGAGCCGCTCGCCGGGTGCCTCGCCGAACGGGTCGGGCACGAACCGCTCGGCGGTCAGGCCGGGCCGGTTCAGGTACCCGTCGGCCAGGCCGGGCCCGCCGATCAGCAGCTCGCCGGTCTCCCCCGGCGGCACCGGACGCAGGTCGGCGTCGACCACGTACGCCCGGTGGTTGGGCAGCGGCCGGCCGATCGGCATCGGGTCGGTGTCGGCCGGGCTGAGGTCGCAGGCGACCGCCAGCACCGTGGTCTCGGTCGGGCCGTAGCCGTTGAGGAACCGCCGGCCCGGCGCCCAGCGGGCGACCAGTTCGGCGGGGACCGCCTCGCCGCCGCAGAGCAGCACCCGCCACGACGGGAACCCGGCCGGGTCCAGCAGCGCCAGCACGGTCGGGGTGATGAAGCCCCAGGTGACCTCGTGCGCGGCGACGAACCGGGCCAGCCGTACCGGGTCGGCCCGGTCGTCGGCGCCGAGCAGCTGCACCGCGCCGCCGAGCGTGAGCGGCACGAACAGGTCCATCGTGGCCGCGTCGAAGCCGAGCGAGGCGATGCCGAGGCTGCGCACCGAGGCGTCGGCGCCGGTCAGCGCGCTCACACCGGTGACGAACTCGACCGCGTTGCGGTGGGTGGTCAGCACGCCCTTCGGGCGGCCGGTGGAGCCGGAGGTGAAGAGCACGTACGCCGGGTCGCCGGGGCGGGCGGGGCAGGGCGCGAGCGGGGCCGGGCCGGGCAGGCCGAGCGCCGTCACGCCGGGTTCGTCGCCGAACTCGGCCGCCGCCGCGTCGCCGACCACCACGCGGACGCCCGCGTCGCGGGCGATCCCGCGCAGCCGGGCCCGGGGGCCGCCCGGCTCCAGCGGCACGTACGCGGCGCCGGCGAGCAGCACGCCGACCACTGTCACCACCAGGTCGGGGGTACGCGCGCCGCACACGCCGACCCGGTCGCCCCGGCCGACGCCGTGCTCACGCAGCGCGGCGGCCACCCCGGCGGCCCGGTCGACGAGCTGCCGGTAGGTGAGCCGGGTGTCCCACTGGCGCACCGCCACCGCGTCCGGGGTGCGGGCCGCCTGCGCGGTGATCAGGTCGGCCAGGGTGGCGTCCGGCCACGGCAGGTCCGGGCCGTGGACGGCGCTGACGGTCAGGGTGTCGGTCACCGGAGTGCTCCAAGGTGCTCGGCCGGGTCGGTGATCTGGAGGCGCAGTTCGCTGACGTAACCGCGGCCCCGGGCGTCGGGCACCCACGCCTCGGTGGGTGCGGGCAGCAGTTCGGAGACCACCACCGGCACGTCCGGGCCGGTGCGCAGCGCGGCGTCGACCATCGCGCACAGCGACTGCGCGTACAGCGGGCCGGTCAGGTCCACGTAGCAGGGCTTGATCTCGGTGCCGACCTTGACGAACACCCGCTCGGGCAGACCGGTCTCGGCGCGCCAGCGGCGTACCGCCAGGTAGCGGGCGGTCTCGTCGGCGTGGCCGCCCAGCCCGCACGCCCCGGCCGTGGTGCGCCAGGTACGCCGGGCCACGACCAGCCGGTCGATGGTGATGCGGGGCGTGTACGCGGCGGCGCCGAGCAGCTTGAACGCATCGAGCAGCAGCGAGCCGAGCAGCGTGGCGAACACCTCCATCAGCGGCCAGCGGGCGCCGTCGGGGAAGACCGCGGTGAGCTGGTCGCCGGTCCGCTCGACCACCACTGCGGTGGCCGGGACCAGGCGGTCCACGTCGGCGCCGTGCGCGGTGTCGATGCCGAGCTGGCGGTCCGCCGGGCCGGTCAGCGCGTACGTGGTGCGAGTGGTGCGGCGGGGGAAGCTGTCCGGCCAGAGCACCCGCAGCCGGACCGGGCCAAGGTCGGTGTCGAGGTCGGCGCGCAGCGCGGCCGGGTCCGGGTGGAACGGGCTGAGCACCGCGCTGTCGAACGCCACCGAGGCGGGGTGCAGCTCGCCGAGCACCAGCAGGAAGTCGCCGCGTTCGACGGCCTCCGGCGAGGCGGCGCTGAGCTGCACGTCGGGGTTGTGCAGCCGGGCCGACGGCCAGCCGGGCCGCGCCGCCGGGAACAGCTCCCGGGCCCGCTCGGTCAGGTCCGCGGCGCGCAGCCGCAGCTCCGCCTGCCCCTCGGGCAGGTCGGCCAGGCCGAACAGCTCGGCCCAGCGTGAAGTGAGCGTGGCGCCGGCCCGGCCGATCGGGCCGTCCGGGGCGACGAGCGTGCCCTGGGCCAGCAGCCAAAGGTCGGCCAGCCCCACCGGGCCGTCGGCGGCCAGTTCCTCGTGCAGCTCGGTGAAGAGCTCGCCGCAGCGGGCGGCCACCTCGCCTGTGAACCAGCGGGCGGTACGCAGCACCACCGCCATCGGCTCGGCGAGCGCGTCGATGACCGCCGACCCGATCCGGAACTCCAGGTCGCGGGCGGTCTCCTCGTAGCAGACGGTGCGGGCGGCGTACATCTGCCCGCTGTGCCGGGTGGCCGGGCGCCCGGTGACGGCGGTGAACCCGGCGTTGAGCGCGGCGAGCGCGGCGCCGAGCCGGTCCGGGTCGCCGGCCGCGGCGGCCACCTCGTCGCGGGCGGCGCGCAGCCGGCCGAACTCGGCCGCCGTGGCGGCGCGGACCGGCTCGTCGCCGATCGCGGCGATCCGCGCTTCGAGCACCCGCTCGGCGTCCGGTGCGATCGGCAGGTTCGCGCCCCAGCTGAGCCGGCCGCGCTCGACCCAGCGGTCGAGCAGCAGGTAGACGTCGTCGGCGCCGTGCACCTCACCGGCGTCGCACAGCCGCTGCGCCAGTTCCACAGCGGGCGTCCGCCCGTCGCAGGCGCCGAGCACCAGCGCCTCGACCGGGGTCAGCGCGATCGGCGGGTGCAGCGGCCAGCGCAGCTCCCGCCCGGCGACGGTCAAATGCGGCTGCAGGGCGGGCGCCCACCAGCGCCGCACCGCGAGGTCGTCGGCGAGCCGATCGGCGTACGCGATGAGCGCCCACGCCTCGAAGTACACCCGCCGCCGGTGCACGAGCGCGTCGCCGGGCACGGTGTGCACCCCGCGGAGGGAGGTCTCGAACGTGCCCCAGCAGACCGGGCCGAAGAAGCCGATGGTCTCGGCCTTGCCGCAGTAGCGCTGCCAGTAGCGCAGCAGGCTCAGCTCGCGCTTGCGGCGGCGAACGTTGCGGACCCGCGGGTCGGTGCGCAGCAGCCCGTCCAGCGCGATCAGCATGTCCGGGTTCTGCCAGGTCACCGCCTCGCGCAGCAGCGGGTCGGCGGCCAGCTCACCGGCCACCGCGGAGGACTCGGCGAACGCCTCGGCCAGCGCCTTGCCGAACACCTCGGGGCCGGTGTCGCCGGCGAGCAGCGCGTCCGCGGCGGCGGCGCAGTCCGGCGCGGCGAACCGGTCCAGCCCGGCGGCCGGGAACCCGGCGGTACGCAGCACCACGTCCCGCCACACCGACCAGCCGGTGTCGCCCAGGGGCAGCAGGTGGCTCACCGGTGGTCCTCCCGCCCGGCGTCGGTGATGTGCAGGCGCAGCTCGCTGAAGTAGCGGCGGCCCGCCCCGTCCGGCACCCACGCCTGCTCCGGCGCGGGCAGCATCTCGCTGACCGTGAACGACACGTCGTCGCCGCCGTCGACCCGGGCGGCGCGCACCATCGCGCACAGCGTGGTGGCGAACGCCGGCGCGGACAGGTCCACGAAGCACGGCTTGGTCTCGGTGCCGAACTTGACGTACACCTGCTCGGGCAGACCGAGGCGGCGGCGCCAGTCCCGGACGGCGAGGAACCGGTCCCGCTCGCCGTTCGGGACCGCGAGGCCGCTCTCGCCCACTGTGGTCCGCCACGTCTGGCGGGCCAGCACCAGCCGGTCCACGGTGATCCGGGGCGTGTACGGCGCGGCGGCGACCAGCTTGAACCCGTCCACGGCGTGCGCGCTGAGCGGCTCGGCGAAGATCTCGACGAGCGGCCAGCGCTGACCGTCCGAGGCGGTGGCGACCAGTTCGCCGTCCACCTCGTCGACGACCAGGTCGACGGTGGGCAGCACGCGTGCCGGGTCGGCGCCCGGCGCGTCGAGGAACGCCAGGTGCCGGTCGGCCGGGCCGGTCAGCGACTCGGCGGTACGGCTGGTCCGCCGCGGCCAGTCGGCCGGGAACAGCAGCCGGACCCGCCGCTGCCCCATGTCCACCGCGAGCGCGTCGCGCAGCCGCTCCACGTCCGGGTGCGACGGGGTGAACACCGCGCAGTCGAACGACGACCAGGCGGCGTGCAGTTCGCCGAGCACCACCGTGTAGTCGCCGCGCCGCAGCGCTTCCGCGTCGGTGGCGCAGATCTGCAGGTCGGGGCTGTGCATGGCGGCGTTCGACCACTCGGGCCCGTCGCCGGGGAACACCGCGTCGATCCGGCCGGCGAGGTCGGCCGCGCGCAGCCGTACGTCGGTGGTGCCGGCGGGCAGCGTGTCCAGGCCGAACAGTCCGGCCCAGCGGGCGGCGAAGTCCGCCGCCACCGCGTCGACCGGTCGTTCCCCGTCACCCCAGAACATCCCCTGGGCCAGGAACCACAGGTCGGCCAGCGGCACCGGGGCGCCGGACTCGGCGCGCAGCTCCTCGTACAGGCCGCGCAGCACGTCCAGGTAGGCGCGGGCGAGCGCGTTGGCCAGCCAGCGGGCGGCGCGCAGCAGCACGTCCAGCGGGGCGGCCAGTTCGGACAGCAGCGGCGCGCCGAACACCACGTCGAGGTCGCGGGCGCTGTCCTCGTAGCAGACCGTGCGGCCGGCGTACATCTGCCCGGCCCGGCGTACCGCGGGCACACCGGTCAGCTCGGTGAACGTGGCGTCGAGCGCGTCCAGGGCGGTCCGCAGCCGGTCCGCGTCACCGGCCGCGGCGGCGACGTCGTCGCGGGCGGCACGCAGCCGGTCGAACCCGGCGCGGGCGGCGGCGCGGGCCGGCTCGTCGCCGATCGCGTCGATCCGGTCGGCCAGCACCCGCTCGGCGTCCGGGCTCACCGGCAGGGCCGCGTCCCAGGTGATCAGTTCCCGCTCGACCAGCCGGTCGAGCAGCGCGTAGCCGTCCTCCGGGCGGCGCAGCCCGATCGCCGGGTCGGTGACCAGGTCGGCGGCGGCGCGCCGGCCGTCGGCCGCGCGCAGCAGCGCGGCCTCCACCGGGGTCAGCGTCAGCGCCGGCCTGCCGGGCCGCAGCACGTCGCGGTCCCGGACCGCCAGGTGGGCCCGCAGCATCGGCGGCCACCACCGGCGCACCGCCAGGTCCGCGCCGATCCGTTCGGCGTACGCGGACAGAGCCCACGACTCGAACCACACCCAGCGCCGCCGGGTCAGGCTCTCGCCGGGGTTGACCCGGGCAACCTCCGGCTGCGCGGGATCGACAGTGACCCAGCAGCTGGGGCCGAAGAAGCCGACGGTCTCGTTCTTGCCGCAGTAGCGCTGCCAGTACTTCAGCAGCGCCCGTTCCCGGTCGCGTCGGCGCACGTTGCGGGCCGCGTCGGCGCCGCCGCGCACCAGCCCGTCGAACGCGACGAGGGCGCCCCGGTTCTGCCAGGTGACCGCCTCGCGCAGCAGCGGGTCGGCGGCCAGCTCGCTGAACCGCTGCGCGCCGGCGCGCAGCGCCTCCTCGAACTCCTTGGCGAACCGGTCCTCACCGGCGCCGGTGGTCAGCAGCTCGTCGGCCGCCGCGGCGGCCCGGGGCGCGGCGAACAGATCCAGCCCGTCGGCCGGGAAGCCGGTGGTCCGCAGCACCGCGTCGCGCCACACCGACCAGCCGGTGTCGCCGAGCGGAACCCGGTGCGCGGCGCCGGCGGTCCCGCGGCCGGCGGCGCGCACCGGGTCCGGACCCGCGTCCGGCGTGCCGGGGCGGGTGTCGGTGGGCGCGGCGGTCAGGTCGGCCCGGATCAGCGCGGCCAGCTCGGTCAGCCGGTCGTGCAGGAAGAAGTGCCCGCCGTCCAGCTCGTGCAGGGTGAAGCCGGCCGCGGTGTGCTCGGCCCAGGCGGCGCTCTGCTCCCGGCTGACCGCCCGGTCGGTGCGGCCGGCGAACACGACGATCGGCATCGGCAGCGGCTCGCCGGGGATGTGGCGGTAGTCGTCGACCCGGCCGAAGTCGGCGCGCAGCAGCGGCAGCAGCAGCTCCACCAGCTCCGGGTGGTCGAGCAGCTCGGCGGGGAGTCCGCCGCCCTCGCCGAGGCGGCGCAGCAGCTCGTCGTCGCCGGCCCGGGACAGCCCGTCGAACGGGCCGGGCGTGGCGACGTGCGGGGCGCGGGCGCCGCCGACGTAGAGCCGCAGCGGCAGCGGGCGGCCGGTACGGCGAAGCTCGCGGACCACGTCGAAGCCGAGCCGTCCGCCCATCGAGTGGCCGTAGATCGCGTACGGGCGGTCGGCGCGGGAGGCGATGGCGTCGGCCACCTCGGCGACGCTGAAGCGCGGGTCCTCGGTGATCCGGTTCTCCCGGCCGGGCAGTTGCACCGGCACCACGTCGACGCCCGCACCGAACTCGGCCGCCCAGCGCCGGAACGCGCTGGCGCCCGCTCCGGCGTAGGGCAGGCAGAACAACCGCACCGGCGCCTCGGGTCGGCTTCCGGCGGAGACGAACCAGTTCACCGCGGACCTTTCTGCACGGGGTCGATCCAGTGCCGGCGGCGCTGGAACGGGTAGGTGGGCAGTCCGGTGCGCCGGACCGTGCCCTCGGGGTGCAGCGCGTGCCAGTCGACGTCGCGCCCGGCGACCCAGTCGGCTGCCGTCTCGCCCAGCGGGCCGCCGTCACCGGCGATGCGGGCGCCGGTGTCCAGCAGCACGTCCAGCGCGGACAGCGCGGCCGGCAGGTCGGCGGCGACCACGGCAGCCCGGTGGGCGAACGCCCGCCGGCCCAGCGCCAGCGTGGCGGCCACGTCGGACAGCGCCGGGGCGACCCCGGCCAGGTGGCCGCGCAGGCGGGCCAGCGCGGCCCGCAGCGCCGCCGGGGTACGCGCGGAGACCGGCAGCAGCCACGGCCCCTCGCCGGGCGGGTCGGCCGGTTCGGCGGGCGGCGGCTGTTCCACCACGACGTGCGCGTTGGTGCCGCCCAGGCCGAACGCGCTGACCCCGGCGACCCGGCGCGCGTCGTCCGGCCAGTCCCGCGCCTTGGTGGGCACGTAGAACGGCCCGGCGGCCAGGTCGATCTCCGGGTGCGGGCGGGTGAAGTGCAGGTTCGGCGGGATCACCCCGTGCCGGACGGCGAGCACCGTCTTGATCAGCCCGGCGATGCCGGCGGCGGCGTCGAGGTGACCGATGTTGGTCTTCACCGAGCCGAGCGCCGTGGACTCGGCGGGCGCGGCGCCCCCGTACACCTCGTGCAGCGCGGCCACCTCGATGGCGTCGCCCAGTGGCGTACCGCTGCCGTGACCCTCGACGAAGCGGACCTCGCCGGGCGCGACCTCGGCGGTGGCGAGCGCGCCCGCGACGGCGGCGGCCTGTCCGGCCGGGCCGGGCACCGCGAAGCCGGCCCGGTCCGGGCCGTCGTTGGTGACCGCCCAGCCGGGCAGGATCGCGTAGATGCGGTCGCCGTCGGCCTGCGCGTCGGCGAGCCGGCGCAACGCCACCACGCCCGCGCCGGAGCCGAACCCGGAACCGGCGGCGCCCTCGTCGTAGGCGCGGCACCGGCCGTCGGGCGAGGCGAGCCCGCCCGGCGTGGCCCGGTGCCGGGGCCACATCACCGTGGACCCGCCGGCCAGCGCCAGGTCGCACTGGTAGTCGGCGAGGCTCTGCGCGGCCACGCACACCGCGACGAGCGAGCTGGAACAGGCGCTCTGCACGGCCATCGCCGGGCCGGTCAGGCCGAGCCGGTAGGCCACCTGACCGGGCAGGTGGTCGGTGAACTGGCGGCCGACGAGCCGGGCCTCCCAGTCGTCCGGGTCGACGTCGCCGACCACGGCCGGGTTGTCCATGAGGTGGAACAGGAAGTAGCGGTTGGCCGAGGTGGCGGCGTAGACGCCGACCAGCCCGGGGAAGCGCTCCGGGTCGTGCCCGGCGTCCTCCAGTGCCTCCCAGGCGGTCTCCAGGAACAGCCGGTGCTGCGGGTCGGTACGGGCGGCCTCGTCGGCGGCGAAGCCGAAGAACTCGGCGTCGAAGTCGGCCACCCCGTCGAGCCGGCCGGCGGCGCGGACGTGCCGGGGGTCGGCGCGCAGGCCGGGGCCGACGCCGAGCGCGGCCAGCTCCTCGTCGGTGTGGTCGTGCACCGAGTCGACGCCGGTGCACAGGTTCCACCAGAACGTCGCCACGTCGGGCGCGCCGGGGAACCGCCCGGCGACGCCGACCACGGCGATCTCGTCGCCGGTGTACTCGCGGGCGGCGCGCACCGGCGCGGCGGGCGCGGGCAGCACCGGGGCGCGGACCGCCTCGGGCGGGGCGTCCAGCAGCGCCGCCTGAGCGGCGACGGTCGGGTGGTCGAACAGGCGCAGCATCGGCAGGCGTACGCCGAACCGCTCGGCGAGGCGCTGCTGCACCTGGCCCAGCAGCAGCGACTGCCCGCCGACGTCGAAGAAGCTGGCGGTGCGGGCGACCGCGTCGCGGCCGAGCACGGCGCACCAGATGTCGTGCACGGCGCGTTCGGTGTCGGTGGCCGGTGCCTCCTCGGCCGGCACCTCGGTCACCGGGTCGGGCAGCGCCCGCTCGTCGACCTTGCCGGTGACGGTGAGAGGGAACTCGTCGACCACCACCACCGCTCGGGGCACGGCGTAGTCGGGCAGCATGGCGGTCAGCGCCGCGCGCAGCGCCACCGGGTCCGGGCGGGCACCGGCCGGCCGGGCGTACGCGAGCAGTTCGCCGTCGCGCACGATGGCGCGGACGCCCGCGACGCCGGGCTGGGCGGACAGCACGGCTTCGATCTCGGTCAGCTCGACCCGGTGGCCGCGCACCTTGACCTGCCGGTCGAGCCGGCCGAGGCAGACCAGTTCCCCGCCGGGCAGCAGCCGGCCCAGGTCACCGGTGCGGTACGACCGCAGCCCGTCGGCGTCGACGCCGAACCGGTCGCTGTCCTGGTTGAGGTAGCCGGGGGCGAGGTGGCGGCTGCGGACCACGATCTCGCCGGTGTCCGGGGTGAGGTCCAGCCGGTAGCCGGGGAACGCGACGCCGACCGGCAGCGGCCCGCGGGCATCCGGGTCCACCTCGGACAGCGGCTGCACGTGCCGGGCGGCGAACGTCATCTCGGTCGCGCCGTAGCCGTTCACGAGCACGCACTCGGGGGCGAACCGGTCCCGGCCGCGGGCCGCGTCGGCCCAGGTGGCCTGCTCGCCGCCGAGCAGCACCGCCCGCACGGTGGGCAGCCGGCGCGCGCCGAGCGTGTCGAGCAGGAAGCGGTAGACGGTGGGCGTGCAGTGCAGCACCGTGGCGCGGTGCCGGTCGAGCTGCTCGACGGCGTACGCGAGCCCCTGACGGCGCAGGTCGACCGGGACCACGGCGGCGCCGGTGAGCAGCGCCGGGTAGAGGTCGGGGATGGCGGCGTCGAAGCTGAACGACGCGAGCAGGCTGAGCCGGTCGTCGGGCCCGACACCGAGCGCGGCGATCTGGTTGTCGACGACGTGGGCCAGGTTGCGGTGGGTCTGCCCGACCGCCTTGGGCACGCCGGTGGAGCCGGAGGTGAACAGCACGTACGCGAGCGCGTCCGGGTCGGCCGCGACCGGGTGCAGCGGCGCCGGCGGCACCTCGTCCAGCGGGACGACCGGCCGCTCGCCGGCCAGTGTGGATGCCAGGTCGCGGTGCTCGGCGGCGCAGGCCACTGCGGTGACGCCGGCGGCGTCGACCATGTGGCGCAGCCGGGCGACCGGGAAGCCCGGATCCAGCGGCACGTACGCGCATCCGGTCGCGAGGGCGCCGAGCATCGCCGCCACGGTCGGTGCACCGTGTGCGGTGAGCAGCGCGATCCGGTCTCCGGCGCGCAGGCCTGCGGCGGCGAACACGGCAGCGTGCCCGCCGGCCGCCCCGGCCAGCTCGGTGTAGGTGACCTCGTGGGTCTCACCGAGAAGTGCCGGACGTCCGCCGTGTACCGCCGTGATCGCGCCGAAACGATTGATGATCATCGTCTCTGCCATGTCAGGATGCGGGTCGCGCTCCACAGAGGGCAGGCAGGCAGCAATCGACGAATGTGATCATTGATCCCCCCCAGGACTTCACATTGGAAGCAGAATATGGCTCGATTCCTGCGCCGGAAGAGCGGCGATGAGGCTTGAGCCGAAGAGGGGACGGCACCTTGGAACCTCGGACGGAGGAATTCGTCCGATCATCCCTCTAGCGCGTAGACGATTTACAGCGTAGGTGACCGGCAACAAGTTATTTTACGGTGAAAATACTTCCAGGCCGTGGAATCTTCGCCGCAGACGGCCTCGGTGCCGCAGCTCAACCCGGGTCGCGGGGAGCCTGCTCAGACATCGTACGGCGGTCGCGGGATGGGGTCCACCATGGCGTCGAAGCCCTTCGGGAGCTGCGCGACGAGGTCGTGGAACTCCCCCACCGTCACCGTGTCACGCAGGGTGGCGAGCACCGCGACGGCACCCACCTCCGCGACCGCCGGGTCCACCGCCGCGCGTTCGGCCACGCGGTACAGGAAGTCGACAGCGCCACCCGTGGTGGCGGTGCCGGCGGGCTCCAGATAGCCGCCCACGTCGTCCGGCAGCTGCGCGGCCAGGTCCGTCGCCTCGTCCGCGGTGATCCGGTCGGCGAGGGTCTGCAACACGGCACGGGAGACCGTCGCAGCCTCGTCGGCGGGCAACTCCGCCCGCCGCGCCACCGCCTCGACGAACAGGGGGAACCGCATCCCACCCCTCCCCTCGCCGCCGGCGGGCACCACGCCCACCCCGCTCGGCCCCGGCGGGTACCCGCCCCCGCCCCGGCCAAACGCCCCCGGCCACGACGAACGGCCGCCACGTCACGAACCGGGGGGTAACATCCGCGCCATGGCACCCGTCACCCACCCCGGCGCCTGCCCGCTGGACTGCCCGGACACCTGCGTCTGGCAGCTCACCGTCGACGACGGCCGGGCGGTCGCGCTGCGCGGCGACCGCGACCACCCCTTCACCAGGGGCGCGCTCTGCGGCAAGGTGAACCGCTACCTGGACGCGGTGAACGGGCCGGACCGGCTCACCACGCCCTGGGTCCGCACCGGCCCGAAGGGCGCCGGCCGGGTCGCGTACCGGCCGGCGAGCTGGGACGAAGCAGTCGACCGGGTGGCCGCCGGGCTGCGGACGAGCATCGAACTCCACGGCCCGGAGTCGGTGCTGCCCTACTACTTCGCCGGCACGATGGGCCTGATCCAGGGCTGGACCATGGGGCCACGGCTCTTCGCCCACCTGGGCGCGTCCCGGCTGGACACCACCATCTGCACGGCGGCGGCACGGGCGGCGCTGCGCTCGCTCTACGGCGCCTCGGTCGGCTTCGAACCGGAGTCGATCGTCGAGGCGAACCTGATCGTCCTCTGGGGCGCCAACCCGCTCGTCACCAACCTGCACCTGTGGCCGTTCGTGCAGCAGGCCCGCGAGCGCGGCGCGTACGTGGTGACGATCGACCCGCTGCGCACCGAGACGGCGGCCCGCAGCGACGAGCACGTCGCGCCGCTACCCGGCACCGACGCGGCGCTCGCGCTCGGGCTGATGCGGCACGTCCGCGACGCCGGGGCGGCCGACGAGGAGTGGCTGGCCGCGCACACCACCGGCTGGCCGGAACTGCGCGCCCGGCTCGACGACTGGCCGGTGGAACGCGCCGCCGCCGCGTGCGGCCTGCCCGCCGGGACGATCCACCGCCTCGGCGACCGGATCGCCACCACCCGGCCGACGGCGGTACGGGTCGGGCTGGGCCTGCAACGCCACCACGGCGCCGGGCAGGCGATCCGGGCCATCTGCGCGTTGCCGCTGGTCACCGGCGACTTCCGGTACCCCGGCGGCGGGGCGCTGGTGACCACCAGCGGTCACCACCGGGTCGACAACGGCCCGGTGATCCGGCCGGCCGGCATGCCCGCCCCGCCGGCCCGGTCGCTGAACATGAGCCGGCTGGCCGCCGTGCTCACCGGGGAGGCCGACCCGCCCGTCACCTCGCTCGTGGTGTTCGACGCCAACCCGGCGGCGACCGCCCCGGACCAGGCCCGGCTGCTGACCGGGCTCGGCCGCGCCGACCTGTTCACAGTGGTGCTGGAGCAGCGCTGGACCGACACCTGCGACTACGCCGACGTGGTGCTCCCGGCCACCATGCAGCCCGAGCACCTGGACCTCCAGACGTCCTACGGGCACCACTACACGACGCTGAACCTGCCGGTCACCCGCGCGCCGGGTGAGGCGCTGCCGAACACCGAGATCTTCCGGCGGATCGCCGCCGCGCTCGGGATCGACCATCCGGCGTTCCGGGACAGCGACGAGGACCTGGCCCGGCAGTTGCTGGCCGGCGCCCCGATCACGTACGAGGAACTGCGCGAGCGCACGTACGCCCGGCTCACCGGCGTGCCGGTGGGCTCCGCGCCGTACGCCGATGGTGGTTTCCCCACAGCGGACGGGCGGGCCCGGCTGCACGACCCGGCGCTGACCGCGCTCGGGGTGGACCCGCTGCCCGGGTACACGCCACCGGCCGAGGCGGCCGACCCGGAGCTGGCCCGCCGGTTCCCGCTGACGCTGCTCACCCCGGCCAACCGCTATTTGATGAACTCCACGTTCGCGTCGCTGCCGTGGCACACCCGCCGCGCCGGGCCGCCCCGGGTGCACCTGCACCCGGCCGACGCGGCGGCGCGCGGGCTCGCCGACGGCGACGCGGTGCGCGTGCACAACGACAGGGGCGCGTTCCTCGCCGCGGTGGCGGTGGACGAGGCGGCCCGGCCCGGGCTGGCGTTCACGTACAAGGCGTACTGGGCGCGGCGCAGCCCGGGGCGGTCCACTGTCAACGCGGTCACCGGCGTCCGGGACACCGACCTGGGCGAGGCACCCACGTTCCACGACTGCCGGGTGGAGATCGAGCCGGTGCCGGCCGCCCTGCTGACCGCCGAGCCGCCCCTCGACGAGGTCGCGGAGCCCGTCGCGGCTGGGTGATTCGGGACCTCCGGCCCCCTGACCTGGTCTTTGCGCCCCTGCTCCGGCCCGTCGCCGCCGCCTAGCGTCGGAGGCGGACAACAGGGAGGTTCGCCATGCGTACGTGGCAGGTGCAGGACGTGATGACCAGGGACGTGGCGTCGGTACGGGAGGGCACGGAGTACCGGGAGATCGTCGACGTGCTGACCGAACGGCACGTCACGGCGGCGCCGGTGGTGGACGAGACCCGCCGGGTGCTGGGCGTGGTGTCCGAGGCGGACCTGATGTACAAGGTGGAGTTCCTGGGCCGGCCCCGGGAGCGGCGGATCCTGCCGGACCGGCACCGCCGCGAGGCGCGGGCGAAGGCCGGCGCGACGCTCGCCGCCGACCTGATGACCGCTCCCCCGGTCACGATCACCCCGGACGCCACGATCGTGGAGGCGGCCCGGCTGATGGACGCGCGCGGCGTGAAGCGGCTGCCGGTGGTGAACGACCTCGGCCGGCTGGTCGGCATCGTCACCCGCGGTGACCTGCTCAAGGTGCACCTGCGCCCGGACGCCGGCATCCGGCGGGACGTGGTCGAGGAGGTGC
Organism: Micromonospora sp. Mcm103; assembly: GCF_024519755.1. NCBI lineage: Bacteria > Bacillati > Actinomycetota > Actinomycetes > Micromonosporales > Micromonosporaceae > Micromonospora > Micromonospora sp. Mcm103. Next base: position 55,503 of record NZ_JALJRJ010000022.1, read on the forward strand.
TGTGGCGCAGCCTCGGCGTCCGCGACGGCGTGGTGGACGTGACAGTGGACCGGGGCGTGGTGACGCTCACCGGCCAGGTGGAGCGCCGGTCCACCGCGCAGCTCGCGGTGCGGCTGGCCCGGCAGGTCAGCGGCGTGGTCGAGGTGGTCGACGCGCTCGGCTACGCGATCGACGATTCGCCGATGGCGGCGCTGCGCATCGGCGGCGGCACCCCGGCCGGCATCGCCTGAGCCCTGGACGGCCCGGTGGGCGCCGGCGTACCCGGCGCCCACCGCCGTCACTCCTGGGCGAGCGCGTCCAGCACCAGCGCGGCGGTCCAGCTGAACGCCGGTGAGCCGAGACCGGCGCCGGTGTCCGGGTGGAAGTACTCGTGGCAGCCGGCCCGGTCGACCAGGTCGAGCAGCGACTCGCGCAGCCCGGCGGCCAGGTCGGCCCGGCGGTGGGTACGCAGTCCCTGCCAGAGCAGCCAGCCGGTGTTGATCCAGCTCGGGCCGCGCCAGTAGCGCAGCGGCTCGAAGTCTTGCGCGGTGCGGTCGTACGTGGGCAGCGGCCGGTCCATCCGGGCGGCCAGCCCGAAGCGCGGCGAGCACGCCTCGGCCAGCAGCGCCGACACCTGCGCGGCGGGCAGTTCGGGCAGCGCCAGCGGCATCAGCCCGAGCACGGTCCGGGCCGGCACGAGCCGGTCCGCGCGCACGTCGCGGGGACGGAACGTGCCGGCGACCGGATCCCAGAGGCGGGTGACGAGCGCCTCGGTGATCCGGGCACCCCGGTCGCGGTGCGGTCCCGGGTCGGCGCCGATCACCGCGGCGATGCGCGCGAGGGCGTACTCGGAGACGCCGAGCGCGGCGTTGACCAGCGGGCACTCCACCAGGAACGGGTGCCGGCCGAGCAGTCCCTCGTCCCGGTAGCGGCCGGCCCGGTAGCTCTCCACCAGCGCGACGTAGCGCGCGTAGTCCAGGTCGGTGGGGCGCTGCGCCGCGTCGGCGTGCGCGGTGTCGTGCCGGCGGTACGCGCGCATCACCGCCTCGTCGGCGGGCACCCCTGCGAGCGGCGCGTCCCAGGCCGGGCTGTTGTCCAGCCCGGACTCCCACGGGTGCACGATCGACGCCAGCCCGCCGCCCCCGGCGTCGCGCCGACCGGTCAGGTAGCGCTGCTGCGCGACCAGCCTCGGGTAGAGCCGCCGCAGCGCGGCCACCGACGCCTCGCCGGGCGCGCGGCGGTGCACCAGCCAGGCGGCCGGAGCGTGCACCGGCGGCTGGACGATCCCGGAGGTGGCCCGGGCCGGCGAGCCGTCGGCGCGGGCCGAGTCCCAGAACTGCGGCCCGGGGAAGTACGGCCCGGCGCGCGAGGCCGGGTTGAACACGATGTGCGGCACCCGCCCGTCGACCCACTGCGCGGCGAACAGCGTGCGCAGTTCCCGCCAGGCCCGGTCCGGGCGGACGTGGGCCAGGCCGATCGCGATGAACGCCGAGTCCCAGCTCCACTGGTGCGGGTAGAGCGTGCGGGAGGGGACGGTGTGGTCGTGTTCCCAGTTGGCGTCCAGGGTGGCCAGCGCGAGGCGGCGCAGCCGGGCGTGGCGGTCGGCGTCGGCGCGTACCCCGGTGGTCAGCGTCATGCGGCGGCCCGCCGGGGACGGGCCTGGGCCAGCGCGGTGGCGGCCTGGCGCAGCGCGGCGACCGGCTCGCCGCGCAGCCGGCACTCCAGCGCCAGCCAGCCGGTGTAGCCGATCGCGTCGAGCGTGGCCAGCAGCGCGCCCCAGTCCAGGTGCCCGGCGCCGGGCTGGTGCCGGTTGGAGTCGCTGACCTGGACGTGCCCGAGGTACGGCGCGGCGGCGCGCAGCGCGGCGTGCGGGTCGTCCTCCTCGATGTTCATGTGGTACGTGTCGGCGGCGACCCGCAGCGCCGGTGACCCGACCGCGCGGCACAGCTCGACCGCCTGGTCGAGCCGGTTGACCATGTGGTCCTCGTACCGGTTGAGCGGTTCCAGGAACACAGTGACCCCCTCGGCGCGGGCGTGCGCGGCCAGCTCGCCCAGGGCGTCGACGAGGACCCGCCGGTCGTCGTCGGCCGAGCGTGGCGGGTCGAACGGGGGCAGCCGGCGGGAGAACATGCCCCACGCGGCAGGGGTCATCGCACCGACGCCGCCCAGCTCGGCGATCACCGAGAGCTGGGAGCGCAGGTTGTCCACCGCGTCGCGGGAGCGGCCCGGGTCGAAGTCGCCGATGAAGTGGTCCATCTCGACGCAGACGGTCGGCACGACCACGCCGGCGGCGCGGGCGCGGCGCAGCTCCGGCAGCCGCCGGGCCAGCGCGAGGTCGCCCCGCCCGCGCAGCTCGATGCCCTGGTAGCCGAGGGAGACGGCGAGGGCGTACTTCCGGGTCAGGTCGGTGCCGGGAAGCAGCTGCTCCTGGCAGGCAAGCGGAATGTCCATCAGAACCTCAGCACCACTTGGAGGACGTCACCGTCACCGCGGTCGAGCAACGCCAGGGCGTCGGCCACCGCGCCCGCGTCGACGACGTGGCTCACCAGCGGCAGCGGGTCGACGCTGCCCTCGGCCACCAGGTCCATGAAGGTGTGTGCGATCCGCGTCCCGGACCACCGGCCGGCCGTGCCGGGTACCGGATCGGGCCCGGAGACCTGGGCGGCCACGAGCTGGATCCGGTTGTGGTGGAACTCCTCGCCGAGTTCCAGCCCGTGGGCGTACCCCTGGTAGAAGCCGGCCGCGACGACGCGCCCGGCGTGCGCGGTGGCGCGGATCGCTTCGTGCAGCGCCGGGTACGACCCGGACAGCTCCAGGCAGACGTCGGCGCCCCGGCCGTCGGTGGCGGCCCGCAGCGCGGCGGCGGGCGAGTCGGCGGCGGCGTCGACCACCCGGCGCGCGCCGAGCCGCACGGCGTGCGCGAGCCGGCCCGGCATCCGGTCGACGGCGACCACCCGGGCGCCGGAGAGCGCGGCCAGACGCGTGCCGAGCAGCCCGATCACACCCTGCCCGAACACGCCCACCCAGTCGCCCAGATGCAGGTCACCGGCGAGCACCGCGGTCAGCGCGATGGCGCCGGGCCGGGCGAACACGGCGGCGAGCGGGTCGAGGCCCGGTGGCAGCGGATGCGCGGCCGTCGCGGGGAGCACGGCGTCGGCGCGGTGCCCCCAGATGCCCCAGACGAGCTGGCCGGGCCGCCGCCCGGCCACGTCGGGCGCGACCTCGACGATCTCGCCGACCTCCTCGTAACCGAAACCCACCACCGGGTACGCGGGCGCGGCCTGGCGGGGCACGAACATGCGGGAGCCGGCGTCCCAGTCCTTGCGCAGTCGCGGGTTGCTGCCCCGGTAGAGCGTCAGCTCGGTGCCGGCGGAGATGCCCGAGTAGCGGGTGCGGACGCGGACCTGGCCCGGACCGAGCCGGTCCGTGGGGCAGGGCTCCAGGCGTACGTGCCGGGGCCCGGCCAGAGAGACAACCCAGTTGCTCATGGCGTCGCTCCGAGGGAAGTGCCGACCCCGATTCTAACCCAAAAAATGGGCATATGTGATTCGATTGATGAATCGATGGGTATTAGCGGCAGGCCGTACTCTTTCGAGAGGAGTGCCACCGATGTCATCACCCTCCACGCGGCGGCTCGCAATCAGCCTGATCCTGGCACTGGCCGGGACCGGCATGGCCGCATGCAGCGACGACGGGCAGAAATCCGACAGTTCGCAGATCACCGTCTGGAGCCTGGAAGACGTGGCGGACCGCGTCGCCGCCACCAAGACGATCATCGCCGACTACACCGCCAAGACCGGCGTCAAGGTCAACCTGGTCACCGTCAACGAGGACCAGTTCCCGTCCCTGATCGCCTCCAGCGCCGCCGCCGGCGACCTGCCCGACGTGGTCGGCTCGGTCTCGCTGGCCGGGGTGCGCACGCTGTCCGCGAACGAACTCCTCGACGCTGACGCCAACGCCGCCGTCGTCGACCGGCTCGGCCGGGACACGTTCACGCCCCGCGCGCTGGAACTCACCAGCGACGGCGGCGCACAGCTCGCCGTACCGAGCGACGGGTGGGGCCAGCTACTCGTCTACCGCAAGGACCTGTTCGCCGCCGCCGGCCTGCCGGCGCCCGACACGTACGAGAAGATCGCCGCCGCGGCGGCGAAGCTGAACACCGGCGGCGTCGCCGGTATCACCGCGGCCACCTCCCCCGGCGACGTGTTCACCCAGCAGACGTTCGAGCACCTGGCGCTGGCGAACAACTGCCGGCTCACCGACGACTCCGGCACTGTCACGCTCGACTCCCCCGAGTGCGTCGAGGCGTTCCGCTTCTACGGCGACCTGATGCGCAACAACTCGGTCAAGGGCGCCCAGGACGTCGACACCACCCGGGCCACCTACTTCGCCGGCAAGGCGGCCATGCTGATCTGGTCGCCCTTCATCCTCGACGAGCTGGCCGGGCTGCGCGCCGACGCCCGGCCGACCTGCCCGCAGTGCCAGTCCGACCCGGCCTGGCTCGCGAAGAACAGCGGGTTCGTCACCGCGATCAAGGGCCCGAACGGCACCGAACCGGCCCAGTACGGCGAGGTCAGCTCCTGGGCCGTGCTCGACGGCGCGGCCGACCCGGCGAAGTCGTTCGTGGAGTACATGCTCTCCGACGGCTACCCGCGCTGGTTCGGCATGTCCCCCGAGGGCCGCTTCCCGGTGCGCACCGGCACGCGAGAGGACAAGCAGAAGTTCCGGACCGCCTGGAACACCAGCCCGGCCGGCGTGGACACCAAGAAGCCGCTGTCCGAGGTCTACGGCGAGGACGTGCTCGCCACCCTGCGGCGCAGCCCCGACACCTTCCAGCGCTGGGGCCTGACCGAGAACCAGGGCAAGCTCGTCGGCGCCATCCTCGGTGAGCTGCCCGTACCCAAGGCGCTCGCCGACGTCGTCGGCGGCAAGTCCGACGCCCGCGCCGCCGCCGAACGCGCCCGCAAGGACGTCGAGGCGATAGCCAAGGGCGTCAATTGACCACCACCGCGCCGGAGGCCGGCCGCTCCCCCGCGCCGGAGCGACCCCGCCGACCCGGCCGACGCCCGCTGACGCTGCGCCGCCGCGAAGCCCGCGCCGGGCTCGCGCTGGTCACCCCGACCCTGCTCGTCGTGGTCGCGGTGATCGGCATACCCATCGTCTGGACGGTGGTGCTGGCCTTCCAGCGGGTACGCCTGGCGACCCTGCGCAAGACCGGCCTGTTCGGCGAGCTGACCCTGGACAACATCGACCGGGTGCTGCACACGCCCGGGTTCGCCGACACGCTCTGGACCACTGTGCTCTACAGCGTCGGCGGCACCGCCGGCTCGATCGTGGTGGGGCTCGCGGCGGCGCTGGCCGTACGCGGGCCGTTCCGCGGCCGCACGCTGGTACGCGCGTCGATGCTGCTGCCGTACGTGGCGCCGGTGGTCGCCATGACGTTCGTCTGGCAGGTGATGCTCGACCCGCAGCTCGGCATCGTCAACGACTGGGGGCGGCGCTTCCTCGGCTGGGACTCCCCGGTGCCGTTCCTGTCCCAGGAGTCCACCGCGCTGTGGACGGTGATCGCGTTCGAGGCGTGGCGCTACTTCCCGTTCGCGTTCCTGTTCCTGCTGGCCCGGCTCCAGGCGGTGCCCGGTGAGCTGGAGGAGGCCGCCCGGGTCGACGGGGCGACACCCACGCAGCGGTTCCGGCACATCCTGCTGCCGCAGCTCATGCCGGTGATCGCGCTGATCGGCGTGCTGCGGTTCATCATGACGTTCAACAAGTTCGACGACGTCTACCTGCTCACCGGCGGCGCCGCAGGCACCGAGGTGGTGAGCGTGCGGGTCTACCAGTTCCTCACCGCCCGTACCGACATCGGCGCGGCCGCCGCCCAGGCGGTCGTCCTGGCCGTCGTGCTGCTCGTGTTCGTGGCGATCTACCTGCGCTTCTTCGGCGCGCGACGGGAGGCGTGATGGACCGGGACCGGATCGAGACGGTCAGCCTGCGCTGGCTGCGGCGGCTGGTGATCGCCGGGTTCCTGGTGGTCACGCTGCTGCCGTTCTGGTACATGCTGGTGCTGTCGGTACGTCCGATCGAACGCCTGCTGCTCGAACCCGGCTCGCTCTGGGTACCGTTCGGCGAGCTGACCGTCGCCACGTACGCCGAGGTGCTGAAGTCCGTCTCCGACGGCGGCCAGGGCTTCCTCACGTTCATCCGCAACAGCGGCCTGGTGGCGCTGGCAGCCACCGCGCTCACCCTGGTGATCGCCATCCCCGGGGCGTACGCGGTGTCCCGCCTGCGGTTCTTCGGCCGCCGGCAGGTCAGCGCGCTGTTCCTGGCGGTCTACCTGTTCCCGTCCATCGTCATCGCGATCCCGCTGTTCGTGGTCTTCACCCGGGCCGGGCTGCGCGGGTCGCTGACCGGCCTGGTGCTCGTCTACATCTCGCAGACGCTGCCGGTGTCGGTCTACATGCTGAAGAACTACTTCGAGACGATCCCGATCAGCCTGGAGGAGTCCGCGGCGATCGACGGCGCCGGCCGGCTCGGCATCATCCGCCGGGTCAGCCTGCCCCTCGCGGCCCCGTCGGTGATGGCCGTCGCGCTGTACGACTTCATGATCGCCTGGAACGAGTATTTGTTCGCGCTGCTGTTCCTGGTCGACCGGCCGGACCGGTGGACCGTGTCGCTGGGCCTGTCGCTGCTCGCCGACGGCGTCGAGGTGCCCAAGACCGTGCTGATGGCCGGCTCGGTCATCCTCACGCTGCCGATCGTGGTGCTGTTCTTCGCCGGGGAACGCCTGCTCACCGAGGGACTCACCAGCGGGGCCGAGAAGGGCTGAGCGTCCGTGCCAGGATGATCGGGTGCGAGCATCACGGGAGCGCCGGGCCGGCGCGCGGGCGGCCCGGCTGCTCACCGAGGCGCTCGCCCCGACCGTCCTGGTCACGGCGCTGCCGCTGATCGCCGCCGCCCGGGTCAGCCGCTCGGCGGGCCAGTTCCTGCTCTGGGGCGGCATCGCGCTCACGTTCTGCGCCGTCATCCCGATCGGTGTGCTCGTGCACGGCGTCCGCCGGGGGCGCCTCACCGACCGGCACGTCGGCGACCGCGCCCAGCGGGCCCGGCCGCTGTCGATCGGGCTGGCCTCGGTCGCGGCCGGGTTGCTGCTGCTGGCGGCGGTGCGCGCGCCGGCCGAACTGTTCGCCGTGATCGTGGTGGTCTTCGTGGTCGGCGCGGCCTGCGCGCTGGTGAACCACTGGTGGAAGCTGAGCATCCACGCGGCGGTCGCCGCCGCCACCGTCGCCGTGCTGGTGCCGCTGGCCGGCCCGGGCGCGAACCTCGGCTGGGTGCTCGTCGCGGCCGTCGGCTGGTCCCGGGTACGGCTGGGCGACCACACCTGGCCGCAGGTGCTGGCCGGCGTCGCGCTCGGCGGGCCGCTCGCCGCCGGCACGTTCCTGGCGCTCGCCTGACCCGCCGCCACAAGATCAGCTACGGTGGCCTCATGGGCAAGCCGACCCGCTGGGTGACCGACACGAAACCCGGCCACTCGCAGTGGTACGTGGACCGGTTCCGCCAGCTCGCCGCCGAGGGCGCCGACCTGTCCGGTGAGGCGCGGCTGCTCGACGCGCTCGTGCCGCCCGGCGCGCGCGTCCTGGACGCCGGGTGCGGCACCGGCCGGGTCGCCGCCGCGCTCGCCGCGCGCGGGCACGACGCCGTGGGCGTGGACGCCGACCCGACGCTGGTCGAGGCGGCCCGCGCCGACCACCCCGGCCCCCGCTTCCTGGTCGCCGACCTGGCCGAGCTGGACCTGGCCGCCCAGGGCGAGGCCGAGCCGTTCGACGCCGCCGTGCTGGCCGGCAACGTGATGGTCTTCGTCGCCCCCGGCACCGAACGCGACGTGCTGGCCCGCGTCGCCGCGCACGTACGCCCGGACGGCCTGGTCGTGGTCGGCTTCGCCACCGACCGCGGCTACCCGGTGGCCGACCTGGACGCCGACGCGGTCGCCGCCGGGCTGCGCCCCGAGCACCGCTTCGCCACCTGGGACCTGCGGCCGTGGCGCGACGACGCCGACTTCGCGGTGAGCGTGCTGCGCCGCCCCGCCGGCTGACCGCTGCTCGTCCTCCCCGGCGGATCGCGCCCGGCGCTCAGGCGGGCGCGGCGACGGCGCGGGCGGCCTCCGGGTCGAGCGGGCTGCCAGCCGGCAGGAGGTCCACCAGGGCCGCCGGCAGCCGCGCCGGGCGCACCCCGGCATAGCCGAGCGAGCCCGGCACGTCCGCGCCGGTCAGCGCATACCGTCGTCCGAGGTCGGTGATCACGCAGACCGCGCCGCCGGTGGCGCCCGGCGCGGACACCGCCTCCACCAGCGCGCCGCGTCCCGGCTCCACCACCACCTCGTCGGCGAGCCCGGCCCGCCCGCCCTGTGTCCGGGTGGCGGCGGCGAGGTCCGGCGCGGTGACTCCGAGACGGATCTCGCGAACGCCGGCGTCGTCCCCGGCCCGCGCGCAGATCGCACCGCTCTCGGCGGCGGCCAGCCGGGGCGGTACGGCGGGTGGCGCGCTCGCCCCGCCGGGCACCAGACCGGGCAGTTTCGGCAGCGCGGCGAACCGGCCGAGCGTGATCGGCTCCGGCTCCCGCTGGCCGGTGCGGGCCAGCAGCAGCGCCGCCTGCAACTCGGTGATGCCGGCCAGCCCGGCGCGCTGCGCGACCGCGTACTGCCGTCCGCCGCCGGAGTTGCGCACCAGGTAGACGTCACCCACTGTGGCGCCGGTGACCCGCTCGGACGGCTCGCCGAGGTCGCCGACGGGCGGCGGGGCCAGGTCGGCGCCGGCCGGCAGCGTGTTGAGCAGCGCCGCCGCCACCGGCACCGCCCGTTCCCGGGTGGCGGCGAGCGCGGCGAGCACCCGGTCGGTGTCGCGCAGCAGGTAGCGCCGGTCGTGCCAGAGCAGGTGCAGGCCGCCGTCCGGGTGCCGGGCCAGCAGCCCCTGGTCGCCGAGCACCCGGCCGCCGGTGGCCTGCCGCCCGATCAGCAGCACCGACCGGGCCTCGTCGCGCCCGGGCTCGTCCCCCTCCACGGAGCAGAGCGTCCACGCGTCGCGGACGAGCCGGTTCGGCGCGGGCAGCGAGTCCGGCGCGTCGGCGATGCCGAGCGGCAGACCGCGCGGCACCCCCTCGATGGCGCGGCGGCTGACCAGCACCGTCTTCGGCCGCTCCGCCCCGATGATCAGCAGCGCGGAGGCGTAGTTCGACACCGGGTGCAGCTTCTCGTCGCGGTAGACGAATCGCGCGCCCGACTCCTTCTCCACGATCACCGCGCCCGTCTCGCGCCACGAGTCACCGCCGCCGGTGAACAGGCCGTAGAGGGCGACGCCGCCGAGCGCGATCGCCGCGACCAGGACGCTGGCCAGACCGGCGCCGGCCAGCCGGCGGAACGGGGACTGCGGCGGGTCCGTCTCCCGCATGACGAGCGCGGCGACCGCCCGCTGGACGGTGAACTGGTACGAGTGCAGCTGGTCCTGCCGCGACGCCATCGTGTCCCTTCCCGCCGGGATGGTCGGCGCACAGGATAAGCGCTCCGTCGATGCCCCGGCGACCCTGCGTGTCCCTCACGGGCCCTCCGTCGTCGGTTCGCCCCGCCAGTACGCCGAGGTGGCCGCATCACACCGGCCCAGACCCGTCCACCTCCCCGAGGTGGAGTGGATCAAGCCGGCCACCACCCCCGGAATGGATACCCCCGGGGGTGTGTTAGACATGGCGGAACCCGAACCGACGGAGGTACTGATGGCCAGCGTGGCGTTGACCACCACTGACTTCGCAGGGACGGTCAACCGGGACGGCATCGTCCTGGTCGACTTCTGGGCCGGCTGGTGCGGCCCCTGCCGGGCGTTCGCGCCGGTCTACGAGAAGTCCAGCGAGCAGCACCCGGACATCGTCTTCGGCAAGGTCGACACCGAGGCCGAGCCGGCCCTGGCGGCCGCCGCCCAGATCCGGTCGATCCCGACACTGATGGCGTTCCGGGACGGCGTGCTGGTGTTCGCCCAGCCGGGCGCCCTGCCGACGGCCGGGCTGGAGGAGCTGATCCGGGCCGTGCGTGACCTCGACATGGACGAGGTCCGGGCCAAGACCGCCTGACGGGTGGCGGCACGGGTACCCCCTGGGGTATCTTCGAGCGCAGGAGGTATGACGTGAATCTTCGACCGGAGATGACAGGCGAGGCGCTGACCCGGCTCAAGCGGGCCCGGGGGCAGCTCAACGCCGTCATCGAGATGATGGAGAACGGCGAGGACTGCCGCGCCGCGCTGACCCAGCTCGCCGCGGTCTCCAAGGCCATCGACCGGGCCGGTTTCAAGATCATCGCCTCCGGCATGCGCTACTGCGACGCCGCCCGCCAGGCGGGCGAGGAGCCGGAGATGACCGAGGAGGAGCTGGAGAAGCTCTTCCTGTCCCTGGCCTGACGGCCCCCTGCCTGACGGCGTCCGCCTGACCGGCTGAGCCCCGCCCGCGCCGTGTGACCACGACGCGGGCGGGTAAACACCTGCCTGGTTGACCCAGGCCGCAGACTGTCCCATGCATACCCCCCGGGGTATATAGGCAATGAGAGGAAACGGCATGACTCTCGACGTGTCCGTCATCGCGACCTCCTCGCTCGGCGACCGCAGCTACCTCGCCTCCGACGGCCGGGTGGCGATCGTGGTCGACCCGCAGCGCGACATCGACCGCGTCCTGTACCTGGCCGGCGCCAAGGGCGTACGCATCACCCACGTGGTCGAGACGCACATCCACAACGACTACGTCTCCGGCGGCCTGGAGCTGGCCCGGATCACCGGCGCGCAGTACCTGGTGGCCGCCGCCGACACGGTCGAGTTCGACCGGACCCCGGCCGCCGACGGCGACACCGTGCCGGTGTCGGACACCATGCGGCTGCGGGTGATCGGCACCCCTGGTCACACGTTCCACCACCTGTCGTACGCACTCGACGAGGCCACCGACGGCGGCTGGACGGCGGCCGGCGTGTTCACCGGCGGCTCGCTGCTGTTCGGCACCACCGGCCGCACCGACCTGCTCGGCCAGCAGTACGCGCACGAGCTGGCGCACCACCAGTACGCCTCCGCGCGCAAGCTGGCCGACCTGCTGCCCGACGGCGCCCAGGTCTGGCCCACGCACGGCTTCGGCAGCTTCTGCTCGGCCAGCCAGGCCGACGCGCCCGAGTCGACGATCGGCCGGGAGAAGGAGGCCAACCCGGTGCTGCGGCTGGCCGCCGACCAGTTCGTCACCGAGACGCTGGCCGGGCTGGACGCCTACCCGGCGTACTACGCCCACATGGGCGTCGCCAACGCCGCCGGTCCCGCCCCGGTCGACCTCACGCCGGTGGCCCGCGCCGACGCCGACGAGCTGCGCCGTCGTATCGCCGCCGGCGAGTGGGTGGTCGACCTGCGCCACCGCAAGGCGTACGCGGCCTCGCACCTGGCCGGCACCGTCAGCCTCGGCCTGGACGGGCCGATGTCGACGTGGCTCGGCTGGCTGATCGACTGGGGCGTGCCGATCACGTTCCTGGCGCAGACCCCGGAGCAGGTCGCCGACGCCCAGCGGGAACTGGTCCGCATCGGCATCGACCGCCCGGCCGCCCAGGCCACCGGCGAGCCCGAGCAGTGGACCACGGACCCGTCGCAGCTGCGGGAGACGGCGGTGGCCGACTTCGCCGCGCTCGCCGCCGCGCAGGCCGGGAAGACCCCGGCCGGGCTGCCCGCGCCGCAGGTCGTCCTCGACGTGCGGATGACGAACGAGTGGAAGGCCGGACACATCGACGGTGCGGTGCACGTGCCGCTGCCGGACGTGCCGAAGCGGCTCGCCGACATCCCCGCCGGGACCGTCTGGGTGCACTGCGGCTCCGGCTACCGGGCCACCGCCGCCGCGTCCCTGCTCGCCAACGCCGGCCGTGACGTGGTGCTGATCGACGACTCGTACGGCCGGGCCGAGGCGGCCGGCGTACGCATGGCGCCCACCGCCTGACCTCTCTCCGAGCGCCCGGCCGGCGTGTCCCTACGCCGGCCGGCGCCCGCCCCTGCCCGAGAACACCCGCTGAAGGAGACCGAAGCATGACCACGACCACCCCCACCACCATCGACGCGGCGACCCTGCGCGAGCTGATCGCCGCCGGCCGTACGCCCCGGATGCTCGACGTGCGCACGCCCGGTGAGTTCGAGGCGGCGCACATCCCCGGCGCGTACAACGTGCCGCTGGACCTGCTCCGGGAGCACCGCGCGGAGCTGCGCAGCCACCTGGACGAGGACGTGGTGCTGATCTGCCGCTCCGGCGTCCGGGCCGGCCAGGCCGGTCAGGCGCTCGGCACCGTCGGCCTGCCCAACGTGAAGGTGCTCGACGGCGGCATGCTGGCCTGGCAGGCCACGAACGCCCCGGTCAACCAGGGCCGGCCGCGCTGGGACCTGGAGCGCCAGGTACGCCTCGTCGCCGGCTCGATCGTGCTCGCCGCGATCGTCGGTTCGGTGTTCGTCCCCGGCCTGAAGTGGGTCGCCGCGTTCATCGGCGCGGGCCTCACGTTCGCCGCGCTCACCAACACCTGCGCCATGGGCATGCTGCTGAGCAAGCTGCCGTACAACCGCGGCGCGAGCTGCGACCTGGACACGATCGTCGGGCAGTTGCGGGACGGGAGCCGCAAGTGACGACTCTCGTCCTGACGCTGGCCGGCGCGGTGCTGATCGGCGTGACGTTGGGCCTGCTCGGCGGCGGCGGGTCGATCCTCGCCGTGCCGCTACTGGTCTACGTCGCCGATCTGCCCGCCAAGGAGGCAATCGCCACCTCGCTGCTCGTCGTCGGCGTGACCAGCGCCGTCGCCGTGCTGCCGCACGCCAGGGCGAACCGGGTCCGCTGGCGTACCGGGCTCATCTTCGGTGTGGCCGGGATGACCGGCGCGTACGCGGGCGGCCGGCTGGCCGAGTTCGTCCCGGCCAGCGTCCTGCTGACCGCGTTCGCGCTGATGATGCTCGCCACCGCGGTCGCGATGATCCGGGGCCGCCGGTCCGCCGAGGGCCGCCCGGTGCCGCACGAGCTGCCGATGCTGCGGGTGGTCGGGGACGGTGTGGTCGTCGGCCTGGTCACCGGCCTGGTCGGCGCCGGCGGCGGCTTCCTGGTCGTACCGGCCCTGGCCCTGCTGGGCGGGTTGCCGATGCCGGTAGCGGTCGGCACCTCGCTGGTCGTCATCGCGATGAAGTCGTTCGCCGGCCTGGCCGGCTACCTGTCCAGCGTGCAGATCCACTGGGGTCTGGCCGCCGGGGTCACCGCCGCCGCCGTCGTCGGCAGCCTGCTCGGTGGCCGGCTCACCGGCCGGATCCCGGCCGACCTGCTGCGCCGGGTGTTCGGCTGGTTCGTCGTGGTGATGGGCGTGTTCGTGCTCGCGCAGCAGTTGCCGCCGGTGTGGGGACTCACCGTGGGAGCGCTTGCCGTGGCCGGTACGGTCACCATGGCGGTGTGGGGCCGCCGGAGGAGGGAACACAGTGGACAGCAGCGCCTGGGACAGCCGGTACGCCGACACGCCCGGACTGGTGTGGAGCGCTGAGCCCAACCGTTTCGTGGTCGAGTCGGTCACCGGGCTGACTCCCGGGTCAGCGCTGGACATCGCCGCCGGCGAGGGCCGCAACGCGGTCTGGCTGGCCGGTCAGGGCTGGCGGGTCAACGCGGTGGACTTCTCCGCGGTGGCCGTCGACCGGGGGCGGGAGCTGGCCGCCGCGCGGGGCGTCACGGTCGACTGGCGGGTCGCGGACGTGACCGCGTACCGGCCGGTGCCGAACAGCTACGACCTGGTGCTGATCAGCTACCTGCACCTGCCTGCGCCGGAGTTCGCCGGGGTGCTCGCCGCGGCGAAGTCCGCGCTGCGCCCCGGCGGCACGCTCGTGGTGGTGGGCCACGACCTGGCCAACCTCGCCGGTGGCATCGGCGGCCCGCAGGACCCGGACGTGCTGCTCACGCCGGAGTCGGTGGTCGACGGGCTGGCCGGGCTGCGCGTGCAGCGGGCCGAAACGACCCGCCGGCCGGTCCCGGCCACCGACGGCGGGACCGTCGACGCGCTGGACACCGTAGTGGTCGCCACCCGCCCCGCCGACTGACCGCCGTCCGCCGCCGTTCCGCCGGGCCGGGCCGGGACCGGCCGGTAGCATCCGGGGACGGATCAGCGGAGAGGACACCGGGTGGGCGCGCGTTTCGAGGAACTGGCCTGGCGGGAGACGCCGATCGGCGAGATCAGCCTGCGGCGGCGCCGTGACCCGGCACTGGACTCCGAGGTGTACGAGGTGAAGCTCGACGACGAGTACCTCATGTCCAGCGCCTTCCCGGTCGCGGAGATCGAACTGGCCCGGCTCGGACTGGCCCCGCTCACCGGTGACGCGCTGGACGTGGTGGTCGGCGGGCTCGGCCTCGGCTACACCGCGCGTACCGCGCTGGAGGATCCCCGGGTGCGCTCACTGGTGGTGGTCGAGGCGATCGAGGACGTGATCGACTGGCACCGGCGGGATCTGCTGCCGTTCGCCGCCGGCCTGGCCACCGATCCGCGTACCCGGTTCGTCCGGGCGGACTTCTTCGCCGCTGTGGCCGGCGACGGTCTCGACCCGGACGAGCCCGGCCGCCGCTTCCACGCGGTGCTGCTGGACGTGGACCACTCCCCCCGCCAGGTGCTGCACCCCAGCCACGCCCCGTTCTACACGGTCGACGGGCTGCGGCGGCTGGCCGCGCTGCTGCACCCGGAGGGCGTCTTCGCGCTGTGGTCGAACGACCCACCGGATCCGGCGTTCCAGCGCACGCTCACCGAGGTGTTCCCGACCTCGGTGGCGCACGTCGTCCGGTTCCCGAACCCGTTGCAGGGCCGGGAGGCGGCGAACACCGTGTACGTGGCCCGGCACTGATCCACCGGGCGGCGCATGGCCGCACGAGCAGCGGGAAAGCGCACTGCCCACCGTACGACGGGAGGCTGGGACATGCGCGCGTTGCTCTGGGTGGTCGGCGTGGTCGCCGGTGTGCTCATCCTGCTCGGGCTGCTGCTGGAGGCGGTCCGCTGGCTCGTCGTCATCGGCGTGATCGCGCTCGCCGCGGTCATCGTCTTCGGGATCGTGAAGGGCCGGCGGGTGGTGCACCAGCATTCGACCCGCCGTCGCTGACCTGCGCGGGTGTGACCTACCCGGCAACCTACGTCAGCGTAGGTTACCGCCCGGTCACGTTAGGCTGGGGTCGTCATCCGCGCGACGAGGAGTAACGGCGATGGACGCGACCGCTCAGCGACCCTGGACCCGCAGCTACGCACCCGGGGTCCCGGCCGAGATCGCCGAGCCGGACGGCTCGCTCGTCGACCTGCTCACCGAGGCGGCCGGACGGTTCGGGCCCCGGGTCGCGCTCGACTTCTACGGCGCCACCACCACGTTCACCGAGCTGGCCGACCAGGTGGCCCGCGCCGCCGAGGCGCTGCGCCGGCTCGGCGTCGGCCCGGGCGACCGGGTGGCGCTGGTGCTGCCGAACTGCCCGCAGCACGTGGTCGCGTTCTACGCCGTGCTGCGCCTCGGCGCGGTGGTCGTCGAGCACAACCCGCTCTACACCGCCGACGAACTGGACCGCCAGCTCACCGACCACGGCGCGACGGTCGCGATCGTGTGGGACAAGGTCGCGCCGCTGGTGGCGGGACGCGGCGCCGTGCGTACCGTGGTGTCGGTCGACCTGACCGCGGCGCTGCCGCGGCTCAAGCGGTGGGCGCTGCGGGTGCCGCTGCCGAAGGTCCGCGCCGCGCGGGCCGCGATGACCGCCCCCGCGCCCGGCGCGCTGCCCTGGTCGGAGCTGGTCGCCGCCGCCGGGCCGCTGCCCGCCGGGCATCCCGCGCCCGAGGCCGGGGACGTGGCGCTGCTCCAGTACACAGGTGGCACCACCGGCGAGCCGAAGGGCGCGGTGCTGACCCACCGCAACCTGCGCGCCAACGCCGCGCAGGGCCGGGCCTGGGTGCCGGGCCTGCGCGACGGCGCGGAGACGGTGTACGCGGTGCTGCCGCTGTTCCACGCCTACGGGCTGACGCTCTGCCTGACCTTCGCCGTCAGCATCGGGGCCACACTGGTGCTGTTCCCCCGTTTCGACGCCGACCAGGTGCTCGACGCGGTCCGCCGCCGCCCGCCGACGTTCCTGCCCGCGGTACCGCCGGTCTACGCGAAGCTGGCCACCGTCGCCCGCGAGCGCGGCGTCGACCTCACCTCCATCCGGTACGCGATCTCCGGCGCGATGTCGCTGCCACCGGCCACCGTGGAGCTGTGGGAGCAGGTGACCGGCGGCCTGCTGGTCGAGGGGTACGGGATGACCGAGACCTCCCCGATCACCGTGGGCAACCCGGTCGCGCCGAGCCGCCGGCCGGGCACCGTGGGCGTGCCGTTCCCCTCCACCGACGTGCGCATCGTCGACCCGGAGGACCCGTCCCGGGACCGCGCCCCGGGCGAGGCCGGTGAGCTGCTGGTCCGCGGGCCGCAGGTGTTCTCCGGCTACTGGCACCGGCCCGAGGAGACGGCCAAGGTGCTGCTGCCGGGCGGCTGGATGCGTACCGGAGACATCGTCACCATGGACGCCGACGGCTTCGTGACGGTGGTCGACCGGATCAAGGAGCTGATCATCACCGGCGGCTTCAACGTCTACCCGTCCGAGGTGGAGGAGGCGCTGCGCCGCGTCCCCGGCGTACGCGAGGCCGCCGCCGTGGGCATGCCCACCGACGACGGCGAGGAGGTCGTCGCCGCGGTGGTTGTCGACCCGGCGGTGGCCGTCACCCCGGAGACGATCCGGACCTCGTGCCGCACCCACCTGGCCGGCTACAAGGTGCCCCGCCGGGTCGTTGTGGTCGACGAACTGCCGTACTCCCAGATCGGAAAGATCCTGCGCCGCGAGGTCCGCGAACGGCTGCTCGCCGCCCGCTGACGCAGTCCCCCACGGCCCGCGGACGGCGAGTGGAACGCCATGGGTGTCAAACGGGGCCGGAGACACCCACAGCGTTCCACCGACGGCTGACCGCGCCGTGGCGAACGGGCCGCGCTGTCGCGGAAGTGTCGGTGCCGCCGCCTACGCTGTGTCGATGACCGACAGGCGTCAGGTGCTGGCCTTCCGCGTCCGCGCCCAGCAGCTCGACCGGGCCGAGGGCTCGCTCGCCGACACCGCGGTGCTCGACATCGGCGTGCAGGACACCGGCCCCGACGGCGGCCGCTGGGCACTGGCGACGCGCGGGGTCGATGTCACCCCGCTGACCGGCGACGACGTGGCCCTGCTCTGGACGGTTCGCGGCGCCCCGCACCTCTACCGCCGCGCCGACGTGGGCGCGGTGGCCGCCGCGGTCGAGCCGTTCTCCGACGCCGACGCGGGCAAGCGCATCTACGACGCGGCGAAGCCGTTGAAGGCCGCGGGCATCGGCATCGTCGCCGCGCTCGACGAGGTGGCCGCGCGGATGCGGGAGATCGTCCGCACGCCGACGGTCAAGGGCGAGGTCTCCGGGCGGCTCGCCGAGGTGATGCCCGAGCCCTACCTGCGGCACTGCCGGCCGTGCGACGCGATCCACCTCTACGAGATGCCGTTCCGGCTCGCCGCCGTACGCGCCGGGCTGGAGCTGCGACTCGACACGTCACCGCCGATCCTGGAACGCATCCGCGGCTTCCGTCCGGCCGCCGCGCCCGGCGACCGGTTCGAGCTCATCCGCGCCTACCTGCGGCTGCTCGGCCCGGCCACGCCCAAGCATGTCGCCGACTACCTCGACGCCCCGGTCAAGGAGGTCAAGGCCCGCTGGCCGCACGACGCGGTCGAGGTGAGCGTCGACGGCGAGACGCGCTGGATCCTGGCCGCCGACGAGGCGGCGCTGGCGTCGGCGGACGCCAAGGCGACCCGCCTGCTCGGCCCGTTCGACCTGTTCCTCCAGGCGAAGGACCGGGCGACGCTCGTGCCCGACGCGGCCCGCGCGAAGGAACTGTGGCCGGTGCTGGGCCGCCCCGGCGCCGTGCTGGCCGACGGTGAGCTGGCCGGCACGTGGCGGCCCCGCAAGTCCGGCCGGTCGTTCACCGTCGCGGTCCAGCCGTGGCGAAAGCTCACCGGCAGCACCCGCGACGCGGTCGTCGCGGAGGCCGAGCGCCTCGCCGCGTACCGGGGCGTGCCGCTCGCCGGCGTCGACTTCGCCGACTGACCGCCTACCGCGTCCGGCCGATCGCCGTCCAGGCCGAGGCCGGGACCTCCACCGGCCACCGGTCGCCGAGCAGTGACGCGCACCTGTCGCGCAACGCCGCGCGGCCCGCCGCGTCGAGCCGCTGGACGTGGTCCCCGGCCGGGCCCACCCCGAGCGTGTACGGCTCCCACCACTGCTCGAAGCTCGCGAAACTCGTCCGGACGGTTAGCAGCGACGACCGCACGTCCCGCAGGCCGGCCGCGGCGAACAGGTCAGCGAGGTCGCCCTCCCGCGCCCCGGCGAGCCCCGACTCGTCGTACGCGTCCGGGTCGAGCGACCGGACCGCCTGCCAGAACACGGTCAGCGGTCCACGCCCACCGGCGTGGTCCCACACGCAGGCCGCCACCACACCCCCGGAACGGGTCACGCGGGCCATCTCCCGCAGGCCGGCAACCGGGTCCGTCATGAAGTGCACGACGAGCTGGGCGAGGGTGACGTCGAAGCCGCCATCGGCGAACGGCAACAGCTCGGCCGACGCCCGCCGGATCTCGACCCCGGGCAGGCGTACCCGGGCCGCCTCGACGAACGGCGCCGACGGGTCGACAGCCGATACCGCCTCCGGCCCCAGCCGTGCCACCAGCTCCGCGGTCAGCGCGCCGGTGCCGCAGCCGACATCAAGCGCCCGCTGCCCTCGCGTGACACCCGCGGCGCCGGCGAAGCGCACCGCCAGTGGCTCGGCGAATCGGCCCATGAAACGGCCGTACGCGTCCGCGCCGACGTCGAATCCCACCGCGCCAGGCTAGCCGCCCACTGGCACGATCACCGTCATGATTGTCTGGATCAACGGCGCGTTCGGTGTCGGCAAGACGACCACCGCGCGGCTGCTCACGGAGTCGCTTCCGGACGCGCGGCTGTTCGACCCGGAGTTCCTCGGCACGATGCTCACCGCGTTCGTCACCCCGCCGACCGGCGACTTCCAGGACCTGCCCCTGTGGCGTCACCTCGTCGTGCAGACGGTCACCGGGCTGGACCGGCACCACGCGGGCGTCTGGATCGTGCCGATGAGCCTTCTCCTTCCGGCGTACCGGGCGGAGATCCTCGGCGGCATCCGCGCCTGCGGCATCGACGTCCGCGAGGTCGTGCTCACGCTGCCCGAGGACCGGCTGCGTGCCCGCATCGACGCCGACCAGATCGAGGCCGGCGCGCGCGGCTGGCGGCACGACCACGTCGCCCGGGCGCTGGACACGTTCGCGTCGGTGACCGACGCCCACCTGATCGACGCCACCGTCCCGCCCGAGCAGGTGGCCGACGCCGTCGCCGCGCACGTGACCGGGGATCCGGAAGCGTAGGGCGAGGGCCTGATCTCACCGGTGGGCGAAGACGAAGCCGCCTTCGACGTCCGGGGCGGGGCGATGCGTCATCTCGGCCTCGACGGTGAAGCCGGCGTCGGTCAGCCAGGCCGCGACCCGCCCCGGTGGACGGCGGTGCACGTGGACGCGCATCGGGTGCCCGCCGTACCCCTGTGTCTTGAGCCGGCTGCCGTCACCGGCGTGGAATCCGAGCAGCACGACGCCGCCGGGCCGCAGCACCCGGTGGAATCCGGCGAGGACGGCGGGCATCTCACCGTCCGGGACGTGGATCAGCGAGAACCAGGCGAGCAAACCGGTCAGGCACCCGTCGGTGAGGTCGAGGCGGGTCATCGAACCCACCTCGAAGCGGAGGCCCGGGTGGTCGCGCCGCGCCAGGTCGATCATCGCCGGTGACAGGTCGATGCCGAACGCGCTCAAGCCCAGATCGTGGAGATGCCGGGTGATCCGGCCCGGTCCGCAGCCGATGTCCGCGACCGGCCCGCTCCCTCGCGCCCGGACCAGTTCGGCGAAGAGCGCGAGGATGCCGCGCTGGAACGGCTCGTTCGCCAGGGCGTCGCGCAGCAGGTCGGCGTAACTGGACGCCACCGTGTCGTAGGAGGTGCGGGTGTCGTCCAGCCAGCCGGGTTCGCCCACACCGTGCACGATAGCCGCGGACGAAGGACCGATCGTGGGAGGATGCTCGGCATGCCGGGTCGCGCGTTGAGCTTCGGGGCGGCAGCGCTGGCGTACGAACGGTTCCGGCCCGGCTACCCCGAGGAGCTGGCCGACCTGGTGCTGGCGTACGCGGACCGGCCGGTCCGGACCGCACTGGAGATCGGCGCCGGGACCGGCAAGGCCACCCGGCTGTTCGCGCGGCGCGGCATCGCGGTCACCGCCACCGACCCGGATTCCGCGATGCTCGCCGAACTGCGCCGGCACGTCCCGGCCGACGTGCGGGTCCGGCAGGCCGCGTTCGAGCAGTTGCGCGCCGGCGAGCGCCACGACCTGGTGTACGCGGCGGCGGCGCTGCACTGGACCGACCCGGACCGGCGGTGGGAGCGGATCGCCGGGCTGCTCGCGCCCGGTGGGGTGTTCGCGTCGTTCGGCGGGCCGCTGCGGCCGGCCGACCCGGCGGTGCGCGACGCGGTGGCCGCGGCCCGGTCCGAGTTCCTCGCCGACGACGAGATCCCGTCGCCGGACGGGACGCCGCCGGAGGCCGGCATGCAGTGGCCCGGCACGGAGCTGCGCGCGTCCGAGTGGTTCACCGACGTACGCCAGTCGGAGATCGCGCGGCGGATCACGATGAGTGCCGACGACTACGTCGGTCTCCTGTCGACCGTCTCGGCCTATCTCGAACTGCCGCCGCATGTCCGTGAGCAGGTGTTCCGCCGCGTCCGGGACGTGCTGCCCGGCACGGTCGAGGTCACCGCCGGCGTCACGGTCCACCTGGCGCGGCGAACCTCGCAGCCCTGATCACCCGGGCCAGGCGGGCCGCCAGACCGGCCCGGGCAGCGGCGGCAGGCCCGCGAAGTGGCGGATGACCGGCCGCAGCCCCGGGTGCGGACCGGTCCGGGGCAGCATGAGGTTGATCGGGTACGCGAGCACCGGATCCGTGATCGGGATGCGGCGCAGGTCGTGGCCGGCGGGCCAGAGGTAGCGGTCCCGGGCGCCGACGAGCGTCGCCACGTCCGCGGAGTCCGCGAGCTCGTCGAGGAGCACCTCGGTGCCGAAGTTCGGCCCGGTCGCGTCCACCCACAGGTCGAAGGCGTCGGCGAGTTGCCCGTAGAACTCGCCCCACTCGCTTCCGGGCACGATGCCCGGCACCCGCAGCCGGTGTCCGCGCAGCTCGGACGGCGTGAGCGTGGGCGCGGACGCGAGCGGGTGCCGGGGACCGGCGAGCAGTTGCAGCGGCGAGTCGAAGGCGCGGACCATCCGTACCTCGGGCGGCAGCGCGGCCGGGTCGGTGACGGTGCGGAACGCGGCGTCGACGTCGCCGGCCCGGACCGCGGCGGCGACCTGCCGGGGGTCGTCGACCCGCAGCGTCACCACGTCGAGGTCGACGCCCGGGTGGGCGCGCCAGTAGTCGTGCAACAGGACGGCCTGCGCGCTGCGCAGGCCGAGCACGTCGATGCGCGGCGCCCGAGCGCCGGGCCGGACCGCGGCGACCGCGCGGTCCGCGCCGGCGACGACGCCCCGGGCGTGCGGGAGGAACGCCCGGCCGTCGTGTGTCAGCTCGACCCCTCGCGATATACGGGTGAACAGGCGCACCCCCAGCTCCCGCTCCAGCGCGGCGATCCGCTTCGACACGGCCTGCTGGGTGACGCCCAGTTCGTCGGCGGCGTGCCGGAACTGCCCGAGTTCGGCAGCCCGCACGAACGACCGCACCGCCTCGCTGTCCACCGGCCCACAGTAGGCGGGTCCAGCCGATGGTTGTGACGCGCCGGGCGGCGGTTGTTTGCTCCGGCGTCCAAGCGGCCGGTCTGATGCGCGGGGCATCGGTGACGGGGGCGGGGCGTGCGGAGGCTGGGTTCGGATTTCGGGTGGCTGTGGTCGGCGTACGCGGTGAGCACGTACGGCACCTGGCTGGCGTTCGGCGCGTTCCCGCTGATCGCGGTGCGGGTGCTGGACTCGTCGGCGTTCGCCGTGTCGCTCCTGGAGGCGGCGGGGCCGGCGGTGGCGGCGGTGCTGGCGGTCCCGCTCGGGCCGTGGGTGGCCTACCGGCGGAAGCTGCCGGTGATGATCGCGACGGATCTGGTCCGGTTCGCGGCGCTGGCGAGCGTGCCGGCCGCGTACGCGCTCGGGATGTTGTCGTACGGCCAGTTGCTCGTCGTCGCGGTGGTCTGCGGGACGGCCGGCATCACGTTCACCGCCGCGTCCGGGGCGTACCTGAAGAGCCTGGTCCGGGGTGATCGGCTGCTGGCGGCGAACGGACGGCTCGAGGCGACGAGCTGGGCTGCGACGGCGGCCGGGCCGCCGCTCGGCGGTGCGCTCGTCGGGCTGCTCGGCCCGGTCGTCACCATCACCGCCGACGCGGTGAGCCACCTGCTCTCGGCACTCGCGGTCCGGCGGATCCGGGCCGCCGACACGGCCGCGCCCCGCGACCCGGCGGGCGCCTCACGCGTCGCCGACCTGGGCACCGGCTGGCGGTTCGTGCGCCGCGACCCGGTGCTGTGGCGGCTGTTCCTCAACTCGGTGCTGGTCGGCGGCCTGATCATGGCGACCGCGCCGCTGCTCGCCGTGCTCCTGCTGGGTGAGTACCAGGTGGCTGCGTGGCAGTACGGGCTGGTCTTCGGGGTCTCCGCGCTCGGCGGCGTGCTCGGCGCACGGCTGAGCCCGCGCCTGGTGCGGCGGTACGGGCGGCAGCGGGTCATGACGGCGTCCGGCTGGCTGCGGTCGATCGTCCCGCTCGGCCTCGCGTTCACCCATCCGGGGACCACCGGGCTGCTGACCGTGATCGCCGTCGAGTCGGTGCTCATCACGTGCATGGGCGTGTTCAACCCGATCTACGCGACCGAGCGCCTGCGCCGCACCCCGCAGGCGCACACCGCGCAGGTCCTGACCGCGTGGAGTGTCACCGGCCGGCTCACCCAGGCCGCGCTGATGGCCGGGTGGGGCGTCCTCGCCACAGTCGTCGGCCCGCTCGCCGCGATCACCGTGTCCGGGGTGCTGCTGCTCGCCACGCCGCTGCTGCTGCCGACGCGCCGGCACACGCGCGACCCCGAACCCGCGCGCCCGGCCGCCGCGGTCGTCTGAAGCCGGCGCCCGGCCGCCGCCGTCTCCTGAACCCGGCGGCCGACGGTCAGGACGCCAGGTAGGCGGTCAGCCGGTCGGCGAGCGGGCCCGGGCGGCTGAGCGCCACCGCGTGACCGCCGTCGATCTCGTCCGGCACCACGCCGAGCCGGTCGGCGGCCACCCGGCGCTGGAAGTCGGCGGGGAAGAACCGGTCGTCGCGGCCGATCAGCACCGTCGTCGGCACGGCCGGCCAGGTGGCCAGCGGCCACGGCTCGTCCCACTCCGCGCTCACCTGCTCCCGGCCGTGCGCGGGCGCCTCGGCGACGATCTCGGCCGGCACTCCGTTGTAGAACTGCTGCTCCTCGCTGAGCCCTTCCGGCTCGCGGTAGCCGGTGTCGCCCCACCAGTCCCCCGGCTTCTCGCCCGGCCGCGGGATCATCGGCGTGAGCAGGACCAGCAGGCGCACCGGCAGCCGGTCGGCGACCAGCGGGGCGGTGAACGCGCCGTACGAGTGCCCGACCACCACGAGGTCGTCGCGGTCGCCGGCGGCGTCGATCACCGCCTGGCGGAACTCGGCGAACCCCGCCGACCGGTCACCGATCGGCAGCTCCGGCACCACCGCGTCGTGACCGCGGGCGGCCAGCTCGGGAACCAGCAGATGCCAGTCCCACGCGCTGCCCCCGCCGCCGTGGATGAGCACGAACGTCGTCATGCCCGGACCCTCCCACACCGGTACGACATGCCGTGGCCGTACGGAAGCGGCCCCGCTCGTTCAGACCGGGCGGCCGAACGTGACCGCCTCCCGGACGAGCCGTGGCGCCTTCTCCGCCAGTTGCGCGTCCGGTCGCGCGCCGAGCGCGTCGTTCACCGTGGAGAAGGCCAGCCGGAACGCGATCAGAGTGGTCGCCTCGAAGATCTCCCGGTCGCTCAGGCCGGCCTCGCGCAGGCGTCGCGTGTCGGCCTCGATGGTGGCGTTCGGGTCCGTCACGACCCGGCGGGACCAGTCCGCAAGCGCCGTCTCCCGCTCCGACAGGTCCGCCTCGTCGCCGCGCAGCACCGCGGCGGCGGTCTCCTCGTCGCTCATCCCGGCCAGCCGCGCGCCCCAGGCCAGCCAGCAGTACGAGTCGCCCCGCGCGGCGGCCGTGGCGGCGACCAGCACCGCCACCTCACGCGCGGACAGCGTGGACTCGGACAACAGCTCGGTGCGGGTGTTCTGGAAGGACATCAGCACGTCGGGCCGCCAGCACCAGACGCGGGTGAGGTTGTTGACGTAGCCGTCGGAGGCGAGATCGTCCTCGTACGCGGCTTTCGCCGCCGGGCTCTGCGGCGGTTCGGGGAGGAAGGCGGGATTCATGCGGGCAGTCTGCGCCACCCGGGCGGCCCCCCACTGGCTGATCAACGACAGTACGATCCGCTGATGATCCGGGCGGTCTTCTTCGACGTGGGCGGGACGATCCTCGACGAGACGCGCGAGTTCGCGACCTGGGCGGACTGGCTGGGCGTACCGAGGCACACGTTCTCCGCGGTCTTCGGCGCGGTGATCGCCAGAGGGCTGGACTACCAGGAGGTGTTCCGGGCGTTCCGGCCGGACTTCGACCTCACCGCCGAACTCGCGCGCCGGGTCGCGGCAGGTGACCCGGAGTCGTTCGGCGCGGAGGACCTGTACCCGGACGCGCGGGCCTGCCTGGCCGCCCTGCGGGAGCAGGGCCTGCGCGTCGGCCTTGCCGGCAACCAACCGAAGCACGCCGAGGCGACGCTGCGGGCGCTGGACCTGGCGGTGGACGTGATCGGCACGTCGGCGGCCTGGGGCGTGGCGAAGCCGGCGCCGGAGTTCTTCGCCCGGGTGGTTCGCGAGGGCGGCGGCGACGCGTCGGCGATCCTGTACGTCGGCGACCGGCCGGACAACGACGCCGCCCCGGCGATGGCCGCCGGCATGACGGCGTGCCTGATCCGGCGCGGACCGTGGGGTCACATCCTCGACATGCCGGACGTGGCCGAGCGGTGCCTGTTCCGAATCGGTTCGCTGGACGAGCTGCCGGCCCTGGTCGCCCGGCACAACGCGGCGGGCGGCTAGACCTTCCCGTCCCCGAAGACCGAGAGCCGGGTGCGGTGGTGGCGCGGTGACTCGATCTCGTCGACCACCGCGACCGCCAGATCGGCGTACGACAGGTACGCGAGCACCGGGGCCTGCTCGCCGCCGAGGCGGTACCGGCCGGTGCGGGGACCGTCCACGTCCAGCGCGGCGGGCGGGGTGAGCACCAGCCAGTCGACAGTGGTGTCCGCCGCGCGGAGCCGGTCCAGGCCGGCGGCGTGGCTGAGCGCGAACGGCCGCAGCTCGGCGGGCAGGACGGCCGGGTCGTCGTGGAGGGGTCGGCCGTGCGCGTCGCTCAGTGTGGCGAACAGGCCGATCGCCACGAGCCGCGGTACGCCTGCGCGAGCCAGGCCGTGCAGCAGCGCGTCTGCCGCCCGGACGAAGAACTCCGGGTCGGGGCCGGCCGCGGCGAGCGCCTCCGGCCCGGAGGCCGGGCTGACCGCGTGGACGACGGCGTCGTGCCCGTACCCGATCGAGGTGACGGCCTCCGGGTCGGTGACGTCGCCGCGTACCGCGGAGGTGAGGCCGGGATGGCGCGCGGGGTCACGGACGACGGCGGTGACGTGGTGGCCGCGGCGGTGGGCCTCGGCG
This sequence comes from Micromonospora sp. Mcm103, assembly GCF_024519755.1. Classification (NCBI taxonomy): domain Bacteria; kingdom Bacillati; phylum Actinomycetota; class Actinomycetes; order Micromonosporales; family Micromonosporaceae; genus Micromonospora; species Micromonospora sp. Mcm103. Next base: position 81,391 of record NZ_JALJRJ010000022.1, read on the forward strand.
GTGATCGCGCGGCCGGCCCGGCCGCCGGCGCCGAAGACGACGATGCTGGTCATGGCGCGACGCTAGGCCGCGGGGTGCCGGTTACCGCAACGGTACCGGCGTTACGCTCGGGCGGTGACGCCGCTCGATCCGGACATGTTCCACCCCGCCTGTCCGTCGCGGATGGTGCCGTTGCAGATCGGCGACAAGTGGACCGCGATGGTGGTGCTGTGCCTGGAGCACGGGCCGCGCCGGTTCACCGAGCTGCGGGTGCCGCTGCGCACGATCACGCCGAAGGTGCTGGCCGAGACGTTGCGGGCGATGGAACGCGACGGGCTGGTCACACGCACGGCCTACGACGAGAACCCGCCGCGTGTGGAGTACGCGCTGACGCCGCTTGGCCGCAGCCTGCTGACGCTCGTCGCGGCGGCCCGGTCGTGGAGCGAGCGGCACCTGGACGAGTTGCTGGCCGCCCGCCGGTCGCACGATTCGCGGACGTCGTGACGACACCGACCGGCGCCGGGCGTTGTGCCGGCCGCCCGGTCGCCCTAACCTCCCGTTGACGGCATCGACGGCGATCGGGGGACGCCATCAGCGGCGACGACACCGGGCGCGGCGGCCTGCGAAGGTTCGTGGCGAACGTGATGACGAACGTCCTCGCGAACCTCATCGCGGCGGCGATCATCTACGTGCTCGCCGCGGCCGCCGGGCTGCTCCCCCGCGATCCCGCGCTGATCCTCTCGGCGCTGATCCTCATCAGCCTCGCCGCTGCCATGGTGCTGCTCTTCCTCATCACCACGAACGCCTTCGCCGGCAAGGAGGACATCCTCGGCGGGTGGATGGCGGTCGCGCTCGGTACGCCGATCCTCACCTCGACCGTGGTGTACGCGTTCCGGGAAAGCGATCCGGCGGCGGGGATCGTGGGCGGGCTGATCGGCGCGGGGCTCGCCGGCGCAGGCGTGGCGATGCTGGTGGCCGGACGGCGGCTGCGACGGGCGGCCGACCCGTCGCCCGACCGCGACCAGCGGGCGGCCGACCCGCGGGCCCGGCCGTAGCGTCGTACCCCTGGCATAGCCTTCCGGCCATGGCGAGCGAGGAGCTGGACGAGCTGATCGTGCCCGACGCGGACGCGCTGCGCGAGTGGCTGTCCGCCAACCACGACACGTCGCCGGGTGTCTGGCTGGCGCTGGGCCGCAAGGGCGGCACGATCACCACACTGACCTGGCAGCAGGCGGTCGACGAGGCACTGTGCTTCGGCTGGATCGACGGGCAGGGCCGCAAGCGCGACCACGAGAGTTCCTGGATCCGGTACACCCCGCGCCGGGCGCGCAGCTCCTGGTCGCAGCGCAACGTCGCGCACGTGGCCCGGCTGGAGTCGGAGGGGCGGATGACGCCCGCGGGCCGGGCCGCGGTGGAGGCGGCGAAGGCGGACGGCCGGTGGGCGGCGGCCTACGCGCCGCCGTCGGAGGCCGAGGTGCCCGCCGACCTGCTCGCCGCCATCGCGACCGAGCCCGCCGCCCAGGCCATGTTCGACGTCCTGACCAGCGCCAACCGGTTCGCGCTCATCCACCGGCTCAACGCGGTCAAACGTGCGGAGACCCGGGCGCGCAAGATCGGCGAGTTCGTCGCCATGCTGGCCCGCCACGAGACGTTCCATCCGCAGAAGGCGAAGCCGCCGGCCGCTCCATGACGTCAGCTCCGGTCGAGCGCCCGCATCGTGTGCCGGTAGCCGACGGTCTCGTGCCCGACCACCTCGACGATCCCTGACAGCGCGACCAGGGCGATGGCGACGACGAGCGCGGTCAGGCTGGTCCGGTCGTCCGGATGGACCGGCCCGGTGGCGCCCAGCACGGACGGGACGGCGACGGCGGCCCCAAGCGGCACGAGCGACGCCACCAGCAGCGGCACGTGCGTCAGGTCGTAGGAGTGCAGGAGCACGCTCCACGTCACGAAGATCATGACGAGCAGCACGGCCATCGGCACGGCGAGCGAGAGCGCCACCTGAACAACGGAGAGTTTCTCCTCCTCGACCGCGCTGGTGGCGACGCGCAGTCCGGCGCCCACCGCGGCGATGGCGCCGAAGACGGGCAGGTGCGCGTACCGCCACGCGAACGCGCGAGCCGGCCACCGTTGCAGGACGGGCCGGGAGGGCACGAGGAAGTACGCCCACCAGAGCGTGGCCGCGAGGACGAGCCCGGACGCGATGATCACGACAGCGGCGACGCTCCATCCCTGTTCCCGGATCAGCGCCCCGACGGCGGCGGTCGTGGCGGCGACCACCTCCCCGAGCGTGATCAGCGTCAGGAGGCTGAACCTTTCGGCCAGGTGACCGGCGTTCCACGGCGGGCTGCCGAGCCGTCGTTCCGTCACCACCGGCAGGACCATCTCGGCCAGGGCCAGCAGCACGAGCGCGGCGACGACGACGCCGACCGGCAGCGGGAGGATCGCGGACAGCAGCCACCCGACCTGCGCGACGGCGATGGTGACCGCGTACGCGACTGTGATCCGGCGGTGCGCCGGGTCCTGGCGGGCGGCGCGCAGCCACAGCCCGATGATGGGTACGCGCATGACGACGTAGCCGACGACCAGCAGCAGGTTGTTCGGGCTGCCGCCCTCGGCGGTGGCGTCGAGGCTCACCGGCAGCCCGAAGATCAGGATGACGACGCCGAGCATCTGGACGAGCGTCGCGCCGCGGAACAACGCGTCGTCGTTGTCGTACGCCGAGGAGAACCAGGTGAAGTTGATCCACGCCCACGTCACCGCGAAGATCGCGAACGCGTAGGCGCCGAGCGCCGCTCCCACGTACCCGTCGCCGATGCCGTGGGCGAGCTGGTCGGCGGCGGCCCCGAACGCGACGACGTACGTCAGGTCGTACAGCAGCTCCAGCGGCGTGGTGGACCGGCCCTTCTCGCCGGGGTCACGGCCGGTCATCGGCCGCAGCCGGTGATACAGCTCGTGTTTCAGCCGCGGCCCCAGGTCGGCGGCCTCCCGGCTCACGCGTGGTCCCGGACGAACGCGCGCATGAGTGCGGCGCACTCGGCCGCGTGGGTCTCCAGCAGCAGGTGGCCGCCGTCGAGGAGGTGTGCGTCCATCCGGTCCAGCGCACGGTGGTAAGCGAGCACCTCGGCCACGTCGAAGTAGGCGTCGTGCCGGCCCCACAGCACGAGCGCCGGCGGCTGGTGCGCGCTGTGGTACGCGGCGATCTCGCCGAACCGGGCGACGTGGGTGGCGTAGTCGGTGAACAGCGCGAACTGCGCCTCGACGTTGCCGGGCCGGGTCATCCGCTCCCAGTCCAGGTGCCACGCCTCGGGTGCCTGCAACGGGCGTAGGTGCTCGGGCAGTCCGGCGAGGTACTGGTCCCGGGTGCCGTCGAAGGTCAGCCAGTCCGGCAGCGCGGCGCGGGTGGCCTCGCCGAGGTCGGCCCAGTACGCCCGCGCGGTGTCCCACTGCGCGCCGAGCCCGTCGGCGTGCGCGTTGCCGTTCTGCACGATGAGGCCGCGGACCCGTTCCGGGGCACGGGTGGCCAGGTGGTAGCCGACCGGCGCGCCGAAGTCGTGCAGGTAGACGAAGTAGCGGTCCACGCGGAGCAGGGCGAGGAGCCGCTCGACGGTCCACGACAGGTTCTCGAACGTGTAGTCGTACTCGTCGACGGTGGGCGACGAGGACATGCCGAAGCCCGGCAGGTCGGGCGCAAGCACGTACGCGACCTCGGCGAGGGTGGGCATGACCTCGCGGAACGTGTGCGACGAGCTGGGGAAGCCGTGCAGCAGCAGCACCGCCGGGTCACCGGGGCGTCCGGCCTCGCGGAAGAACACCGCCAGGCCGTCGACGTCGGCGTGCCGGTGGCGGATCTTCTGACTGGCGCGCATCACCTCATCCTGGCGGCCCGGCCGCGCCCGTACGGCCGATTCCGGCAGCCCCGACGACCCGCGCCCGGCGACCGGCGGGGTGAGCCGGGCGTACGCTCGAACCAGCCGACGGCAGGAGGTCGCCCGCGATGATCCCGGTGCTGATCCTGTTCGGGCTTCTCCTCGGGCGCTGGTGGCGGTCGTCGCTGGTCGCCGCCGCGCTGGGCTGGCCGGTCCTGCTGGTCGCGACCGGCGTGGCGGACGTCGGCGCGGGGCTGCTCGGCGCGGCCGGGCTCGCCGTCGCGAACACCGGCGTCGGCGTGCTGCTCCACCAGGGAGCCCGCCTGGCGATCCGGACGCTTCGGGCGCCCTGAGCCGGGTCCGTGCGCTACCCGGTGCCTCCGGTGTTCCGGATCATCTGCCGGAGCACCTTGAGAGTGGTGACGTAGTCGGCGTCGTCGACGCCGTCGTGGATGCGGGCCCGGATCGCGGGCGCGTGCTGCTTGAGGCGGAGCCGGGCGGCCTCCCCCGCCTCGGTGATCCGTAGCCGGCCGTCCGCGTCGCGGGTCAGCCAGCCGCGTTCGCGCAGCACCTCCGCCTCGGCGTCCAGGTCGTCCTCGGCCCGCAGGTACGAGCGCATCGCGTGCCGCAGCTCGGGCACGGTCAGGCCGCCGCCACCGGGCAGGAGGTCGTTCGGGGACAGGTTGCGCAGGAGCCAGAACTGGGGCTGGGTGAAGCCGTGCGCGGCCTGCTGGGCCCGGGTGAAGGCGATGAGCGACTCGTACGCGACGCCGGTCCAGTAGGCGGCCGGCTGGCCCGCGAGTTCGGCGTCGGACAGGTGCGGTGTCGTCATGGTGCTCTACCTCCGGCGGTGGTCGGGTGAGCACGACGCTAGGACCTCAACCAGGCTTCAGATCAAGCCGCGCGGGACATCGCGTTCCGGCCGGCCCCGGCATGATGGGCCGATGCGGGTAGCGATGGCGACCGACGCGGGGCATCCCGGCCGTACCAATGAGGACTTCGCGGGCGCCGTACCGTCCGGCCTGGTCCTGGTCGACGGTGCCGGCGGCATCGCCGGCGCGGCCGAGGTCTGCCATCACGGCATCGCCTGGTACGCGACCCGGCTCGGCGGCGCGTTGCTCGGCGCGCTGGCGCAGGGGCGGAGCCTGCGCGACGTGCTGGCCGAGGGCATCGAGCGGGTCACCGACGCGCACCGCGACACGTGCGACGTCGCCCATCCGATCAGCCCGTTCGCGGCGGTGGCGATGCTGCGGTTCTCCGGCGACAGCGTCGAGCACCTGGTCCTCGGCGACGCGGTGGCTGTCGTCGGCCGTGCGGACGGTGAGCCGCTCGTCGCCCACGATCCGCGTGAGGTGGTGATCGCCCGGTCCTTCGAGGAGCGGCTGAGGGACGTGCCGGAGGGCGGCGACGAGTACCGGCGGCTGCTGATGGAACTGCGCTCCCGCCGCAACAGCCCTGGTGGCTTCTGGGTCGCGAAGGACGACCCGGCGGTGGTTGCCGAGGCGGTCACCGGCGCGTGCCGGGCCGGCGAGGTGGGCACTGCGGCGCTGCTCAGCAACGGCGCGAGCCGGCTCGTGGACACGTTCGGGCTCTCCGACTGGGCAGGGCTGCTGCGCCTGCTGGAGACCGACGGCCCGGCGGACGTCATCCGCCGGGTCCGCGAGGCCGAGGCACGCGGGGGCGTCGCCACCGATGACGCCACGATCGTCTGCCGGCACTGACCGGCGCGGCCACCCGCGTGCGCGGGCCCGCCGTCCTCGTGTTGACTGCGGCGATGGACCGTCAACGCCTGAGCAGCATCGCGCACTCGCACCACCCGATCGCGGCCCCGATCTCCGGCCTCAGCCTCAACCGGCTGCTGCGCCGAGCGGGCCGGCGGCCGGCGGCCCGGATCCTCGATCTCGGCTGCGGTGAGGCCGCCTGGGCGTTGCAGGCTCTCGCGCATTACCCGGACGGGCACGCCGACGGCGTGGACCTCAGCCCGTACGCGCTCGAACGCGCCGCCGAGGCCGCCGCCGAACGCGGCCTCGCCGACCGGCTCACCCTGCACGAGCGCGACGCCCGCGCGTACGTGCCGGACGGCGACTACGACCTGGTGCTGTGCGTCGGGTCGACGCACGCACTCGGCGGCTTCGGCGAGACGCTGAGGCTGGCCGGCCGGCACGTGAAGGCCGACGGCATCCTGATGGTCGGCGAGGGGTTCTGGCAGGTGCCGCCGTCGCCGGGGGCGCTGGCGGCGCTGGGGGCGAAACCGGACGACCACGCCGACCTCGCCGGTCTGGTCGACGCCGCCGAGCAGGCGGGCTGGGCCCCGGTGTACGCGCACGTCAGCGACACCGCCGAGTGGGACGACTACGAGTGGTCGTGGACCGGCTCGCTCACCGAGTGGGCGCTGGACAACCCCGGTCACCCGGACGCCGCCGGGGCGCTGACGGCCGCCCGCGAGCACCGTGACCAGTGGCTGCGGGGGTACCGGAACATGCTGGGCTTCGTGACGTTCGTGCTGCGCCGGATCTGAGCGGCGGGCGGTGCGGGTCCGACCCGGGACAGGCGGGCGGGGCACTATCGTTCGGGCGTGCAGATCCGTTTCGCCGTACCGGCCGATCCCGCCTATCCGGCCCGCGTGGCCGCCGCGCTCGCCGCCGCCCGGCTGCGCCGGTTCGGCTACATCGGCGCGGTCCTCGCCGCGATCGGGGTGATCGGCTGGATCGCCTCCCAGGCGTCGGCGCGGTTCGCGTCGCTGTGGACCGCGTTGATCGTGGCCGGCGTGCTGTCGATGCTGTACGCGCCGTGGGTGCGGTGGCGGGCCCGGCGCCGCTCCGGCGGGTACGCCGTCGAGGGCGGCTACGACATCGACGACCGCAACATCATGATGCGCAGCGGTTCGGAGTCCGGCGGCATCGCCTGGGACGGCGTCACGCGGGTCACCGAGACCCCTGATTTCTGGATCGTGTACGTGGGACGCATGCCGGCCACGGTGATCCCCCGGTGGCTGATGTCCGCCGAGGACGCCGGGACGTTGCGTGCCTTCATGGCCGAGCGGCACCTTCTCGGCGACCGTTGACCATGTATTGATCGGCTGTATATGTTGCCTCGGTGAGTGAGATGCGCGAGGCGACCTTCCTGATCCTGACCGCGCTGGCCGACGAGCCGCGCCACGGCTACGGGATCATCCAGGAGGTCAACGGCCTGTCCGGCGGTCGTGTCAACCTGCTGCCGGGCACCCTCTACGCCGCCCTGGACCGCCTCGTCGCGCAGGGCCTCGCCGAACTCAGTCACGAAGAGGTCGTCGACGGCCGGCTGCGCCGCTACTACCGGCTGCGCGCCGACGGCCGGGCCGAGCTGGCACGCCAGACCGAGCGGCTGCGACAGCTCGCGTCCGCCGCCGAGTCCCGGCTGCGCGCCCTACGGCCCCGCACCGCCTGACCCCACCGTCGCGGCTCCCGAGGGAGACATCCATGCATCGCTGGCTGCTGCTGGCCTACCCCCGCGACTACCGCCGGGCGCGCGGGGCCGAGATCCTGGAGACGGTACGGGACGTCGGCGCGACCCATCGGCGTACCCGGGTCGCGGCGAATCTCGTACGTCATGGTCTGCGTGCCCGGCTGGGGCGGCCGGCGAGCCGTACCGTGGTGGCCTGGGCGGCGGTCTTCGCGGTGGTCTGCGGTTTGTTCGCCGCGTCGTTCGGCACCTGGCTCGCGTGGCTCGGCTCCCGCCCGCTCGACCACCGGGACCTGGCCGCCGTGGTCGGGCAGCTCTACCCGGACCGGCAGGCCAGCCACATCGACCAGGACGACCCGCCCGCCGTGTTCCTCATCTACGGCCACCCGCTGAACGAGGGCCTCCTGTCCGAGCTGCTCCTCGGTGACGGCGGCGAGTACGCGCTGGCCGAGCTGACCGCGTCGTTCGACCAGACCCCGGCCGGCGGCCTCACCGACCTGCGGCAGCGCTTGGACGCCGCCGGGTGGGAACACCACGAGCCGCTCTACGCCAACGCTTACGACTGCGTCCCCGGCAGTCCGCAGTGCGACCCCGCGTCCATCCCCTCCGACATCACCGTGTACGCCGAACGCGGCGACCACATCCTCGCCGTGGAGCTCACCGCCGACGGCTCGACGAACGTCACCCTCAGCCGCGCCACCCCCGGCGCCGCGTATCCCGCCGGTCTGCTCGGCTTCGCGCTGGGCACGCTGGGCGGCTGGGTGCTGTTCGGCTGGGCCAGCCGCCGCACCGAGGGACGACGCCCGCTGGTGCAGGGCCCGGCGAAGGTCCTCTACGGCGTCGCGATGGTGTTCTGGGCCGCGCCGGTCCTGCTCGGCGCTCCGATGATGCTCACGCACCACCTGAGCGAGCCGCATCCGCGCTGGCACGTGCCGTGGGAGTGGCTCGGCCAGCCCGCCCTGTCGCTGCCGTTCCTGCTCGGCGCGGTCCTGCTGATCGTCGCGCTGGGACTGGCGGCGCTGCCGCACCGGCGCCCGGCCGGCCGTACGCTCGCCGGGGCGCCGGGACCGGCGGTCTAGCGGCGCCGGGTCAGCTCGCCGGGCATCGCGTGCCGGGGGCGGGCACCGTCAGATCGACGAGGTACCTGTCCACCACGGCAGTCGTGCAGTCGTTGCGCTGGTAGGTGCCGTGGCCCCAGCCCTCGTAGGTGACCAGACGCCCGTGCCGGCCGAGTTGCCGGGCGACGTTCACCGCCCAGGCGTAGCCGGTACGGGGATCGTGCCGGGAGTTGAGCAGCAACAGCGGCGTGCGGGTGTGCACGTTCAGCTCGTGCGGCGGATTACGGACCGGGGACGGCCAGCCCAGGCAGGTCTGCACGGCCAGCAGACCGGCGCCGTACCGGACGTCCGGGGCGGCCGCCCTGGCTTCCCGGACCAGGCCGGCGTACTCGGCGTAGTCGCGCACCTCGGCGGGCCAGTCCGCGCAGAACGCCGCGACCGAGATCGAGAGATTCACAGCCGGTGGCGGCGTACCGGCGTCCATGTCCCGCACGACCGCGGCGAGTTGCGGCCAGCGCGGGCCGGCGAGCGTGCCGAGTGCCACGGCGGTGACGTCGAAGGCGGTACGGGGGGCATATTCCCCACGGTCCGCGCGGGCCAGCGTCCGCGCCCACACCGATCGCACGTCCCGTCCGTGGAGCACACAGTCCGCCGAGCTGTCGCACCAGGACACGAACTCGTCGAACGAGTCCTGCAACGTGGCGGCCTGGGTCCGCACGAAGGACCGCACGTCGAGGCTGTGGTCGAACACGCCCTCCAGCACCACCGCCCGCACGCGGCGGGGGTACCGCTCGGCGTACTGCTGGCCCAGCAGCGTGCCGTACGAGCTGCCGTGGAAGGACAGCCGCCGCTCCCCCAGCGCACGCCGCAACGCCTCGAGGTCACGGACGGTGCTGAGCGTGTCGGCGCGGTCGAACACCGGGCTGGTCGGGCGACACCTGCTCCACAAGGCCTGGTTGTAGGCCACCGCGGCGTCGAAGTCCGCCTGACCGGCAAGTGGGACGGGCGGCCTGCGCAACGCCGGATCCGCGGTACAGACGGGCGCGGCGGTACGGGCCACGGTGCGCGGGTCGAAGCTGACCAGGTCGAACCGGTCCAGCAACTCGCCGCTGAACCGGTCGCCCCGGCGGATGCGTTCCACCCCCGAGTCGCCGGGGCCGCCCGGCCCGAACACCAGCGTGCCCACCCGCTGCTCCGGCAGGCGCGCGGACCGGCGTGCCACGGCGAGCTCGAACGTCGGGCCGTTCGGCCGGGCCCAGTCCACCGGCAGCCGGAGCCGGGCGCACCGCACGCGCGGATCCGGCGGGACGTCCGGCAGGTCGTCGGCGCACTCGCCCCAGGCGAGGCGCTGCGACGGAAGGCCGGCGCGCGCCGCGCCGGGCAGTCCCGCCAGGACGGTGAACGCGGCCAGAGCGACGGCCATGGTACGTCGGAACACGGCACCTCCCGGTGTCTGGATGCTCGTCGATTCTTCAGCGGTGTCCCACCCGAGTCCTATACGGAAACGCCCCGATATGTCCGTCGGGTCTTTCCCCCATTCCGTCCCTGACGCCGAGGTACGGCAGGCGAGCCGTACCGGTGGCGGTCTAGCATCGGGCGATGACCTCGCCCCTGGATCGCCTGCCGAAGATCGGCGCACCGGCCACGCGGGCGCTGACCGCCGCCGGCTACACCACGCTGCGCCAGCTCGCCGGGGTGCCGCGCGCGGAGCTGGCGCGGCTGCACGGCATGGGGCCGAAGGCGCTGGGCGTCATCGAGGCCGCCCTCGCCGAGCACGATCTGCGGCTGAGCTGACGTCCGCAGCACCGGTCGGAAACGGGGTGATCGCGATGCCGGTCGGCAGGCTCCACCATCTGATCGTCGACTGCCCGGATCCGATGGTCGAGGCCCGGTTCTGGAGCGCGGTCCTCGGCGACCCGATCACGTACGCGGACGACGACTTCACCGTGGTGTCGGCGAGCACGGCGGCGTCCGGGCTGGCGTTCCAGCGCGCCCCCGGGCTGACGCCGTCGACGTGGCCGGATCCGGCGGTGCCGCAGCAGATGCACCTCGACGTGATGGTCGACGACCAGGACGCGGCGGGTGAGGCGGTGCTCGCGCTGGGCGCGCGGCGGTTGCCGGGCGACCACGTGTACGCCGACCCGGCCGATCACCCGTTCTGCCTGATCAGGCGCCCCATCTGGGCGTCGCCGGTGGACGGATCCGCATGACCGGCGCGCGCGGCGGCCCGCCGGCCGACCGCTGGACACCGAACGCCTGGCGGACCCTGCACATCGGGGTGGCGATCACCGGGGTCTGTCTGCTCTGGGCCGTCAGTGTCCCCGGCTTCGTCTTCTTCGTGATGCTCGGCGTGGTCTTCCTGTTCGCCGTGGCCGGTCTGAGCTGGGCCGTCCTGGTGGGCTTCTTCGTGGTGGAGCGCCGCCGCTGGTCCTGGCGGTTCCTGGTCGCCCCGGTGATCGTCGTGCTCACGGCGGCGCTGGTCGTCGCCGGAGCGCCGTTCCAGGCCCGCTGGGCGGTGAGCCGTGGTGCGTTCGACCGGGTGGTCGCCACGCTGCCCGCGACGAGCCCGCAGGACACCGAGTGGTCGACGGTGCGGGTGCCGCACCGGATCGGCGCCTACATCATCACCTCGGCCTACACGGTGCCCGGCGGAGTGGTGCTCTACGAGAGCAACGGGTACATGCTGGACGACGCCGGGTTCGCCTACCTGCCGCAGGGCCCCACCGCGGACCTCGCGAACGAGGACTTCGAAGCTCCGCGCTTCACGCACCTCGGTGGTCCCTGGTACAGCTGGACCGCGAGCTGGTAGGCGAACAACCGACGTCCCTGCCCTACCTCAGGTGCCGGGCGAAGAACCGGTTCGCGGGCTCCCCCTCGAACCACGGCACGCCGGTGTGGCCGCCCATGTTGGCGTGCAGCGTCTTCTCCGCCGAGCCGAAGGCGTCGAACAGGTCCAGTGCCATCTGCCGGTCGTTGCCCTCGTCGTCCCACTGGAGCAGGACGTGCAGCGGGATGGTGACCCGCCGGGCCTCCTCGACGATGGCGCGCGGCACGAAGCTCCCGGCGAACAGGAGCGCCGCCACGATGCGGGGTTCGACGAGCGCCAGCCGTACGCCGATCGAGATCACGCCGCCGGCGTAGCCGACCGGGCCGCCGATCCCGGGCAGCGCGAGCAGGGCGTCGAGGGTGGCCCGCCACTCCGGGACCGCCTTCTCCACGAGCGGCAGGACGAGCCGGTCGACGACCTCGCCGGCGACCGGCTCCCCCGCCGCGAGTGCCCGGCGCAGGTCGGCGCGGGCCTGCTCGGCGGCGGCGGACGCGGGCCGGTCGCCGCTGCCGGGCAGTTCGACGGTGGCGGCCGCGAAGCCCTGCGCGACGCAGCCCTCCGCCCGAGCAAGCAGGCGGGGATACATCCGGCGCAGTCCGCCGGGGTGGCCGAGCAGGATCAGCGGGACCGGCGCGGACGCGGACGCTGGTGTCCACAGGAGGCCGGGGATCCCGCCGAGGGTGAACTCGCGTTCGCGGACGTCGCCGGCGAGGCGTTGTTCGGAGGTGAAGCGCATGGTCGTGCCTCTCGGGAGTGCGACGGCGCTCCCGGACGACCTATCGCCCGGCCGTGACCCCCGAGGGGAGCACCCATGTCGATACTGCGGTCACGGGTACCACCTCCCTCGTTCTCCGGCACGGCCACCGGCAAGCTAGCAGCGCTCGCCGGGGCGGACCAACCGGTTTATCGCGGTTCACCGCGGCGTGTCCACGCCGGACCGTCAGCCGCGCTCGAAGCCGGCGAAGACGACAGCCAGCGTCCGGGCTTGCAGATGCTCGTCCCAGCCCCCGTGCAGTGCGCCCTGGCACATGCCGGTGAGCAGCGCCATCACTTCGGGTAGCCGTACCGAGCCGGCGACGGTTCCGGCGGCCTGGGCCTGTTCCAGCAGCCTGCCCACCGCCTCCTCCAGGTGACCCACGGCGTCCGGAAGCCGGATGTCCACCCCGGATCCGGCAAGCAGTTCGACTACGGTCTTCTTAGCGGCGGCCTGCGCCACCGTGTATCTGAAGAACCCGAAGAGGTCGTGTCGTCCCGCCTCGTCGGCGAGCTGTGCGAGCAGTCGCTTCATGAGCGCGACGAGCAGGTCCTCCTTGGTGGGGAAATGACGGAATACCGTGCCGATGGCAACGCCCGCCCTGCGGGCCACCTGCTCGGTGGAGGTACGGGTGCCGAACTCGGCGAAGACCGCCTCGGCGGCGTCCAGGATGCGTGCCCTGTTGCGTTGCGCGTCGGCGCGCAGCGGCGGACCCTCTACCAAAATGAGCCTCCACTCATTATTCTCACGAACACAAGTCGAGTGACGACTCATTATCTCGGAGGCCGGCATGACACCACAGGAGATCTTCGAGAGCATGCGCGCCAGATGGCTGGCCGGTCTGCCCGCCTTCGACGCGGATTCGCTGGCCGACGACGTGGTGGTCGAGACGCCCTTCGCCGCGCCCGGCCAGCCGACGCGCACCGAGGGGAAGCAACCCGTTCTCGACTACACGCGGGCGGGCCGGGCGGTGTTCCCGGTGCGGTTCGACGACTGCCGCGGCGTGGTCGTACACGAGACGGCGGATCCCGAGGTGATCGTGGTCGAGTACGAACTCGTCGGCACGCACACGGTGACCGGGGCGACCGGATCCGCGCCATTCATCGGGGTGTTGCGGACCCGGGACGGTAAGCTGGCCCACTGGCGCGAGTACCAGCACACGCTCGCCATCGCTCAGGCCGCCGGCCAGGCATGAGGCTGGACCACCACAGGAGCGCCGCGCGCCGCCCCGCTCAGGAGGACGGTGTCGGCGACGGGGCGAACGGCCACGGCTGCGGGCCGAACAGCTCCGTGCACGCGGTGAGGAGCCCGCGCTGCGCCTCGGCCATGCGCGCGTCGACCGGGCCGGTGTCCGCGTTCGGGTCGTTACGGACGAACATGTCCCCGGATTCCTTCGCCGCCACCGCCAGTCGTTCGCCGGCGTCCCGGACGCCCGGGTCGGCCGCCTTGCGGGCACGCATGGCGATCGGCGAGTTCGAGGTGAAACGGACGTCCTGCTGCTCGACCACCCGGGCCACCATGTTGCACGCACCGGCCGCGACCTTGTCCGCGGGCGCGGTCGAGCCGGCCTGAGGAGCGGCCGAGGACGCCGCGGCGGACGACGACGAGGTGGCGGACGACGACGGCGCGGGGTCCGCGGGCGCGCACGCGGAGACGACGAACAGCAGGGAGAGTGCGGCGAGTTCACGTTTCACCGCACGAGGCTATCGATCATGGTGGGCGTGGCCTCCGTCCGGGTGCCACGCCCACCCCGTCATCGCGTCGGCTTCGGACCTGTCACTTACCGGCCGCGCGGAGAATCGCCTCCGTCTCGGGGTCGGGCATGATCTCGCGGACCTCCTGCGCGCAGCGGCACGATGCGGCGAACTTGGCGGCCCACTTCAGCGCGTCCTCATGGGAGGCCACGTCCACGATCACGAACCCACCGATGACCTCCTTGGTCTCGGGAAACGGTCCGTCGGTGACCGCACCGTCCGTACCCACGATGGTCGCCTGCTGGCGTTCGAGCCCGGTGCCGTACACGAACACACCGGCGTTCACGGCCTCCTGGACGACGGCGTGCGTCTCCTTGCCCACCTGGGGGATCTCCTCGGCGGGGATGTGGTCCATCGCGCCGTCGTTGAACGAGATCAGGTACCGCGGCATGCCATGACTCCCTTGTCCGGGCGGCCCGGTGCGGCCGCCTCTCACCCGTACTACGAATGAGCCGCCCCGGATGCGACGCTGTGTGCCCCCTGCCGAAGCTGCTCGGCGAAGCCGTCGTCGTGGTCCGGCCTCATCCGGCGTCCTCCGGGATGGGCACGGCGGTGCCGGTCACCGCGATCCCGGCGCCGTCCCCGGCGGGGATGCCGACGGTGAGCAGGCTCGGGCGGCCCATGTCCTCGCCCTGCCGCACGGTCACCGTCGCGGGCGGCCGCACCAGGCCCAGCTCGCGCAGGTAACCGCCGAACGCGGCCGCCGCCGCGCCGGTCGCGGCGTCCTCGACCACGCCGCCGGGCGGGAACGGGTTGCGCGCGTGGAACACCAGCGGGGACTCGCGGTGCACGAGGTCGATCGTCGTCCAGTCCCGTTCGGCCATCAGCGCGCTCAACGCCGCCATGTCGTAGTCCAGGTCCGCCAGGCGCTGCCGGGTCGCGCCGGCCACGATCGGATGCCAGGCCCCGGCGTACGCGACACGCGGCGGCAGCGTCGCGTCGAGATCGTCCGGCGACCAGCGCAACGCGGCGAGCAGCGCCGCCAGGTCGTCCGCGGCAAGGGGTACGGTACGCGGCGCGACGCTCGTCAGCGTGGCGGTGGTGGCGCCGTCGGCCTGCACGCTCGTGGCGACCTCGACCAGCCCGGCGCGGGTGTCCAGGTGGAGCACACCGGGGCCGTGCCGCTGCGCGTACGCGACCGCCGACGCGATCGTGGCGTGTCCGCAGAACGGCACCTCCGCCTTGGGGCTGAAGTAGCGGACGGTGAACCGCCCGCCCCCGCCGGCGGGCACGAGGAACGCCGTCTCGGAGTAGCCGACCTCGGCCGCCACCTGCTGCATCTCCGCGTCGCCCGCTCCGGTGGCGTCCAGCACGACACCGGCCGGGTTGCCACCGGCGGGGTCGGCGGTGAACGCGGCGTATCGGAGAATGTCCATGATCACGAGCCTAGCGGCGGCGGTCCGGCTCGTGGGCCCCGAGGCGAGCCACGCGGAACTACTCTCCGGGCATGCCCAGTTTCGAGATCACCCCCATCGGTACGGTCCGCAACGACCGGACGGACATCCAGCACAGCGACAACTGGGGTGCGGTCCGCAGCACCGTCGTCGTCGACGAGCGCTTCGGCGAGGCGTGTCTACAGGGCCTGGACGGGTTCTCCCATGTGGAGGTGCTGTTCGTCTTCGACGGTTTCCCGGACGGCGGCGACCACCGCGAGCCCCGCCCCTACCGGGGCCGGGCCGACCTGCCGCCGATGGGCGTGTTCGCCGGTCGTGGGCCGCGCCGGCCGAACCGGATCGGCGTGACGTGCTGCCGGATCGAGTCCGTCGACGGCCGGGAACTGACGGTGGTGGGGCTCGACGCGGTGTCGGGCACGCCCGTGATCGACCTGAAGCCGGTGCTGAAGGAGTTCGTCCCCGCCGACGTCAGGCAGCCGGAGTGGGTCAGCGGCATGATGTCCGACTACTTCCGGCCGTAGCGTCGGCGCGGCACCTCACCGCAGCAGCCTCTCCGTGAGGTCCATCAACCGCTCGGCGTCATGGGGGTCGAGGGTCGGGAAACCGGGCGGAAGTCGCTTCCCCCGGTCGACGGCGGTCACCGGCGCGGTCGGCGGCGCGTCCAGGAACTGGTGAATCGGCGCCACCGCGTCCGCGACGGACCGGGCGGCGACCGCCGCCGCCACCGCGAGCAGCCCCCGTACCACGAACGGGAGCGCGCTACGGTCACCGCTCCTGGTGAACCCGGGATGGTAGAGCACGTATCGGGCCCGGCTGCCGGACCGCTGGGCGAAGCCCACGCCGAGCAGATCGTTGGCCCGCCCGGCCTGCAACTGCGCGGCGACGGCCGAGTAGCCCGCCGTCATCTGTGGATCCGTCCAGCGCACCGCGCCTTTCGTGACGCCGACACCGGCGACGTTCACGATCACCGGCGCGGTCGCCCGGTCCAGGGCCGGACGCAGACCGAAACTGAGCAGGTAGCGACTGACGTAGTAGAGCGCGAACGTGCGCTCCAGTCCCTCCACCGTCTCGATGCGACGGGGCGCCACAGCATTGGCGAACAACGCCAACGCGTCCACGACCTGGTACTCGCCGAGGATGTGCTCGATGACCTGCCGCGTCTCGGCCGTGCTGGACAGATCGACGGGAAGGAAGGCGATCAGGCCGCCGGCCATCGCTCCGCCACGTTCACGGCTGCGGCCGAGCACCAGGACGCGGTCGCCACGTTCGGCCCGCCCCAGGGCGAACGCACGCCCCATCCCGTTCGTCCCGCCACTGACCACCACGACGCCCACGTCGCCCCCTCTATCGTTTGCTCATCGGCCTGCCTCATCCTGGGCAGCAGGCCGGCGGAGGCGAAAGAAGGCACTTTCATGTCCACAGGTAACATTGATGTGAGTGCCTCGCTGCGCGATTATCGACTGCCGATGCCGGTTCCGGCCGGCGATTACGATCGCTGCCCGGTCACCGACCTGCTGCGGCGGGTGAGCGACAAGTGGACGCTGTTGCTGATCACCCTGCTCGGCCGGCATCCGCACCGGTTCAACGAGTTGCACCGCGCCGTGGAGGGCATCAGCCCACGCATGCTCACCCGGACACTGCGCGCGCTGGAAAGCGACGGCCTGGTCGAACGTGAGGTGTTTCCGACGGTGCCGCCGAGCGTCGAGTACCGGCTGACGCCACTCGGGGTCAGCCTGCTGGAGCCGCTCTCCGCGCTGGCCGACTGGGCGGTCGCCCACCATGCCGAGATCGTCGCGGCACGTCAGCGACCCGCCTAAGACACCCGCGCTCATCCGGCCGCACGTGGACACCCGCGACACCGGTCCGGCGATTGTCCGCCGGGCGGCGGGCGTCGATCTGGGATGCTTCGTCCATGCCGTCCTTCCCGCCCACCTTCTCCGCCGAGGTCGTCGCACAGCCGGCGCAGGCCCAGTTCGAGGCGTTCCTCGACGAGCAGCGCGACGCGCTCGACCGCTGCCTGGACGGACTGACCGAGGAACAGGCGCGCCGATCGCTGGTGTCCTCCCGGACCACGCTGCTGGGTCTGGTGAAGCACGCGGCCTTCGTCGAGAAGGTCTGGTTCGACGAGGCCGTCACGGGCCGGTCGCGAGCCGAGATCGGCATCCCGGAGCGGTCGGAGGACTCGTTCCTCCTCGACGACGGCGACACGATCGCCGGCGTCCGGCGGGCATACCGCGACGCCCGCGACGCGTCACGCCGGGCGACCTCCACGCGGGGCCTGGACGACGTCCTCACCGGGCACCGGCGGGGCCCGCTTCCGCTGCGCTGGGTGTACCTCCACGTCCTGCGCGAACTCGCCCAGCACTGCGGGCACGCGGACATCCTCCGGGAGCAGATCCTCGACGGACAGCGGGCGGCCGGCGGTGGTTCGTCGTCGTAACGGCCGGCGTCACGCGCCGGCGCCCTCGTCGGGGTCACCGGTCGACAAGTCGGGGGCACGCATCCGCCACGCGTCGGTGACCAGTTCCGTCAGGCGCTCGACGCCGACGTGCGCCAGCCGCAGCATGACCAGGGGTAGCCCGTCATACGCGGGGGTGGTGAAGAACAGGTCGGGCTCGCCGAGGAGCAGGGCCTGCTTCTCCGCCTCGTCGCCCACGTACAGCACGGCGATGTCGGTGCGGATGCGCCGCGGCCTACCGGACGTGCGCTCGGGATACGACCAGACGAACCCCTTGCCGGCGACCCGGAAGTCGAAGCCGTCACTGTCGATCTCGACCACGTGCGGCAGCGACAGCGCCACCCGACGGACATCGTCCGCATCAGCCACGACGGTCACCCCGGCACACCGCCTTCTGCACCGGCACAGCCTAGCCGCCGCGCCGCCGTCCGGTGGCAGGCCGTCGACGTCCTTCGGGGCCGTCACGATGGTCAGATGGTGAATCCGCCGTCGACGTTCACCGTCGCGCCGGTGACGTAACGCCCGTCCGGGCCGGCCAGGAACGCCACGGCGGCGGCCACGTCGACCGGCTGCGCGAAGTGGCAGAGGGCGGTGAACCCGTTGATCGTGTCCGCGTTCGGGCCGTCGGCCGGGTTCAGCTCGGTGTCCGTGGCACCGGGGTTCACCAGGTTCACCGTGATCGCTCGACCGCCGAGTTCGCGCCCGAGCGCCTTGGTCAGGCCGATCAGGGCGGTCTTGCTCATCGCGTAGAGCGAGAAGCCCGGGAAGACCGCCCGCTCGGCCGTGTTGCTGCCGATGTTGACGATCCGTCCGCCGCGCCGATGCCACGGCCACCACCGGTGACGAGAGCTACCTTGCCGTCAAGTGCGTTGTTCATGGTGGAGAGCCTGGTCGACAATGGGTCGCATGTCCGGCGGGGATCGGACGCCGCGTTCGTGACACCGCGCCGTCGTTCCGAATGGTCCGGTGGCGGGCACCATCTCGGCTGCAAGGTGGGTGACGTGGGTACCGACATCGCCGGTGGGGTGGAGATCCGGCCGCACGGTCCGGGTTCGCCCTGGAGGCTGGCCGACGTCGGCCTGGATGCGCTACCTCGCCATTACGACGCCTTCGGGCTGCTGTTCGGTGTGCGCAACTACGCCGGCTTCGAGCCGGTCGCGCCCGGCCGTGGCGTGCCGGACGACGCCGGCACCGACCTGCGCGCTCTCCTCGCGGACGGCGAAACCGACCACACCTGGGCGACGTGGGCGCAGTTGGCATCCGTCGACTGGAGCGCGCAGGCGCCCCGTGTGGACGACCGGATCCATGAGTACGAGCTGACGAGCCAGGGGCCGCGCTTCGTGGGCAAGGCCGGACACCACGGACGAGCCTGGCGCGAGGTGGCCGGCGAGCACGCGGACCACCGGGGCAGCAGCTACCCGGAGGGAACCGAATGGCGGGCGGGCGACCGGATGTGGCGGGTGGAGCGCCTGACCCACGGTGATGTGCTGCGCGCCGACCCGCAGCTACGCGCGCTGCTCGACCGCATGCGCGAGCTTGCCGAGCGGTACGGCGACGACGACGTACGGCTCGTCGTCTGGTTCGACAGCTAGCGGCGCCCCGCGCGGTCAGGAGGCTTCTCACTCATCGCCGCGCGCGTACTCCCCCGTACAGCCGGACACGGTGGTCGACGTCGCGGTCCGGCTCGCCGTACCCGAAAGGCGCCCGACGCCCGGTCGTGCCCGAGCCACAGTCCGACCTCGCGGGCCAGCGCGACGCCTCCGGCGCGTACCCCTTCCCGGTGTTCGTAGCCGACCTCCTGGTCGGCGAGCACGTCGTGGACGACCAGCTCGGCGTCCGGAAGCGGCCGGGGCGGGCGATCGCCGCCGGCGAACCGCGGGCGGCGGCGGTCCACCGGACGCGGACCCGCTGAATGAGGATCACCGCCCAGGTGTACCCGGAGCGCGCGGCCCGGGCCTCGGTTGTCGAACCTCAGCCCGGGCCGCCTCGCCGGGGCTCAGTTCACCGCTGTGTAGAGCCGTTGCCCGCCGGGCCGGTAGCCGACGCGCTCGTAGACCCGCCACGAATCCCCGCCACCGGCCTCCAGCCAGGCGACCTCCGCACCGGCGCCGAACAGCCGCCGGGTGACGTCGGCGGTGATGGCGGACGCCAGTCCCCGGCGGCGGTAGGACGCGCGGACGGCGATGCCGGCCACCTCGCTGACCGCGCCGACGGGCGCCGCCGCACCGCCGCCGCCCGCGCAGTCACCGTCCTCGGTGACGGCCGTGACGACCACGCCGCCGGCGTCCTGCTGACGCCGCAGGCGAGCCACGTCGGCCTCGGAGGCGACCGGATCGTCGCCGAACGCCTCGTTCTGCACGCTGATCAGCGCGGCGCGCTGGGAGTCGGCACTCGGTTCGCACAGCCTCAGGTGGTCCGGCACGGGTGGGGACGCCAGCGTGTCCGGCACGCAGACCAGGTAGGTGTGCCGGGCCTCCACGGTGAAGCCGGCGGCGGTCAGCAGCGCCTCCAGATCGGGGGCGCAGCTGGTGACGTACTCCAGGCGGGGTTTGCGGTCGGCGGCGTGGAACGCCGCGACCAGGGCGGCGACGTCGGCCGCGGTGACGGCGGCGCCGGGACGCGGCGTCGCGTAGTTGACGTACGGGCTGGCCGTTGTCGGGTCCAGCCCGATCACGAACGGCCCCACCTCGACCGGCGCGGGCCGGCGCGACAGGTTGACGACGACTGATTGTTGGATGCGGGCATCCATGCTCAACGGGAACCTCGATGCATGAGAGAAGCTGCGACGGGCGGAAGAAACGTCGGGCCGCCCCGCCGTGTCGCAGGCACGCGGCGGTCATCCGTCGCGTGGCCGACACTCAGGCGGCCGCTCGGCCTACCCGGATCACAGGCGTCATTCCCTCATGCAGAGTGCCCACGCGGTGCGCGTGGCCGACCACAACCTTGCCCCTCCCGACCTGGACGTGTCAACCGCGTACGGCCGGACGTCGAGAAGCATCTCGCTTGTGGATCAAGATCGGGGCGAGGGCCCTCGTCGGGTGCAATGGACGGACGACCTGACGGTGCGCCTCACCCGGGGAACATCGGTACGCGCCTTGTCCGCCATCTGCAAGGGGCCGCGAAACTGTCGGTGCCGGCCGCTAGCCTGCCGGCGTGACAAAGGTCGATATGGAGAAGGCCGCGCTGTGTGAGTTCCTCGAGTATCAGCGTGCCAGTGTCCGAGCCATCCTGGCCGATCTGGACCTGGCCTCGCTGCGCAAGCCGGTCCTGCCCTCCGGCTGGTCGCCGCTCGGGCTGGTGGAGCATCTCGGGCATGCGGAGCGCCACTGGTTCCAGGAGGTCTTTCGTGGTTCGGTGGAGCCGTTGCCCTGGCCGGACGAGAACACACCACTGCGCACGACTCGATCGCCGTCCCAGGTCTTCGGCTTCTACCGCGACCAGTGCGACGTCTCCGACGGGATCATCGCCGCGGCCCCGTTGACGGCGGCACCCGCCGGCCGGCACCTGGACGAGACGCTGGCGTCGCAGACCACCGACCTGCGGCGGATCGTTCTGCACGTCATCGAGGAGACCGCCCGGCACGCCGGCCACCTGGACGTCGTCCGCGAGCTGATCGACGGTCGCACCGGGCTCGGGCCGCGGTGAGACGAGCGGGGCGGAGTCGCGGCGGCGGGAAGTCCACGGCGACATCATCCCGGATCGGTCAGCGGCGCACCCGGTAGCGCAGGTGCAGCACCCGATCGCCCTGAATCACCACGTCCGGATCCTCCAGCAGGTGCTGCGCGTCCACCGACCCGAAGTAGCGCTTGCCGGAGCCGAACACCACGGGTACGACGTCCATGCGTACCTCGTCGACCAGGCCCGCGGCGAGCGCCTGGCCTCCGACGTCACCGGCGGCGACCTCGACGATGCGGTCCCCCGCGAGTTCCTGCGCCCTTGCCACGGCTGACTCGACGCCGTCGACGAAGTGGAACGGCGCCGCAGGGTCCCAGCCGTCGGGCGCGGGCCGGTGGGTCACGACGACCACGTGGTCGATCCCGCTCGGCGGCGTCCCGTCCCAGCCGTCGGTCAGGTCGAAGACGTGCCGGCCGACGACAGTCACCCCGATCCGGTCCCAGTACGGCCGGACGTAGTCGTGGGACGTCTGTGACACCTTCAGCGCGCCGCTGTCGTCCAGCGGGACGTCACCGCTTGTCAACCAGTCGAACAGCGGGCCGGGCTGGTCGTTCTCGTCCGCGACGAAGCCGTCCACCGACACCGAGCTGTACAGGACCACAGTGCCCACGCCGGCTCTCCTCTGCCTCGGGTGCCCCCACGCTAGCGGGCCGTGAGCCGCGGTTCTTGTAGGAAATCAATCGGCCGGCAGCGACCAGCCGTCGATCGCGTGGCCGGGGTGTTCGCGCAGGAACCGCCGCCGCACCTCGATGTACCGGGTCGGTGTGAGCCCGGTGAACGCGCGGAACTCGTGGCCGAAGTGGGCCTGGTCGAAGTAGCCCGCGCCGCTTGCCAGCTCGCCCCAGTCGACGGGCCGGGCGGGGTCGATCGCGAACACGGCGGCGGCGAAGCGGTAGGTGCGGGCCAGCCGCTTCGGTGTGACGCCGACGAGTTCCTTGAACCGCTGCGCCAGGTGGGTGCTGCTGACACCGGCCGCCGTTCTCAGGTCGCCGATCGGCACCGCGCCGCTGGTCGCCGCGATGACGCCGCTCGCATGCCGGACGAGGCCCAGGCCGGTGGTCTCGGACAGCCGTCGCGTCAGCTCCTCCTCCAGCAGCGTCAGCATCTCGTGCGGCCCGTCCGCCGTGGCCAGCCGGTCGCGCAGCTCAGCAACGGCGGGCCGGCCCCAGACCTGCTCCAGCGTCACCGGCCGGTCGCGCAGCTCGGCCGCGGGCATCGGCAGGAACGGCGCCAGACCCCACGGCTTGACGTGTACGCCAACCGAGCGGGTCGGGCACGGATAGCCGAACTCGAAGGCGCGGGTGGGAGTGGTGATCACGCAGCCGTCGGCGTACTCGGTGGTCTCGATGTCGGTGCCGCCGCGGATGCGGAACGGCGCCCCGAGGTTGACGATGAGCAGCGCCGCGGGCATCGGCGGCAGCGTCAGCCGGGGGTACGGGGGCGTACCCGCCAGGTAGTAGAGGTCGTCGATCAGCCCGTCCAGCGGCGGTCGCGGCACTCTGGACACGTACCTCACGCCCACAGCATCGCGGACGCCGCGCCGTCACGGCCGACGCCCCGCCGGGCCGGCCATCGTCCGCGACGGGTGGGGACCGCCGTCCGGGCGCCCCCACCGTGCGGTCAGGACGGCGCTACGATCCGGCGATGGCCGATGCGGGCAGTGGAGGGCAGCGCGGTGAGGGCCCGGTGTCCGACTGGACGCGGATCGCCGTCAGCTACTGCCAGTACGACGTGTCGACAGTGCCGGGGGAAACCGGCATGCCGATCTACACGGTCGGTGACAGTCTTCTGCACCTCGGCGGGCCGTACCAGTTCACCGGTTTCTGCGGCACCCACACGGGCCGGATCGAGGCACGTGTGCGGGTCCTGCCCGGCCCGCCGGCGGAGGTCGAGGGCGGGTGGGACGCCATCAGTGAGGCGACCATCTGGAGTCCCAGTGGCCTGCTGTCGCTCGTCGGCCTGATGGGCGGGCCTCCGAACGCGCTCACCGACGTCGCCGTCCCGCGCGGGCTGATCCGTGTGCGGGTGCACGCCCGCGACCGGTTGCACGAGACGGTACGCACCGACGACGACCCGCCCGAGCGGCACGAGCTGCACATCTGGGCGGTGACCGAGGAGTCGCGCCGGCGCACCGTGCTGGCCGGCCCGGGTGGTCGCGTTTGGGAGCAGAAGCCGGCGACGGCCGCCGAGTGGGCCCTGCTGTCCCTGGTGCCGCGTCCGTCCGGCCGGGCGGCGATGCTGCCGCCGCCGTACGAGCCGGACGATGACGATGACGATGACGACGCCGACCTGGACCGGGTGACGGTGGTCCGTCACCGGCCCACGCCAGTCGAGATCCCGGCGGTGGTGCTACCGGCCGGTGACCTGGCGATCCGGCTGGACCGGGCCGACGACGAGACTCTGCGATGGACGTGGACCACGGCCGACGAGCCGGTGTTCCCTGATCCGCTCGTCACCCTGCCGGACGATGAGCCGAGTACGGTCCGGCTGACCTCCGGCCCGGACGGCTTCACGCTGCGGCACGAGGGGGTACGGGGCCGGGACGCCTTCGCCCTCGGCGTGATCTGGGACCACCTGCTCGACAGCCCGGGGTCGTACCCGTGGATCGAGACGCTGCGCCGGCAGGCCGCCGAGGCGACCGCGCCGACCGAGACGTACCGGCGACGACCGTGACCGGGGCGCACCTCGCCCTGACCTGATCGCCGTCATCCGACCAGGAACACTGCACCCGCCGCTCACCCGTGTCGGCGCAGTCACCGACCCGCTTCCATCCGTCGAGCTGCCGGGCGCGCTCGGACGATCCGGCTCCCTACCGTCCGCCTCCGGCGAGGATCGCGCGTTCTGCTGAGCGCAAAGAGGACTTCATGCGGTCGTGCCCACGGGCCATGCTGACTCGATGGATTCGCCGAGACGCCTCACTCCCCAGGCCCTGCTCACGAACCTCTACGCGGCCTTCAACCGGCGCGAAATCCCCACGCTGCTGGCCGCCATGACGCCGGACGTGTCGTGGCCCAACGGCTGGGAGGGAGGCGTCATTCACGGCCGGGACCAGGTGGGTGCCTACTGGCGCCGGCAGTGGGACCAGCTCGATCCGACCGTCACACCGACCGCGTTCCGCACCGAGGCCGACGGCCGCATCGCCGTCACCGTTCACCAAGTGGTCCATGACAAAGCGGGAGCGAAGCTCGCCGATCACACCGTCACGCACGTCTACCGCCTCGACAACGGCCTGGTGACGGAAATGGAGATCCGAGAGTGACAGGTGCTGACAGGTGTCGATCGGGGCGGTGGCACGGGCCGTCGGACATGGCAGAACTGTATGGCCGGGCTACCCGAGGAGCGCCGCCGCTGCGGCCAGGGTGGCCAGCGACAGCGTCGTGGTCACCACCACCGCCCGGTTGGCCACCGCCTCACCGACGCCGTACTCCTGGGCGAAGATGAACGTGTTCTGCGCCGTCGGCAGGCCCGCGCACACCACCACGGCGAGCAACTGCGGCGCGGACAGATTCAGGGCCAGCCCGGCCGCGTACGCGATGACCGGTTGTGCGACCAGCTTCAGCGCGCTGATCGCGGCCAGCTCGGCGGGCCCGGTCGGTTCGGCCCGCGACGGCGCCGTGGGGTGCAGCGACGCGCCGAGCGCGACCAGGGCGGCGGGCGCCGCGGCGCCCGCAAGCAGCGTCAGCGACGCGTCGGCCGCCGACGGCAGACGCAGGCCGGCCGCGGAGCACGCGACACCGAGCAGCGACGCCAGGATCACCGGATTGCGTACGGGCAGGGAGGCGACCCGGCGAACCCGCACCCGCCCGGCCGGGTCGCTGCGCCGGTCCAGGGCGACCACGATCACGGGCGCCACCACCAGCACCTGCAGCAGCACCACCACCGCCAGGAACGACACGTCGCCGAGAACCTGCGTGGCGATCGGGATGCCGAGGTTCGCCGAGTTCACGTACCCGGCGGCCATGCCCCAGATCGGCCGTTCCCCGGGCTCGCGACCGAACAGCCGGCTCGCGCCGGCCCACCCGAACCCGACGACCGCGACGGTGCTCACCCCGAAGGCGAGCAGCGAGCGGCCGGCGAACCCGGACAGCGGCATCCGGGCCAGGGCCAGGAACAGGGCGGCCGGCATCGCGAGCTGGAACACGAACCGGCCGAGCACCGACGTCGCCGCCTCGCCCAGCAGGCCCCAGCGGCAGGCCGCGTAACCCACCGCGGTGAGGATCCAGATCGGTACGAACGCTGCCACCAGGCTCATGCGTCGCGCCATGTCAGGGGCCGGCGAGCGTCCGGAGCGTACGAGCCGAGGAGCCGGGCGACGATCTCCACCTGGGCGAGGCTGTCATGGGCCTGCCGCAGGGTGAGCACGGTTCCGTGACACTCCACCGCACTCTCGCCGGTCGTCAGACACACCGACGCGTCCACGGTGCCTACCGGGTGGCCGACGGGCAGCCGAGGGCCGTCCACGCGTACATCGATCGGGAAGCCACGCGTCCAGCCTCGCATCCCGTCCGGACCTCGACCGGCACGGCCTGGTCCTGCGGCGGCTGTCGTGCGGTCAACCGGCGTAGCGGGGCTCGCTGATCCGGCGGCGGAACTCCGCGTGGGCGGTCTGGAAGACGTCGTTGAGCCGTTCGAGTTCGGACTCGGTGGGTTCTCGCCGCAGTGCCACGTCGATTTTGAAGTCGCCGTCGACGATCGCCACGTCGAGGCGGTCGAGCAGGTCCGCAGGGAGCCTGGTGATGACGAACCCACGGAACGCGTCGGCGATCGTGCCCGCCATGTCGCCGCATCCGCAGGTGCGGCCATCCAGAACCGCACCGAGGTGGCTGCGGCCGATGATCGCGTCCGGGTGTACGGGATCCATGACGGTCAGGCCCTCCTCCAGGACCGTGCGGGCCTCCGACAGCCGTGCCTCATGCTGAAGGAACAGTCCGAGGGCGATGCAGGCCCGCCCGACCATCTCATGGTCGGCGCCGCGGCGCGCCTGGTTCACTGCCTCGATCAGCCGTTGCTCCGCCAGGTCCACCTGGCCGGCCTCCTTCAGCGCCAGACCCCAGTTGCGCAGCACCTGACTCCGCAGCTCCGGACGACCGATGCGCTCCGCCCTCGCGTACGACGACGCGTACGTGCCCAGCGCCGCCTGGGCGTCGCCGACTTCGCCCTGCGCCACAGCCAAGCCGAGCGCCGCCATCAGCGCCTCCTCCTGCCGGCCCTGCCGGTCGTACGAAGCGAGCACGCGCTCGATCGCGTCGACCCGCCCCACCTGGTCACCGAGATCACGGCCGAGGTTCGCCAGTGCGGACAAGGCATTGAGCGTCGCCTGGTGGTCGATGCCGAGCCGCTCCTCCAACGCGGCGACCAGGGAGGTGAGCAGGGGCCTGGTTGCCGGGTCGTCGTGGTCCAGCATCTGAATGACGACTCGTCCGATCTCCTCGACGACCTGGTCCGGCAGCTGGTCCAGGCCCACGAAGAGCGGCTCGCCGGTGCCACCGGCGTGCACAATCGCTGCTCGCAGCGCCAACGCGGAGGCCACCCGCTCGTGCCCGTTACGCCACAGGTTGGCCACCGCCTCCTCGACGACCTGCCGGGCACCTGCGACGTCGCCACGCTGCCGCAGCAGGTCTGCCAGTGGCTCAAGACCGAACGCGTACCCGGCGTGCTCGCGGCCGTAGAAGGCGAGCCGCTCCTGCACCCCCAGGCGCAACTCCGTCTCGGCCTCGTCGAACCGTCCGGCCATGCGCAGCGCCAAGCCCAGATTGAGTCGGCAGGTCAACTGCTCCTTGCGGGACTCGTGATCCCGCGGCGTCGCGGAGACGGCACGCCGGTAGCACTCGATCGCGCGGTCGAGCTGATCGGCGTTGAGCAGCACATTGCCGAGGTCGCACTGGGCCGAGGCCCATTCCGGGCTGCCGTGACCGTGTTTGTCAGTAACGGCCTGCAGCTCGCGCGTCATGAGGTTCTCGGCATCACCCATACGGCCCTCCCGCAACAGCGCGAAGGCCACCTCGACCGCAGTGGGGGGTGTCGTCACGAGCCGCAGTCTAGGTCCACCTACTGATGTCCCGCGTACCCCCCGAAGACCTCGAGCGAGGCAGGAACGACGCCACCAACCTCCCATGATCGGATATCCGCATCTAGCCGATAAGCGGATGATGTCCCGGTCGGGTGCTCGAAGGAATGCCTAGCCCGCCGGGGCGTCGGCCCGTTGAACGTCGCCGAGCAGCAGGCGGGCACCTTGGCGGACAACGTTCCAGTCGGTCTTCGGGGAGCGATCGAGGTTCTTGGCAAACCAGTGCCGCCGGTCTTCGTGTTCCCGCCGCAGATGGACGACGTCAAGGTCCACGCCAGGTAGCCCGCCACGGCGTTCCAGCTCCTCGACCCGCTGCCCCATGGCGTCCATCAGCTCGCGGTTGAGGATGTGCACGGCCTCAAGGTAAGCGGTGGTCGGGACGCTGCGTCGGACTGCGGGGTCGGCGGTGAAACCGATCTCGCCGTCGTCCTCGTGCCGCCAATCCATGGTGATCTCGTCGCGATCGCCACGGATGGTACGCCAGAATCGGAGCTCGGGAGGATTGCGCAGGTAACCGAAATCCAGGCGATGCTCGCCGTGCCAGATCGCGGCCGTGACGACTGGATGGTCGGGCACGTCCGCGTTCCCGTCGTCGGTCTGTCCCTCATCCGGTTCGGCCACGAACTCGAGAGGGTCACACGTCCACTGCTCGGGGTGGGAGGCGATGAACGACTGCAGATCGTCGGGCACCGGCTCCAGCACCTCGGGTGTAAGGGCAATGACGTCTTCCCAGAGCCGGGCCAGGTAATACTCGACGTAGGGATGCGGATGAACCTCCCGGGCGCCGCGCAGCAGCTTCTGCCCGCCTGCTTCGAGCCAGTACCAGCCCTCGGTGAGCCCGAACCAGTGGAGCCCCGGGTGGCCCCTGCCCCACGGCGACACCTCGTCGAGTGGGTACAGCTCGAACCGGAACCTGATCATCGAAGCAGTATCCAGTAACGTCACTGCGCGTATTCGGCATGAAGTTCGGCGTACGGCCGGCGTCGGTCGGGGTGGCGGCGGGTTCTGCCCATGCCGATCTCGGCGCAACAGTGCGTGCCTGGCATGCGAGCGCGATGGGCGGGGCACTCCTCGGCCAGGGCACGGACCTGGTCGGCTTCCAACTCGAACGCTTCGCGGCTGCCGGTGAGCACCAACGTGTCGGCGGCGATGTCCCACCGCAGATGATCGCGGAACTCTTGATACCGGACTCGCCGGTGATCATCGGTCGACCGCGCCGGCCACGCCTCGCCAGGTAGGACGACGGTGTGTGGCCGACCCGTCCCCAACCGGGAACGGACCTGCTTCCACCGCGACGGCGGGAACGCGAGGCGGTGATGCAGCAACACCAGGTCGAGCGGGCGCCCCCAACCGTGATGGTCAGGAACTGTCGCGCGACGTAGGGGAAGATAGACGATCGTGTGCGGCGACCGGGCAGCCAGCCCCCACGCCAGCGCGAGCAGCATCGCTGTTTCCTTGTCGAGGCAGAACTGGGCTCCAAGACGGCCCTCGTACAGACCGGCGAACCCCGGCGGCTTTGCCGGCCGCATGACCCGGTACCGACCGCGCCCGAGGTGAACGGTACTGACCATCACCGGCCATTCGTGTCCGCCCAACCGTCGACCCACTTCAGCAACGCCCTTCGACCCTCGTCGTATCACCGTCCGGCAAGCATTGTCACCGGGCCCGGCACGACACGGCGACAGAGTTGTCTGTGTGGCGCACCAACTGCGCCCCCATCTTCGGCAGCTCACACCGGTAGAAGTACCGCGCCGCCTGCCGCTTACCCGCCAGGAACTCCCCCTCGGCCCCGTCCGGAGCTCTGCGCGTACGCGAAGCGGGTCGCCCTCAGCCACGCCGCCTGCTCCACGTCCTCGGCCGCCGTCACCGCCACCCGCGCCCGCGCCCAACGCCAGGCGGCGGTACCAGACGTGTCGCAGGCAGGCCGCGCCACCTGGGCGAGCGCAGGCCACCGACTGCGGCTGCCTCCAGCAGCAGGCCGGGCAGCATCTGGGCCATGGCCGGGAAGTTGGAGCGATGGCGGAGTGGCTCACAGCTCTCGTATTGACGTCGAGGCGGCTCCTACCTGCCCGATGGTTTGGCTGAACCCACTGCGTCTGTAATGCAGAGGTCGAACGAAAGCCGGTCGCATCCAGCTTTCCGAACCGCCTGTCTCGCCCATCCGGGCCTGTCGACGAGCGGATGGGAACCACGGTGGGCGGCAACGGGCTGACCTCGCCGGGATGACGGCGTCATTGCCAGGTGATCGTGGCCCGTGCCCGCCAGAGGTCCAGGACGGCCGCGTCCCCGCGTAGTTCGAGGCGTTCAGTCCCGTTCCGGTTCCACAGCAGGAGGTAGAGCTCGGATGCGGGTCCCACGATGGTCAGCTGGGCCGGCATCTCAGCGGCGACCAGGCGGCGCCCGGCCGGCTCGATGTAGAAGGTCCATCCGGCGTCGATGTCAGTGGGCGCCAGGGCCATGCTGAGGGGTGGATCGGCCACCAGACGCCCACCGGGCCGGCCGAAGAAGCCGCTGAGCAGTTCGTCGACGCCGTCAGCGGCGAAGGCGGGGTCCCAGGAGGGAACCGTGGAGACAGCCGACTCGGCATCGGCGCGGTGTACTGCGGTCTCGTGAGCCTGGCGACGTGCCCAGAACGCCAGCGGCGAGGGCGCGGGCAGAAACGCCCAACATTCAACGCTCTCGTCCGCCGCTGCCAGCGTGTCCACGAGTGCGCGGTGGCCCTCGCGAAACCAGTCCAGCAGCTCGTCGTCCTCGACTGCGGCGAAGAACTCCGCCTCCTCGCGAGTGGAGTAAGGCTGACGGCGTCCCGTGATCACGTGACCCGTGGCCCAGCGATGGACACCGCTGACATGGCGCAGCAGATCACGGACCTGCCAGCCGGGGCAGGTGGGCACGGGTGCGTCCAGGCCCGCCCGGTCCGCCGCCTCTGCCAGTCGGACGCCTTCCTCGTCCAGCGCGGCAATGTGCTCGGCGATGCGCATGACGGGAGCGTCCCACGCGCCACCGACCGTCCGCCAGGCGGAAAGGGGCCGGAGCACCCTGGTACTCCCCAGGCAACTCCCGCCGCCGCGTCGCGCACGGCCAGGGCGCGATCGGCATGGCGTCGCAGAACAGTTGGTGGACGGCTGTCGCGCATCAGTCGACGGAGGACAAGCCGTCGGCGTATTGCATTGCCGAATTCCGCTCTATCCGAATCGGCATTCGGTAGGTGGCCCGGGTTCACCTCGTCCGATCACGCGGCGACGCCTTCTTCCCGGGTGGCGGGGACAGTGACTCGCCGGAGCAGGACGTGGCAGATCGGGTACAGCAGGGCACCGTCGAGGTAGTGGCAGAACATCGCGCCGGGGTACGACGGGCCGCCCCAGGCGTTGCGGGTGAAGTTCGGGTCCAGCCCGGCGAAGACCTGCAGTCCGATGCGCCAGGCCATGTACACCTCCAGCAGTACGAGGAAGGCGACGGCCAGGCAGCGCAGCAAAGCCGGAACGCCGGCCCCGGACCGGAATGTGGCTCCGATCCGTGCTGCCATCGGACGTCCGAGCGGCACGAAGATCACTTTCCAGCCGAGCGGGCTACGGCGGGATGCCACCGCGAACCAGACGGTCACGACCACGAGGACGCCGAGATGCGGCAGCCACGCCTCAGTGCCCGCGATCTGTGGTTCGAGCGTGTCGGATCGGTGGAGGTACCTCGCGACTCCGCTGGCCAGTCCGGCTATCACGGAAACGGTCGCGGTGAAAACGGCGGGACGGGACAACTGCAGCCGGTGGTTTGTCATGACTGGAACATTGCGCCACACCGACCGGCCCGGGCGTCGCTCTCCGGCATGATCCGGGGCCTCCCTCGGAGGCGGCACGGTCATTCTCGCGCATGACGCCTTCGTCGATACGTTTCGCTAGCGTGATCCACATGCGACTGGGCCGGACCGATCTGCCATCGCCCGATCTGCTCGACATCGCTCTGGCCGTCGGGTCGTTCGGACTGTTCACTCTCCCGGTCCTGCTCCGCGGTTCCGGACATGGGCCGACGGCGGCGATCCTGGTCCTCGGCACCGCCGCGGCCGTGCCGCTGGCGGCGCGCCGGGCGGTCCCGATACCGGTGCTCGTGACGGTGTCGCTGGTCCTCGCCGTGGCGGCGCTGGCCGATGTCGGCTTCACTGTGTTCCACAGCAACGCGGGCCCGGCGTTGGGGATCGCGGTGCTGACCGTGGCCGATCGGCTTCCGCGCGAGGTGTCGCTGCGGGCCAGCGTGGCCGCGGTCGGGCTGGTCACCACGGCGGAATTGATCGCGATGCAGTTGCACCCGGCCACCGGGAAGAACGCGATCCAACTGGTTCTCGCCATTCCCGCCTGGTTGGTGGGGTACGCGTTCGGTACCCGTCGACAGGCGGAGCGTCGGCTGCGCGCGGAGACGGCGGAGCGGGCCCGGGAGGCGGAGCGCCGGGTCCGCGCCGAGGAACGGGTCCGGGTGTCGGCGGACGTCCACGACATCGTGTCGCACACGCTGAGCATGATCGCGGTCCGATCGGGCGTGGCACGGGTGGTGCTCGAACAGCGGCCGGAGGAGGCGCGGGCCGCGCTGTCGGCGATCGAGACGGCCAGCCGCAGCGCTTTGGACGAGTTACGAGCGGTGTTGCACTCGTTGCGGGACGCTTCGGGGAATCCGTTGGGCACGGCGGGTGCGCTGACGGCCGGCCCGGCCGTCGAACGACCGACACTCGCACACATCCGGTCGCTCGTCGACAATCTCCGCGATGACGGCTACCCGATCACGCTCACACTGTCCGAGACGGCCGGCGCACCACCACCGGTCGAGGAGTCGGCCTACCGGGTCGTGCAGGAGGCGCTGACGAACGTGGTCCGCCACGCCGGCCGGGTGACAACATCCGTCGAGGTCACCAGCGGCCCGGACGGACTCAGCATCTCGGTGCTCAACGCCGCCCCCGTCGCCGGTCCGTCCGGGGCCGGGCCCGGCAGCGGACACGGCCTGGCCGGGATGCGGGACCGTGTCGCGTTGTACGAGGGCACCGTCACGGCCGACCCATGTCCGGACGGTGGTTACGCAGTGCGCGTTCAGTTCCCACTACGATCGACGAGCCGGACGGCACACGCTGACCGCAGCGAGGGGAAGCGCCGTGGCTGAACCGGCGGTCGGCGCCGACGGCACTACCGAGCCGATCCGTGTCCTGGTCGTGGACGACGAGGCGCTGGTACGAGCCGGATTCCGGGTGCTCCTGGAAACCTCACCAGGGCTCACGGTGGTCGGCGAGGCATCCGACGGTGCCGCGGCGGTCCGGCAGAGCCGTGCACTTCGGCCGGACGTCCTGCTCATGGACATCCGCATGCCGGTCATGGACGGCCTCGAAGCCACCCGGCACATCGCCGACGACGACAGCATCGACGCCCGTGTGCTGATCGTCACGACCTTCGGTGAGGACGCGCACGTCTTCGCCGCGCTGCGTGCCGGAGCAAGCGGTTTCGTACTCAAGGACACCCCTCCGGAAGACCTGCTCAGCGCCATCCGCATCATCGCCGGTGGTGAGGCCCTGCTGACCCCACGGGTGACCACCCGACTGGTCGCGGAGTTCGTGCGAAGCACGTCCGGCCACACCTTGGCAACCGCACCGGGAGCGCTCGACGAACTGACCGAGCGCGAACGGGAAGTGCTGGTTCAGGTTGCGGCCGGCCGGTCGAACGCGGAGATCGCCGAACACTTCACCGTCAGCCTCAACACGGTGAAGACCCACGTGAGCAGACTGCTGCTCAAATTGTCGGCCCGTGATCGAGCCCAGCTCGTCGTGTGCGCCTACGAGGTCGGTCTAGTGGTGCCGGGAAGGTGAGAGGATGCCGTCGTGATGTGGCAGACCGACACCGTCACTTTGAACGGAAATCAGTTCCCGGGTGATCCGCAACGGCGTGTGGCCAACGCACTGTCATCCCGACCGGGCGAATTGGCCGAGCTGATCGTGTCGTGTCGGTGGCTACTCAACGTGCTGACGACCGTGCGGGAAGCTGGTCTACCGGACGCGTGGGTAGGGGCGGGTGTTCTGCGGGATCTCGTCTGGGGCCAACGGTATGGAGCCGGCTTCAACCCCCGGGACGTTCGGGACGTCGACGTTGCATTCTTCGACGCCAGCGACCTCACCCCGGGCAGCGACGTCGCGGCAACCGAGCTCCTACGACGCCATGATCCGGCGGTCCCGTGGGAGGCGACCAACCAAGCCGCGGTGCACATCTGGTACGAGGGCGTGTTCGGCACGGGTCCAGTCGATGCACTCGGATCCGTAGCCGATGCCGTGGCCACCTGGCCCGAAACCGCTACCTGTGTCGCCGTGCGTCTCGACTCTGCCGAGACACTGCACGTCTGTGCCCCGCGTGGGCTGGAGGACCTGCTCGATGGGGTATGGCGGCGCAATCCACGAAGGATCACGGTCGAGCTTTCACGAGCGCGTCTCTCGCGCCATGACCCCAGCAGACGCTGGCCGCAAGTCACTGTCGTTCCGCCGTAGCCGTACAGCCATCCGTACAGCCAAGTCGACCCACCAACTCCGATCTTCCTCTAGCCCCAAGGCCGCAGGTTCGAAATCCTGCCGGGCGCACCTCCACCACCGCAGTTCAGCGGCCTATCAGCTCTGAGGCAAGACGATCACCGCAGCCCTCGTGAGGCCAGGTCAGCCGAAGACGAAACGTCCGGTAATGCCGAAGATCGGATACGGGACGCCTGCCGCCGCCGGTCGAATCAGACCTGGCAGCATGACGTCCGTGGATCACTACGGGCTCTTGCGGCGAGCCGCGACCGACGCGGGCTTCACCGAGACGGAGACGGCGACGTTCG